>NZ_JAAKVA010000045.1:0-573 GCF_049175415.1 Aeromonas sp. 600527 | reverse complement strand
CAACTGCCTCAACTGCCTCAACTGCCTCAACTGCCTCAACTGCCTCAACTGCCTCAACTGCCTCAACTGCCTCAACTCATTATTCAACTTCTTCTATGTAGGAAGTAAGAGTTGTTCCTGAACCTGGCGAAATGGTGAATTGTCTGTTCATTTCATTCGAGTATCGTCGGCTAGCTCGATATCGCCCACCAATGTCGCGCAGGGGTCTACATATACCCGCTTGCCCAATTGCGGGCGTTTTCCCTTGTAAGGTCTCAGTCGTAAGTCCATCTTGGCCTCCTTGTTTTCGGCCATTCTAACAACCGGAAGGCTATTTCTGTGGATAAGTTTGTATAAAAGCTGTGGCTGGAGATGAATAACTAAAAAAGTGCCCTTTTTTGCAATTTTATTGCAGGAGAGGGGTTGCCAGAACGAATTCACTCCCTATAATGCGCCTCCATCGACACGGCAAGCGGCAACGCAAACAACCGGGTCGGTAACCTCGAAAAGCCTTTGCAAATAAGGCTTGACTCGAGAAGGCGGTTGAGTAGAATGCCACTCCCGCAGCAGCAAAAGCTGCGTCGCTCTTTAACA
>NZ_JAAKVA010000044.1:0-623 GCF_049175415.1 Aeromonas sp. 600527 | reverse complement strand
GCTCCTATCAAGTCAGGGTGTTTGTTCAGCCAGTTATTCACCTGAGCCATTTCGTCATCGGTCAGCATCAACGGCGCTCTGATGGCATCCAGCGCCATGCTTGCCTGTAGCGTGAGTGCACCTGCCACCACGCCATCAAGGACGTCACCTGCCAGCCCTGCTTGATTGGCCTGCTTGAGGACGGTGGTAATGGCGGCTTCCGGATTGGGATGACGCGCCATCATATCCTCCATCCGTTGCCAAAAGTGGCGAGAGAGGATGTAGGCGTGACGGTTTTCGTCATAGAGTGGCGCCAGATGGTGAGGCTGAATGCGAAACCAGGGGGCTTGGCGGGGAGTGAATTCGTTATCAGGCGTGCGTTGCCACACACTGTCGGTGGCCCACAGGCTTGAGCAGGGCCCCAGGACATCATCGAGTTCCTGCTGGCTCATGGTGGCCAGTATCTTGGGAAAGACCCGGTTATCGGCATAACGCAGCCACATCACCTCACCTTCACAAGCCACCTCTATCAGGCTTTGCCAGTGCTGCTGGACGACATCGATAGCCGCATCGCTTGTGACGTAGACGCCCCCCAGTTGCGGGTGAGCCGCAATAAACTCAGGAGCTGGGTCGGGCAGTAGCCA
>NZ_JAAKVA010000043.1:0-774 GCF_049175415.1 Aeromonas sp. 600527 | reverse complement strand
GCCAAAGAAGCGGAAGCCTTGGGTGCCTGGCTGGTGCATTACTCCACCGACTATGTGTTCGATGGCAGCGGTGAGCGCCCCTGGGTGGAAACCGATGCCACCGCTCCGCTCAACGTCTATGGCGAAACCAAGCTGGCGGGTGAGCAAGGGGCCGCGCTTTGTTCCCGTCACCTGATTTTTCGCACTAGCTGGGTCTATGCCGCTCGGGGTGCCAACTTTGCCAAGACCATGCTGCGCTTTGGCAAAGAGCGTAGCGAGATGTCAGTCATCAATGACCAGTTTGGCGCTCCGACCGGCGCCGAGTTGCTGGCTGATTGCACCGCTCATGCGATCCGCGTGGCGCAGCGCAACCCCGAGGTCGCCGGGCTGTACCATCTGATTGCCTCCGGCACCACCACCTGGTTTGACTACGCCCAGCTGGTGTTTGCCAAAGCCAGAGAGGCCGGTGTTGAACTGGCGGTGACGCAGCTCAATGCGGTGCCGACCAGTGCCTTCCCGACCCCGGCCAAACGCCCCCATAACTCCCGCCTTGATACTGGCAAATTTCAGCGCACCTTCGATTTGGTGCTTCCGGAGTGGACCGTCGGTGTGGAGCGGATGTTGACCGAGATCCTCGGTAAGTAAATCACTGGCCAGAGATGTGTTGAACGCCTCTCTGGCTGGCAGGGATAAAACAGAAAGGTGTGGCCGCAAGCCACCCTTTTCTTTTGCAATTTAAAAATAAGAAACAAGCATCATGACCAAACGTAAAGGCATTATTCTGGCCGGTGGCTC
>NZ_JAAKVA010000042.1:0-800 GCF_049175415.1 Aeromonas sp. 600527 | reverse complement strand
TCGCCGCTACTGAGGGAATCTCGGTTGATTTCTTTTCCTCGGGGTACTTAGATGTTTCAGTTCTCCCGGTTCGCCTCGTTACACTATGTATTCATGTAACGATACCCAAGTTATCTTGGGTGGGTTTCCCCATTCGGAAATCTGTGAGTAATAGCGTCTCTTACCGACTTCTCACAGCTTATCGCAGGTTAGTACGTCCTTCATCGCCTCTGACTGCCAAGGCATCCACCATGTACGCTTAGTCACTTAACCATACAACCCCAAGAAGTGTCGGTGAAACCGGCACAGCCTGTTGTCGTACAACAAGGACCAAATAAAATTTGGTTTTCGCCAAGAAGTTTCCAAAGCACTTGTAACAAATGTTTGAGAACTACTTTTTAAATCAGCTTTCCAGATTGTTAAAGAGCAAACTTCATAAAGAAGTCAAAGACATAGATTGAACATTTGGTTCAACTCATGGCTTTTGCTTCTCGCAAAATTCAGTACCGATTATGGTGGAGCTATGCGGGATCGAACCGCAGACCTCCTGCGTGCAAAGCAGGCGCTCTCCCAGCTGAGCTATAGCCCCATAATCGGGAACGAAGTGGTGGGTCTGAGTGGACTCGAACCACCGACCTCACCCTTATCAGGGGTGCGCTCTAACCACCTGAGCTACAGACCCACTTCGTGTACTGTCTCTAAACTTGAATCAAGGCAATCTGTGTGAACACTCAACAACTTCGTCATCTTAAGGTAAGGAGGTGATCCAACCCCAGGTTCCCCTAGGGTTACCTTGTTACGACTTCACCCCAGTCATGAAT
>NZ_JAAKVA010000041.1:0-922 GCF_049175415.1 Aeromonas sp. 600527 | reverse complement strand
TACTGACGCGCCAGCGATTGGAAAGGCCCTCCAGCTCATCCGGCGGAATCATGGCTATCACTTGATCCAGGATGTCCCTTAAAATCCGGCGCTCCGGGGGAACAGCAAAAGCTGCGCTTATTGGAATAGATTCAAAAAGTTCACCCGTAATGAACAGGCTGTCCTGAAACTTGCTATTTATGTAGTACTTGGCAACTCGCAATGGAAGCACGGTCACATCACAAAGCTTGCTTGCCACACAACGCAATGCATCTTCGATGCGATCGAACTGCTTGGCCTTCAACTGGCCATACTCTTCCTCAATCGCCTGTTCGGAAATAAAATCCTTTACCATCGCAACCGTACCGGTTTTAAGTAACGTCTCCGGCACCGTTGCCTCGTGACTGACTCCTACAACATAAGCTAAAGGATCCGGTACAAAGGCGCGGCTAAACAAATAACTACTTCTACGTGCGTCCGATGGGCTCAATACCGCTATGTCTACCTGACGCTCGTCAAGCAGCTTTAGCATCTGTGTAGTCGTCTTAACCGGTACAATCTCTATTTCAACACCCAGTTTCGCCCGCAGAACTTGCAGCAAGTCAGCAACAACCCCATGCAAGGTGTTATTTACATCTAGAAAGCTAAGCGGAGGAACACCATCATTAACGCCAATTTTTATTTTTTTTTGTTTACCTAGCCAGTTCCACTGCTCGTTACTTAACTCAACCTTACGCGCGCTGATAGAAAGTCCACCTCCATTCCAACGCTTTGCAATTTCCTCACGTTTTCCGTCTAGTATCTCCTCTAAAGCAATATTTATAATCTTTTTTAGTCGTTGATTTCTCCTGTCTAAAGAAAATGAAAAACCATGAGTATCTCGATATAGTGGCTTTAATAACTGAATACTGTCTTGGTAAAACTTATTAACAATGAAATTTCC
>NZ_JAAKVA010000040.1:0-974 GCF_049175415.1 Aeromonas sp. 600527 | reverse complement strand
CTCTCCATCGCCCATGGTTCGGCCAAGGATCTGTTGAGCCTGATTGGCGATATTCTGGATATTTCCAAGATAGAGTCCGGTCGGCTCGAACTAAGGCCGGAATCCCATGACATCGTGGCGCTGACGGCTTCGGTCGTCACTGTATTTACCGCTCTGGCCAGACAAAAGAACTTGCAACTGGAGCTCGCAGCCAGTGAGCCTCGCTGGGTTCTGGTCGATAGTATCTGCTACAAACAAATCCTCTCCAATCTTATCAGCAATGCCATAAAGTACACGGATAAGGGATCGGTGCGGGTCGAGTTGCAATCAAAAGCCAGTGACGGCTGGTGTACTTTGCAGCTGGCTATTCGGGATACGGGCATAGGCATTGCTCCCGCTGATCAAGCCAGGCTGTTCCAGCCTTTTGGTCAGGCGAGGCAGCCTGAGCACATCCAGCGTTCTGGCACGGGTCTCGGTCTGATGATCTCCCGCTCGCTCTGTGAGTTGATGGGAGGGGCTCTGTTGCTTGAGAGTGAACTCGGACGCGGCACTTGTGTCAGTATCGAGATGAAGTTGCCGTTGGCCAGCGCAGTCGAGCCTGCATCGCCAGTGGCATTGGGCACGATGACGGGCTATACCCGTCAGCTACGGGTCATGATCGTGGATGATCACCCTACTAACCGGCTGCTGGTCAGTCAGCAGTTGGCGTATCTCGGGCATGATGCAACGGCTGTTGAGTCGGGTGCCGATGCGTTGGATCTTCTTGTTAAAGTGCCCTTTGACGTAATGATCACCGACTTCAATATGCCCGGCATGAGTGGTTTTGAATTGACTCGCCAATATAGATCTCTGGAATTGGATAGGGGGGCTCATCGTTGCCTTATCTTGGGGTTGACGGCTGATGCCCGTCAGGAGCAGGTGAGCGAGGGACTGGCGGCTGGCATGGACGATTGCCTGTTCAAACCAGTGGGACTGGAGGAGCTGGAGTGCTGTCT
>NZ_JAAKVA010000039.1:0-1054 GCF_049175415.1 Aeromonas sp. 600527 | reverse complement strand
GAGGAGATTTACTGCGACGAACATGGCCGGGTGAAGCTGCAGTTCCCGTGGGACCGTTACGGCAGCTCCAACGACCAGAGCTCCTGCTGGGTACGAGTATCCCAAGGCTGGGCCGGCGGCCAATACGGCATGATGGCCATCCCGCGTATCGGCCACGAGGTGATTGTCTCGTTTCTGGAGGGTGACCCCGACCAGCCCATCGTGACGGGGCGTACCTACCACGCTACCAACCGGCCGCCGTATGAGCTACCTGCCAACAAGACTCGCACCGTGCTGCGCACCGAAACCCACAAGGGCGAGGGCTTTAACGAGCTGCGCTTTGAAGACCAGGCGGGGCAGGAAGAGATTTACATCCACGGTCAGAAAGACCTGAACGTGCTGATAGAGAACGACGCCGCCTGGCATATCAAGCACGACGAGCACCGCGATATCGACAACGAGCGGGTGACCCGCATCAAGGCCAACGACCACCTGACGGTGGAGGGTGAGAAGCGTGACCAGATCAAGGCGGACTATTCGCTGACGGTCGATGCTTCCCTGCACCAAAAGCTGGCCCAGTCGCTGCTGGTTGAGGCTGGCCAAGAGGTCCACATCAAAGCTGGTAACAAGATTGTGCTGGAAGCAGGCTCCGAGCTGACCCTCAAAGTCGGCGGCAGCTTTGTGAAGGTTGACCCCAGTGGCGTCACCCTGGTCGGTCCCACTATCAAGATGAATTCTGGCGGCAGTCCCGGCTCGGGCTCCGGTTGGGCGGGTCAAATGCCCGGCTTGCCGGGGGCGGTCAAGGTACCACCCGCACCACCAGCCACTATCCCGGCGAGCGCGATTCAAAAGAGCATGGAATCCATGGCCCCGTTGGTGAAGCCCTGCCCCTTTGCCTAGGGAGGTAAGGCATGACATTTCAAGAGTGGCGTAGCCAACACCCCGGCCAACTGTTTGCCATCGTTGATGCCGCGCTCGATACCACCGCCGTGGCGGACTACTGCAACCAAGGTGGTGCCAATGCCATCCCCTTGTTTGCCGGTACGGCCTTTGCGGACCAAGCCGAACAAGGCCC
>NZ_JAAKVA010000038.1:0-1066 GCF_049175415.1 Aeromonas sp. 600527 | reverse complement strand
GTTGTCACCGTCCCGACCGACCCGCAATCCGGTCAGCCTGCCGGTCAGCGTGTCCACAAGCCGTTCAAGTTCACCGTTGCCCTGAACAAAGCCGTACCGCTGATGTACAACGCGCTGGCTTCCGGCGAGATGCTGCCGAAAGTGACCCTGAAGTGGTACCGCACCTCCGTTGAGGGCAAGCAGGAGCACTTCTTCTCCACCGTTCTGACCGATGCCACCATCGTTGACATCGACTGCCAGATGCCGCACTGCCAGGACCCGGCGAAGTCTGACTTCACCCAGCTTATCCAGGTCTCCATGGCTTACCGCAAGATTGACTGGGAGCACACCGTTGCCGGTACCTCTGGTGCTGACGACTGGCGTGCGCCTATCGAGGCGTAACGGCTCGTTTTCCTTTCTTTGTTTTAGTTCTCTAGAAGTGCTGTCCACGTGGTCCGTTTCCGTAGCACGTAGATGTTTCCCCAGCCTGATTAATCCCGCAGGCTGGGGCTTTTATGTTTTGCCATCCCCCTGTTCTGACGTTCGGTGCTGAGTGATGGCAAAGCACACAAGAGGTTTGAATTATGTGTCCCTCCATTGCACTGCTCGGTGATATCGGCACCGACCACGACGGCTTTCCACCGACCCCGGTGATAGCCGCCAGTCCTGACGTGTTCCTCGATGGTAAGCCTGTTGCCCGCCAGGGTGACCCGTTAGCACCCCACGACAAGCCCAACAATCCACCCCACCCGCGCAGCATTGCCGGTGGTGTGGGTTCTGTGCTGGTGAACGGCAAGCCCATCGCCGTCACTGGCACTGCGGTGGATTGCGGTGGTGTGGTGATTGGTTCGGGTAGTGGGCAAGCAGGATAAGGAACAAGGTCATGGCACAGAGCACAGGATTACAATTTACCGTCAAGGTTGGCACACTGGTTGACAGCACCTTTGCGGTCGCAAGCTTCAAGCTGGATGAGGGCTTGAACCGTCCCTTTAACCTCCACCTTGAGGTCGCCAGCCAGCAACCGGACATCGACTTTGGCGCCGTGCTGGACCAGCCCTGTGAGTTGATGGTGTGGTACAACGGCGAG
>NZ_JAAKVA010000037.1:0-1099 GCF_049175415.1 Aeromonas sp. 600527 | reverse complement strand
CCAGCCAGCAACCGGACATCGACTTTGGCGCCGTGCTGGACCAGCCCTGTGAGTTGATGGTGTGGTACAACGGCGAGCTGCAGCGCCGGGTGTGCGGGGTGGTCAGTGACTTCGCACAGGGTGACAGCGGCTTTCGCCGTACCCGTTACAGCATTGAGGTGAAACCGGCCCTGTGGCGACTGGGGCTGCGCCAGAACTCCCGCATCTTTCAGGCGCAAAAGCCTGATGAAATCCTCAGCATCCTGTTGCAGGAGCACGGCATCACCGATCATGCCTTTGCTCTCAAGAACGAGCATGCCCAGCGGGAATACTGCGTGCAGTACCGCGAAACCGACCTCGATTTTGTGAATCGCCTTGCCGCCGAAGAGGGGCTCTTCTACTTCCACGAGTTTGAAGCGGGCAAACATCGTATCGTCTTTGCCGATGACGCGGCCGCCCTGACCGCTGGCCCCGAGCTCTTCTTCAACCTCGGCAACCGCTCGCTGGAACAAGGTCCCTATGTCCGTCAGTTCCACTACCGTGAGGCGGTACGGCCAAGCGATGTAGAGCTCAAGGACTACAGCTTCAAGACGCCGGCTTATGGCCTCTCCCACAAAAAGCAGGGTAGCGATCTCGAGCATCAGCGCGATACCTATCAGCATTTTGACTACCCGGGTCGCTACAAGCAGGACGGCAGCGGCAAGGCCTTTGCCCAGCACCGGCTCGATGCGCTGCGCAATGACGCGGTTGCGGGCAGTGGCAAATCCAACAGCGCAGCCCTCTTGCCGGGACAAAGCTTCGCGCTGACCGAACACCCCAATGGCAACCTCAATACCGACTGGCAAATCGTTCATATCTGCCATACCGGTGAACAACCGCAGGCGCTGGAGGAAGAGGGGGGCAGCGGCCCGACCGTCTACCACAACGAATTTGGCGTGGTGAAGGCGAGCACCACCTGGCGCGCTCGCATCGGCAGCCCCGAGGCCCCCCACAAGCCCATGGTGGATGGCCCGCAAATCGCCATCGTGGTAGGGCCAGAGGGGGAGGAGATTTACTGCGACGAACATGGCCGGGTGAAGCTGCAGTTCCCGTGGGACCGTTACGGCAGCTCCAACGACCA
>NZ_JAAKVA010000036.1:0-1164 GCF_049175415.1 Aeromonas sp. 600527 | reverse complement strand
TTTGTACGTACTGACTGTTTTTTCACTAAGCAACATACTCTCTGCAATTTGTTTGTTGGTATGCCCCTGACATATTTGCATTAACACACTCATTTCTCTATCAGAGAGGACAGATAAGACATCTTCGCGATCAACTTCATGAGCATACCTCGCCCCGGCCATTACATTTCTAGGGAAGCACAGCTGGCCTTTACCAATTTTAACAAGTACACTTTTCAGCAAAGAAAGATCATCTAACTTTGATATAAACCCATCTGCACCAGCTTGCAAGCAGCGCACCATAATATGATGTGT
This sequence comes from Aeromonas sp. 600527, assembly GCF_049175415.1. Lineage (NCBI taxonomy): Bacteria > Pseudomonadati > Pseudomonadota > Gammaproteobacteria > Aeromonadales > Aeromonadaceae > Aeromonas > Aeromonas sp. 600527. The sequence goes on along the minus strand of NZ_JAAKVA010000036.1, from coordinate 870 downwards.
AGCTTGAGCAGATAATATTACAACTTTAATTTCAGCATCCATATCCTTAAGTCTTTTAATAACCTCAACACCATCTAGCTTAGGAATGCCTATATCTAGAATGACTATGTCAGGGTTATTTGTACGTGCAACCAAAATAGCATCCACGCCATTATCAACCTCAGCGACAATATGATGATCGTCTTGCTGCAACAGAATACGAACAGCCATCCTGATGGCTGGGTGATCATCCACTATCAATATTTTTGCCATATATCTACCTACTAAAAATTTGATGCTGCGCATACTAACTATAAATGCAGCATATGCACCATATAGCACCCAGATATTAATAACATGTTACACATTTAAACCATTTGCTAATTTCAGTGCCATTCCCAGCTTGCAATGCTCAATTTTAGCGATATAAATCATAGCGTTATGCGTAACAGATTTCTTTTGGCTCCTTTCTCTCGATATCATTGTCTCTGACGAGTTCATACAATCCACCATAAAAAATCACAATGACTATTTGATTTTAAATAAAAGCATAAAAACCATATAAATCAAATAAATAGCGAGCAACAAATCCATCTGTAAAGCAGTCAGGTCAGCACTCATTTAAGTTGCATACAACAACCACCTTTTAGGACTTTTCCTACACATCATTAAATCGATTCAGGCAGGTCCGTCCAGTATCTTTGTCGGCGAAAATATGAGCTGATTGGCGAGGCATCACGCTTCGGTAATCGGCAGAGTTGCTTGGGCAAACAAGTCCTGCAAGCTGGAAAGGGAATGCACCTTGGGTGCGTGGAATCAAACGGGTGGCAGCAAATGCCCCCATCAGAAAATGTGTAGGAAATATCAAGATGAAAAAGACTCTGATTGCGC
>NZ_JAAKVA010000033.1:0-1525 GCF_049175415.1 Aeromonas sp. 600527 | reverse complement strand
GAGGCGAACCGGGAGAACTGAAACATCTAAGTACCCCGAGGAAAAGAAATCAACCGAGATTCCCTCAGTAGCGGCGAGCGAACGGGGATTAGCCCTTAAGCATCTTGGAAGTTAGTGGAACGGTCCTGGAAAGGCCGGCGATACAGGGTGATAGCCCCGTACACGAAAACAACCTTGATGTGAAATCGAGTAGGGCGGGACACGTGACATCCTGTCTGAATATGGGGGGACCATCCTCCAAGGCTAAATACTCCTGACTGACCGATAGTGAACCAGTACCGTGAGGGAAAGGCGAAAAGAACCCCTGTGAGGGGAGTGAAATAGAACCTGAAACCGTGTACGTACAAGCAGTGGGAGCCCTTCGGGGTGACTGCGTACCTTTTGTATAATGGGTCAGCGACTTACATTTTGTAGCGAGGTTAACCGTATAGGGGAGCCGTAGGGAAACCGAGTCTTAACTGGGCGTCTAGTTGCAAGGTGTAGACCCGAAACCGGGTGATCTAGCCATGGGCAGGTTGAAGGTTGAGTAACATCAACTGGAGGACCGAACCCACTAACGTTGCAAAGTTAGGGGATGACCTGTGGCTGGGGGTGAAAGGCCAATCAAACTCGGAGATAGCTGGTTCTCCCCGAAAGCTATTTAGGTAGCGCCTCGGACGAATACTACTGGGGGTAGAGCACTGTTTGGGCTAGGGGGTCATCCCGACTTACCAACCCCATGCAAACTCCGAATACCAGTAAGTAATATCCGGGAGACACACGGCGGGTGCTAACGTCCGTCGTGAAGAGGGAAACAACCCAGACCGCCGGCTAAGGTCCCAAAGTTCTGGTTAAGTGGGAAACGATGTGGGAAGGCTCAGACAGCTAGGATGTTGGCTTAGAAGCAGCCATCATTTAAAGAAAGCGTAATAGCTCACTAGTCGAGTCGGCCTGCGCGGAAGATGTAACGGGGCTCAAACCAGGCACCGAAGCCGCGGATTCACGCTAAGCGTGAGTGGTAGGGGAGCGTTCTGTAAGTCTGCGAAGGTGTATCGAGAGGTATGCTGGAGATATCAGAAGTGCGAATGCTGACGTAAGTAACGATAAAGGGGGTGAAAAGCCTCCTCGCCGGAAGACCAAGGGTTCCTGTCCAACGTTAATCGGGGCAGGGTGAGTCGACCCCTAAGGCGAGGCCGAAAGGCGTAGTCGATGGGAAGCAGGTTAATATTCCTGCACGACTTGTAATTGCGATGGGGGGACGGAGAAGGCTAGGTGGGCCAGGCGACGGTTGTCCTGGTGAAAGTGCGTAGGTGGTGTTTCTAGGCAAATCCGGAGACACAACACTGAGACACGAGACGAACACACTACGGTGTGGAAGCCATTGATGCCCTGCTTCCAGGAAAAGCCTCTAAGCTTCAGATTACAAGTCATCGTACCCCAAACCGACACAGGTGGTCGGGTAGAGAATACCAAGGCGCTTGAGAGAACTCGGGTGAAGGAACTAGGCAAAATAGAACCGTAACTTCGGGAGAAGGTTCGCTCTTGA
>NZ_JAAKVA010000032.1:0-1744 GCF_049175415.1 Aeromonas sp. 600527 | reverse complement strand
TCAGACACAGTGTCTTTCTTGGCTGTAGCCTTCCAGGTGGCAGTGGCAGTGGCTTCCACAGCGGCCTGAGCGGCGGCGGCAAAGCCCAGTCCTGCAACAGTCAGCGCAATCAGAGTCTTTTTCATCTTGATATTTCCTACACATTTTCTGATGGGGGCATTTGCTGCCACCCGTTTGATTTCACGCACCCAAGGTGCCTTCCATTTCAACCTTGCCGGACAGGTTCGTCCAAGCAACCTTGCCGGTTGCCAAAGCGCAGTGCTTCATCAACCAGCTCATCTTTTCGCCAGAAAAAGAAAGCAAAGATAGCGGTCAGGCCAGTTTGGATCGATTGAATGCTGTGTAGGAAAAATCTCAAAATGTGACTGTAACCAGCAACTTAAAACGAAACGTTTTCATTCGCTTATCAGTTTATTAATTTTATTATATTTTTGATTTTTATGAACTTTGGTATTTTTTTATCTAGATGGCGCGTGCTTCTGACGGTGGCCGATGAGAGTGGTTGCCATTCGGGAACTAGCGAATGAAAAATCGAGATTCAAAAGAACACATCGCTCTATAAGTTATTGATGATTTAGTATAAAAATATTAGATAACTATCGATTAGGTGCGGGGATATGATTTTTCACCTAAATTACGCAACACATTATCAACATTAAAACGCCATATGGTACGCTTGATGTTTTTATAGTTAATATAAGCAATGTTAAGTGGTATCATTGCAGGAAAGTATATGAGAAAAATATTGATAGTGGATGATCACCCAGCCATCAGGATGGCTATTCGCATCCTGTTTCAGCAAGACGATCATCATATTATTGCAGAGGTTGACAATGGCGTAGATGCTGTTTTGGTTGCACGTACAAATACCCATGACATAGTCATCCTAGATATTGTAATTCCCAGACTGGATGGTATTGAGGTAATCAAAAGAATCAAAGAAATCGATCCGGAAATTAAAATAATAATTTTTTCTGCACAAGCCACACATCATACCATTGTGCGCTGTCTGCAAGCTGGAGCGAATGGTTTTATATCCAAAACGGATGATCTTTCTTTGCTAAAAAGTGCACTAATTAAAATTAAAAAAGGTCAACTTCACTTCCCGCAAGAGGTTATTCATGGTGCTAGAAATGCTCATGCAGTCGATAAGAAAGATCTCCTTTCAGCCCTATCTAACAGAGAGATGAGTGTCTTAATGAAAATATGTCAGGGGCATACCAACAAACAAATTGCAGAGAGTATGTTGCTTAGTGAAAAAACAGTCAGTACGTACAAAACTCGGTTGATGCAGAAACTGAATGTGACCAATATGGTTGACCTGATTAGCCTGGCCAAGCGCCAAGAGTTACTGTGAATATGAAAGCATCATACGTAGCCGCTCTGGCCTTATTATGCGCATTTTTTGCCTCAGCAAGTCATGTTGAGTCGCCATTCTTGCATGTGTATTCGCGAAATGACAGTGAATATATTGATAAAAATTTTTTGCCATTACATGTGGAAGAATGGCTTTGGTTGCGAAATAAGGGGCGCTTGGTGCTCGGAGTCCCAATGCCTGATAATCCTCCTATGGATATTACACTACGCGCTAATGCATACGAAGGAGTTACCGCTGACATTGTTGGAATGTTGAGCCATTTGTTGCGTATCGAGATCGTTGTGAAAAATATACCATCTCGCGCTGAAGCTATTGAGGCGCTGAAACGTGGAGAGATCGACTTCTTAAGCACGTCTAATGCCTATG
>NZ_JAAKVA010000031.1:0-8368 GCF_049175415.1 Aeromonas sp. 600527 | reverse complement strand
ATGTGAACGAGGAATTGACCTGTTGTTGACCCGGGTGGGTGAGTGAGATTTCCATCCCGGTACTTTTGCTGGCGGTGGCTGGCCAGGCGATCTGAGAGGTTAGCTTGTCGGCCTGAGCCGACATCGTGTAGCAAGCAGTCAGTAGTGCCACCAGAACTCCTTTCTGAGACATATGATTATCTCCTGGATATCGAAGTTACCCCGCTGCCGGGGAGCTCTTATCTATCGACCTGATAATTGTAAAGTTTAATCAGGGCCCCACTGTTCGGAATACGCTGACACAGGATATGACCCAGTGTTCTCTCCTTTTAGTCATAGATATAGAATTCTTGTTTTGCTCGGAAATTAGATGATGTTGTTTGTGGTGTTCGGTAACGACATCTGGCTTCCCTGATACGTTGGCAGTGTACTCGCTACCTTGTTACACCAGCGCTGTTGCAACTTGCGGCTCTAGAACCTACCGCACTACGGCAAGGATGGCGGATGAGGGGTTGGCCATGTAACTTATCTTGCTGCTGGCCGAACCCCATACGGTGGATGTCGCGATCGTCAGTCATATCTCATACGATTTATCGTGGTGGTGCGAGTCCCAGCAGCTGACGAGCCTTGCTGCAGGTCTCCTCCACCGTTGACCAGTCGTCACCGGTTACCGTGATATGGCCCATCTTGCGGCCGGGGTGTGGCTCGCCCTTGCCGTAGAGGTGCAGATGCAGGCCGGGCAGCGCCAGTAGGGCAGCCCAGTCGGGTGTGCCGTTCTGCCAGAGATCACCCAGCAGGTTGATTAACAGGGCGGGACGCACGGCGATCTGATCCGGCAGCGGCAGATCGCACAGGGCGCGCACCTGCAACTCGAACTGGCTGCATGCAGCGTTGTCGATGCTGGGGTGACCCGAGTTGTGGGGGCGGGGCGCCAGCTCGTTGACCAGCAGTCTACCTTCCACCAGAAAGAACTCCACCGTCAGTACCCCAACGTAATCGAGAGCTGCTATCAGCCGTTCGGCTATTGCTTTGGCTTCGCTCTCCAGCGTTGGCACATTGGCCGGGGAGCGGGTCTGGTCCAGAATGCCGCCGCTGTGCCAGTTCTGCACCAGAGGCAGGGCGCTGATGGCACCGCTCGGGCTGCGCGCCAGGGTCAGGGCAAACTCCCCCTCCAGCGCCAGCCGTTTTTCCAGCACGCAGGGCACACCACTGGCTGCCAACACCGTCGCCAGCTCATCCAGACCGCTCACTTGCCATTGCCCCTTGCCGTCGTACCCCTCGCGGGCCGTCTTGAGAATGGCGGGGAAGATTTCGCTGGCCTGTGCGGGGATGGGCTCTTCCGGCAGTAGCGCCAGATAGGGGGCGACCGGGATGTTGGCCCCGCGCAGAAAGGCTTTCTCCTCGCGGCGATCCTGACAGATGCGCACAGCGCTGGCGGCCGGTCGCACCGGCTTTTGTTTTTCGAGCAGGGCGAGGGTGGCGGCGGGCACATTTTCGAATTCGCAGCTGATGGCCTCGCAGCGGCTGGCCAGCTCGTACAGGGCGGTCTGGTCGTCATAGGGGGCGACAATATGGTGATCGGCGGCGGCACCGGCGATGCTGGCCGGATCGGGATCCAGCACCACCACCTTGTAGCCGAGGCGGTGGGCGGCCATCACGAAGTAGCGGCCAAGCTGGCCGCCCCCCAGCATGCCGAGGGTTGCGGGTGGCAGGATCATGTCGGCTCCTCCAGTTGCAGTGCCTGCACCCGATCTCGCTCGTGGGTGCGGAAGTCGTCGAGCTGCTGCCGGTAGCGAGAGGCATCGCCGTCTTGTGCAACGGAGAGCAGAGAGACCGCAAACAGGGCGGCGTTGGCGGCCCCCGCCTCGCCGATGGCGAAGGTGGCGACCGGCACCCCTTTGGGCATCTGCACGATGGAGAGCAGGGAGTCCATTCCCTTGAGATGGCGTGATGGGATGGGCACCCCCAGCACCGGAAGAGTGGTCTTGGCGGCGACCATGCCCGGCAGATGGGCAGCGCCACCGGCCCCGGCGATGATGGCGCGCAGTCCGCGCTCGCGGGCAGTGGCGGCATACTCGAACAGCAGATCCGGGGTGCGATGGGCCGAGACTACCTGCGCCTCGTAGTGCACGCCGTGCTCCTTGAGGATGCGGGCGGCGGCCTGCAGCACGGGCCAGTCGGAGTCGGAGCCCATTACCAGGCCGATCAGGGGAGCGGTGTTCATTTTCTCTGAATCCTTAATGTTAAACGTTTGCTTTTGGTGGGCAAAAAGAGCCGACAAGCCGGCTCAGAATTTCTCGGGTCGCACGATTTCGACCGGTTGCAGAAAGGCGATCATGGCGTAATCGGGGTAGTAACGACTCTGCAGGTGGGCCAGCAGCCGCTCCGCCTGCTCCCGGCTGCAGATGGCCTCCAGCCGGATGTTGCCGCTCTCGCTCCAGCTGGCGTTGCGCTCGCCATGATCCCCCCGGCCGCGGGCATCTGTGATGGTGTAGCCGCGCAGCCCCTCGCGGGTGAGGGTGCGCAGCAGGGTAGGCTCCAGATTGGCTTCCGTGATGACGGTCAGCAGGGTGCGGGTCTCGGTCTGCATGTGGCTACTCCGTGAAGTGGCGGGCCCAGCTGTGGTAGAGCGGGATCCCCAGCATGATGTTGAACGGGAAGGTGACCCCCAGCACTGCGCTGAGGGATAGCCCCGGGTTGGCCTGAGGCACGGCGATGCGCATGGTGGCCGGCACGGCAATATAGGAGGCGCTCGCCGCCAGGGTGGCCAGCAAGGTCAGGCCGCCGAGAGAGAGGCCCATCAGCTGGCCAGCTGCCAATCCCAGTCCCGCGGAAGCGAGCGGCATCAACAGGGCGAAGCCGAGCAGGAACAGGCCGTGGCGGCGCAGATCCTGACACTGACGGGCGACGATCAGGCCCATCTCCAGCAGGAACAGCGCCAGCGCCCCCTTGAACAGGTCGACAAATAGCGGCTTGAGCGGAGCAATTCCATCCGGCCCGGCCAGATAGCCGATGGCCATACCGCCGAGCAGCAGGGTTACCCCTTTGCCGAGGAAGGTCTCGTGGGCCAGCATGCGCCAGCGGGTCTCGCGACTGATGCCGCGGGCCAGCACTATGCCCACCAGAATGGCCGGGATCTCCATCACCGCGAGGAAGATGGAGAGCTGGGATTCAAAGCTGATGCCCCGCTCGGTGAGCCAGTTCACCCCGACCGCAAAGGTGGCGACGCTGACCGAACCATAGTGGGCGGCGGTGGCGGCGGCATCGACCCGGTTCATCTTGAGGCGCAGCACAGCAAAGCCGAGCAGGGTCTGCACTACGCCCAGCAGGATCACCAGCGCCAGTTGCGGCAGCAGGGGCAGCAGGGATTGCTGGGCCAGACCGACGCCGCCCTTGAGGCCGATGGCCAGCAGCAGAAAGAGGGAGAGGGTGTCGTAGAGGGCAGGAGGCAGTTTGAGCTCGGAGCGCACCAGACCGGCCAGCAGACCAAACAGAAAGAAGAGTACAACAACGTCCAGCATGATGGTTCACAGGGCAGTTCAGATAATGGTTGCATGCTAGAGCCTGCAATGTTTCGATAAAATCAGATTCTTGCTGATGGTTGTTCGGTAAAAACTGATAGGGAACGGCATGCTCAACTACAAACAGCTCTACTACTTCTGGCATGTGGCACGCAGCGGCAGCGTGACGCAGGCCGCCGAACAGCTGCATCTCACGCCGCAGACCATCAGCGGTCAGGTGGCAGAGCTGGAGCAGTCCCTCGGGGTGGCGCTGTTCAACCGGGTGGGGCGGCGTCTGGTGCTGACCGCTGCCGGACGGCAGGCGCAGGAGCAGGCGGGGGCGATTTTCTCGCTCGGCGCCGAGCTGGAGCACACCCTGCGCCATGCCAGTCAAGAGTTGACAATGCAGGTGGGGATCGCCGATTCGGTACCCCGTACTCTGGCGTTCGAGCTGCTGGCCCCCGCCATGGCGCTGGCAACGCCGCTGCGGCTGGTGTGTCACGAGGAGCGGGCCGAGCAGCTGTTCAGTGAACTGGCCCGCCACAAGCTGGATATGGTGCTGATCGATCGCCCGCTTCCCCCCGACAGTGGCGTGCGCGGCTACAACCACGAGCTGGGGCGCAGCCCGCTGGCGCTGTTTGCCAGCCCCGAGCTGGCGGCGCGGGCGCGGGATGGCTTTCCCGCCTCGCTGGAGGGGTTGCCGTTGCTTATTCCCGGAGAGAAATCGGCTACCCACGATCGGCTGCTGGCCTGGTATCGCCAGCAGGGCATTCATCCCCATCTGGTGGGGCAGTTTGATGACTCCACTCTGATGAAGTCGTTCGGCAAGGCGGGGATGGGGATCTTCCCGGCGCCGCTGGCGATGGCTGACGAAATTGGTCGCCTCTACGGGGTGGAGCGAATTGCGACCCTCACCGACGTTACCCTCTCTTATTATCTGGTCTCGGCAGGGCGCCATCTCTCCCACCCCGGGGTACAGGCGGTGATGGAGGGGGCCCAGCAGCGGCTGGCGGCGCTGGCTGGCAAGAAATAGAAATCTGGATGGCTATACATCCAGCTTGGCTCTGCCTATAATCCTCCCGCTTTGGCGCATCATGCTTAATAGGGAATCCGGTGAAAATCCGGAGCTGGCGCGCAGCGGTAAGGGGGAACGAAGCGACATCAGGGCACTGCCATCAGGCGGGAAGCCGTCGCCGTAGGCTATCAGCCCCCGAGCCCGAAGACCTGCCAGAGTTCGTATTTCGGGCCGAGAGAAACCGGCCACGAAGTAGATACTTACGCGAACTTAAGGATCTCTCATGTCGAAGAAATTTCTGGCGGCTGCCCTGTTGCCGACGGCGGCGTTTGCCCAAACCACCATCCCTATCAATCCGACTCTGGTTATCACAGCCAACCGCGTGGAACAACCGGTTAGCTCGGTGCTGGCGCCCGTTGTGGTGATCGATCGCGCCGAGATCGAATCTCGTCAGGTGCAGAGTTTGCCAGCGTTGCTGAAGACGCTGCCCGGCGTGCAGATCACTACCCTGGGTGGCAGAGGTCACATGAGCAGCCTGTTCATACGTGGTACCAACTCCAACCATTCACTGGTGCTGATGAATGGGCGTCCCATCGCGGCCATGGTGGCCGGTACGCCGGATCTCAGCCAGATCCCCCTCGGCAATATCGAGCGCATCGAGTATATCCGTGGCCCGCGCGCTGCGGTGTATGGTTCTGATGCCATCGGCGGTGTTATCAACCTCATCACCAAAACATCCGCCAAGAATGGCAGCGAGACACATCTGAAAGGTGGTGCTGGCAGCAATGGCTATGGTCAGGGCGAGCTAAGAACAGTTCAGTCATTTGGCCAAAAAACCGATATGAACATGCTGATTGGCTACGAGCGTACTGACGGTTTTGATGTCGTAGCCAATGCTCAGCAGCCTGACCGGGATGGGTTCTCCGGCCGCAATGGCCAAATCGGTTTGAACCACGCTTTTAATGATGCATGGAGCGCTGATTTTAATGCTCAGGGTTATGACAATCTGACAGAAACGGACGACCCCTATCTGTCTGCGGATCAGAGCCGAGTACAGGCTTTCCAATATGACGGTGGTCTCAAGTTCCAGGGTAAGGATCTGATCAGTCGACTTGAAGTCAGTTACGGTGAAAACAAGCTGAAGAACTGGCTGGAGAGTAATGGGGAAGAAACTGGCCAACCCATTCATACAGGTCTGACACGTTTATCCTGGATCAACAGCTGGAGTGGTATTGAAGGGGTCAGCCTGACAGGCGGTGCAGATTGGCAGCGTGAGGAGATGAAGTCAGACTCTCGGAGCTATGGCAAAAACTTTAATGCCCCCGATCGTGACAATAAAGGATTGTTTGCCGTGGGAAGCTACCGTTGGCAGGCGCTGCTGTGGGAACTTTCCGGCCGCACTGATGATAACCAGCAATATGGTCGTCACAATACCTGGTCTGCGGCAAGTGGGCTGGATTTTGATGAGAACCACAATGTACGGCTGAGCTACGGTACTGGCTTCAAAGCGCCTACCTTTATGGATCTTTACTACCCGGGTTATGAGAATCCGGCATTGCAACCAGAAGAAAGCAAGAATTTGGAGCTGGATTTCTCCGGTCGTTACACCGGTTGGGACTGGTCAGCAAACTTCTATCGTAACCAAATCCAAAACCTGATTCAGTGCCAAAAAGGTTATATCACCTGTACCAAGGGCAATACTGATGCCGAGATTGAAGGCATCGAGTTGGCCCTTGGTTTGGATACTTGGCTTGTACATCATGACTTCAACTATGACTACACACGCGCCAAGGACAAAAATACGAATGATCAGCAACTCTTGCGTCGAGCGAAACACAAAGGTACCTGGCTGACCAGTTTCACGACAGGTCAAATGACCTGGAGTACAGAGGTGCTATATGTTGGTGAAAGACTCGATGTAGGCAATGTTGAGTTGAGCCCGTATACCCTTGTGAACTTGGGTGCTACCTACGCCGCTACTAATCAGCTGACATTGGGCGGTCGTATCGATAATTTGTTTGATCGCAATTATGAAGTCGCTAAAGGCTATGCATCACCAGGTACCGAGTTCAAAGTAACTGCCGACTACCGCTTCTGATGCTTTCTCCAGTTCATCCTTGAAAAACCGAGGCCCTGCCATTGGCAGGGCCTTTTCTATTGGCGGCAGGCGGGAGTATGATCGCCGCCTTGCACCAAAGGGGAGCTCAAGTGGCCAATATTCTCGTGTTTGATTCCGGTATGGGTGGCCTGACCATCTACCGCGAGATCCGCCGTGTTCTGCCGGCACACAACTATTTCTACTGCTTCGACAACGCCAACTTCCCCTATGGTGAATTGAGCGAGCCCGCCCTGATTGCTGCCTGCACCCGCTTGGTGACCACCATGGTGGCCCGTCATCATATCGATCTGGTGGTGATTGCCTGCAACACGGCCAGCACCATAACGCTGCCGGCCTTGCGTGAGGCTCTGGATATTCCCGTGGTGGGGGTGGTGCCAGCCATCAAGCCCGCCGCTGCACAGACTCGCAACGGTTGTATCGGTCTGCTGGCCACTCCAGGCACCGTCAGCCGCGACTATACCCATGAACTGATCGCCCAGTTTGCTCCCGGCAAGCGGGTGCTGCTCAAGGGCACCACCGAGCTGGTCATAGAAGCCGAACACAAGCTGGCGGGCCTACCGGTCAATATGGCGCTGCTGCGCGAGGTATTGGCCGACTGGCTGGAGGGGGAAGAGAAGCCGGACACGCTGGTGCTTGGTTGCACTCACTTCCCGCTACTCAATGAAGAGATTGGGCAACTGATGCCGCAATGCCAGCTTGTTGACTCGGGCAGTGCCGTTGCCAAACGGGTGGCCTGGTTGCTGAGTAATGGCGGGCATTCTGCCGTGCAGCCTGTACATATAGAAGAGGTGATTGCCAGGGCTTACTGTACCCGGCTGGATGGGGAGGCTCAAAAACTGACAGCCCCCTTGCAAGCATGGGGGCTGTCATCACTGGAAGAGGTAAGGTACTGACGAGCAGTTAGGCGTCAGCTTCGCTACCTTCCCTCTCCTCTTTATCACGTTTGTCATTCGCTTCACGTACCTTGAGGGTGCGCTGCTGGTACTCTTTGTCATTCAACGCGGCAATCGCCTTGGCGGCATCGGCGGCAGGCATCTCCACGAAACCGAAACCTCTGCGCTTGCCAGTTGCTTTGTCTTTCATCAACCGCACGGAAATGACCTGGCCCTGTTCGGCAAACAACTCGCGCACAGCAATCTCATTGGCGCGATAGGGCAGGTTGCCTACATATAAGGTGCAAGTCTCCTGATTGGCGATCGACTCAGCGACATTAGCCGAGGTTCGCTTCAGGAACAGCGGTACTACGAAACCGCCGATGGCCAGACCTGCTGCAAAAATCACTTCCGCTTTCAAAGAGAACTGCAGGGCCTGGGCAACCAGGTAGCCAACCACTGCCAATACCAGAGCAAGGATTGCGGCCTGCATATATACGGGAAACTTGGATAAATTCATCTTAAAAGACCTTTTGTAAATGAAAGCAAAAAAGGTGCAACACTATATTCACCTCCATGGTAACCAGCTTTCCTGATTGGCGCTACCATGGACCACTCGGGAGAGGTTATCGGCTCCAGTATGGCATTCCCAAGGTCACTGAAGGCGACATAAATGACGCTAAAATGGGAGTGAAATAACCGGATTGTGGATAACATTGTATATATACACTGAATAAGCTGTTTCTAATTGAATAATTTGAAATTTTCGTGATTTTCTTCAAAAAAAGTCTTGTCATCGCAGCGCCGCTCCCTATAATGCGCCCCTACCAGCACGGCGGAACACGCCGAACTGATGAGCCAGCTTCCTAGCGAAGTGGGCGCC
>NZ_JAAKVA010000030.1:0-15568 GCF_049175415.1 Aeromonas sp. 600527 | reverse complement strand
CGCCCGTAGCTCAGCTGGATAGAGTACCTGGCTACGAACCAGGTGGTCAGAGGTTCGAATCCTCTCGGGCGCACCATACAGACAGCCTCGACTTCGGTCGGGGCTGTTTTTTTATGGGCGATATTTACCCCTGTCGTGTGGATCCGTGTTCGCTGTGGCGTCCGGGTTACCCTCCTGCCTGCCTGCCTGTCTGTTCTTGTCCTCTTTTATACCTCTTCTGTTATTGCGCCGCGTTCTTCTGAACGGTGCAACCCTTTGCCTCTATCTGCAGGCGAGCTGTATGCCTGCTGTTGCAACGGCAGATGCCGTGCCGTTCATCACTCAGGATGTGGGAGCGGATATCCTGTGCGGCCTGCAGAGGCGTTTTGCGGGCAATAAAAAAGGATGCCGCAGCATCCTTTTGTGTCGAGATATTGACTCAGCTTTTTAACCATTTGCGAATGCGGTTGGCATCGCCGATGGGGGTGCGTTTGCCCACCGAGTTGAGCAGCACGATGGCGAGCTCGCGGCTGTCCGGTTTGGCGCGCATCACCAGACAGCGTCCTGCCTCGTCAGTGAAGCCGGTCTTGGAGAGGCGTACGTCCCAATCCGGGTTTTTCACCAGCGGGTTGGTGTTGTTGAACATCAGGCTGTAGGCGGGGGCGCTGAAGCGCATCTCCCGGTTCTCATCCTGAGTGAACTGACGGATCAGCGGCTGGCGATAGGCGGCGGCGGCCAGCTTGCCCAGATCCTGGGCGGTGGAAACGTTGCGGGTGGAGAGGCCGGTGGAGTCGTAGAAGTGGGTATTACGCATACCCAGCTGTCTGGCCTTGTTGTTCATGGCCCGCACGAAGGCGCTGCGACCGCCCGGATAGTGACGCGCCAGTGCCGAGGCCATCCGGTTTTCGGAGGACATCAGCGCCAGATGCAGGGCGTCGCGGCGGGTCACCTTGGTGCCCATGCGGATGCGGGAATGAGTGTGTTTGACCCGATCCAGATCGTTCTTGTCGACCGTAATGGTCTGGTTGAGATTCTGTTTGGCATCCAGCACCACCAGCGCTGTCATCAGCTTGGTGAGGGAGGCGATAGGACGTACCTTGGTGGCATTCTTCTGGTAGAGCGTCTTGCCCGTTTTTACATCCACGACCAGGGCGCTGCTTGAGCGTACTTCCAGTTTGGCAGGGTTGGGTGCCGCGCTGACCGCAGGCAATCCCAGCATTCCCATCAACCCGACAACCAGCGCTGCTGCGCGAATCCGACACCACATACAACCGACTCCATTCCCATCCAAAAAAAGGCGCTAGATTCACTCATTTTTACCCCGGCTTTACAAGGGCCGAGCGGGACTATTTCTGCTATTTGCGCAAAATTGGCGATCAAAAAAGCCCTCTGGCGAGGGCTTTCGGGTCGGGCGTTGGGCGAGGGGTCAATCCCGCGGCTGCGCGGCCCTGCGTTTGCTGATCCAGCGCCAGACCAGCGCCACCATGCCACCCACCAGCAGGGCCACAGGCAGATAGATGATGATGTTGAAGAACTGGGTCTGGTATTCGGCGGCCAGCTTGGTGTGGCTCAGGTAGTAGCCAAACCCGACCAGCGGGCAGATCCACATGATGGAGCTGATCAGATTGACGATGAGAAAGCGCCCCTGGGGCAGCTCGGTAGCTCCCACTATATAGGGGTAGGCGGTGCGCACGAAGGCGATATAGCGAGCGGTGATCAGGGTGATGATCCCGTACTTGTCCAGCAGGTGGTAGACCTTCTGCTGGTGCCGCTCTTCCACGTGGGACATCAGCCGATGGTAGAGCTGGGTGTGGCCAAGGAAGCGCCCCTGCATGTAACCGAGCCAGGTGCCGACAAAGGTAGCCATGATCAACAGCGGGATCACCCCGAGAGACAATACATCCTGATAGATGAGCACGCCGGTGAGGATCAGCAGGCTGTCACCGGGCAGAAAGGCGGTAGGGATGAATCCGTTTTCCAGTACCAGAAACGTCAGAATCACACCACAGATCATGAAGGCCATCTTGGGATCGGAAAGTGTGTTCAGATCGTGATTCATAAAGGCGTGAGCCAGTTGGTAAAACTGCTCCATACTTGCAAACTCCGCAGGTTAGCTGGGTTGATCGGTCAAGGGCATGGCGAGCACCTTGTCGATGCGCAGGCCATCCATGTCAACAATTTCCAGTTGCCACTGTTCCAGTGTCACCAGGTCTCCGGTTTGTGGAACACGACCAAGGAGCAGCATGATAAGCCCTCCGAGGGTGTGATAGTGATGTTTTTCTTCTTCTGGCAGACGAACCAGCTCTAGACAGTCCTTCAACTCCGGCAGCGGGATCAGGCCATCGAGCAGCCAGCTGCCGTCGGCGCGCCGGAAGGCCCAGTTGTCCTCGCCATCCTCCTGCTGGAAATCCCCCGCCAGCGCCTCCAGCAGATCCTGCTGGGTGACCAGCCCCTGCAGCTCGCCATATTCGTCAACCACCAGCGCCATCTGTTCGCTGTGGGTGCGGAAGTGGTTGAGCAGCTCGACGCCGTTGAGGGTCTCGGGCAGCAGGCTGCCCTCCTGGGTCAGGGCTGCCAGATCGATGGGCTCCCCCTTGATATAGGCGTGCAGCACCTTGCTGACATTGATGATACCCACCAATTCTGACAGGTTGCCGTCGCAGACCGGAAAATAGCTGTGGCGATACTCCACCAGTCGCTGCAGGTTGGTCTCCAGCGGCAGCGCCAGATCCAGATAGCGGATATCGCTGCGCGGCACCATCAGGGAGGAGAGGCTGCGCTCGTCGAGACGGAAGACGTTGCGCAGCATGGTGTGTTCATGATCCTCGATCACCCCGGCTTCAGAGCCCTCCACCAGCATGGCGTGGATCTCCTCCTCGGTAACGTTGGCGCTGCCATTCTGGTTGACCCGCAGCAGCCGCAGGCTGGCATTGGTGGAGGCCGACAGCAGCCAGACGAAGGGGCGGGTCAGGGTGGCGAGCCAGTGCATGGGGCGGGCCACCAGACAGGCGATGCGCTCGGCATTGAGCTGGCCCAGCCGCTTGGGCACCAGCTCCCCCACCACGATGGAGAGATAAGTAACCACCACCACCACAATGATGGTGGCGATCAGGCCACTGCTCTTGGCGGGGAGTCCCCACTCCTGCAACCAGAGGGAGAAGGGCTGGGCCAGCAGGGATTCGCCGTAGATACCGTTGAGCAGACCTATGCTGGTAATGCCGATCTGGACGGCAGAGAGAAAATGGGTCGGGTCTTCGCCCAGTTTGAGGGCAATGGCGGCGGAGCGGTTGCCTTCAGAAGCAAGCTTGCCGAGGCGAGCCTTGCGTGCGGTGACGATGGCGATTTCTGACATGGCGAAGACGCCATTAAGCAAAATCAATCCCAGCAGGATCAATATTTCCATACAGCAACAGCACTCCTTGAGTGGATAAGATCGCTGGCAGTGTAATGAATTTGGCGGCGATGTGCTTGTGAAAGCGGGTGATCCGGCTCGCTAATTTGATGACAGCGCTCTGCGGTGGCTGAAAAAGATGGCCGGAAAAGGGAAGGATGACCTCGCCAAACGACGTAATGGGTGAGGCGGGTGCTTGGCGAAGTGGCATTGCATGCAGGATGGAAAAGGGCGGGAAGTCCCGCCCTTGCTTATTACTTGTCAGAAAACCTTTATCAGAACTGCTGGAACCAGCGCTGGATCTGGGCCGGATCCTTGCTTTGGGTCAGGGAGAGCATCAGCAGCACCCGCGCTTTCTGCGGGTTGAGAGTGCCGGAGGCCACGAAGCCGTACTTGGCATCATCGATCTCGGCATCCAGGGTGGTGGCGCCGGTCGGCACGCGGGCGGAGCGCACGACGCGGATGCCATCCTTGCTCGCCTTGGCCAGGGTATCGAACAGGGTGTGGTAGAGGTTGCCGTTACCCACCCCGGCACTGACGATACCGTCGAACTTGGCATCCACCATCGCCTTGGCAGGCAAGTCGGTGGCGTTGGCGTAGCTGTAGACGATGCCGACTTGCGGCAGCTTGTCGAGCTTGCTCACGTCAAACGGCGTCTTGCTGGTGTGCAGGCGGTCCGGGCTGCGCTGATAGTCGATCTTGCCGTTGTGGATGTAACCCAGCGGGCCGAAGTTGGGGGAGGCGAATGTCTGCACCCCGGTGGTGTTGGTCTTGGTGACATCGCGGGCATCGAGCACTGTGTCGTTCATCGCCACCATGACGCCACGTCCCTTGGAGGCCGGATCGGAGGCGGTCACTACGGCGTTGTAGAGATTCATAGGGCCGTCGGCGCTCATGGCGGTGGAGGGGCGCATGGCGCCGACCAGCACCACCGGCTTGTCGCTCTTGACGGTCAGATTGAGGAAGTAGGCGGTCTCTTCCATGGTGTCGGTGCCGTGGGTGATGACGATACCATCCACGTCATCCTTGGCCAGCAGCTCGTTGACCCGCTTGGCCAGCTTGAGCCACACCTCGTCGTTCATGTCCTGGGAGCCGATCTTCACCACCTGCTCACCCTGCACGTCGGCCACGTTCTTCATCTCGGGCACGGCGGCGATCAGGGTTTCGATGGCCACCTTGCCTGCCTCGTAGTTGGACTGGGTAGCGGATTGTCCCGCCCCGGCAATGGTGCCGCCGGTGGCCAGAATGTGCACGTTGGGTAACGCCATGGCCATCGGGGAGAGGGTCAGACCGACGACGGCGGCGAGCAGGGTCTTGCGGATCGGTAGGGTCATGCTGCAAATCCTTATGGTTGGAATAATCGCAGCAAGTTTGCCCGTTTAATAACCTGGGTCTGTGATAAAACTCACCAAAAGACAGGTGAGTACAGATTTTTAACCTGTTTTATACCTCTATGGAGATAATTTAACTGGCAGAGAAGCCCTTGGCTTCGATCAGGGCGATCAGCTCGGCCTTGCTCAGCTCGCTCTCGATAACGGCCTTGCTGCTGGCAAAGTCGACGCTGGCACTGCGGACGGCAGGCTGGCCCTGCAGGGCTTTTTGCAGGCTGGCGGCGCAGCCGCCGCAGGACATGCCGGAGACGGTGAGTTCGATGGTCATGGCTTCTCTCCTCTGTTGATATGCAACCAGCCTAAAGCTGACGGTTGCAGCAAGGTCAAGAGGGGGTTATCCCATCAGTCCCAGGTAGTTCATCATCGCCGCCCCCAGGCTGGTTGTGATAAGCGATCCCAGCGTGGTGGTGGCGATAATGTTCGCCGCCAGGGAACTGTCGCCTCCCATGGCGCGGGTCATCACATAGCTGGCGGCTGCGGTGGGGGTGGAGCTGATGAGAAACAGGATGCCGAGCGCCTGCGGGCTGAAACCCAGTGCCCAAGCACCAAGTACCAGCAGCAGAGGGATGCAGAACAGCCGGTTGGCCGTAGCCCAGCCGGTCAGCAGGGCGCCCCCGCGCAGGGCCTTGAGGTTGAGGCTGGCGCCGGTGCAGAGCAGAGCCAGTGGCAGGGTCATGTTGGCGAAGTAGTTACCGGTGGTGATCACCAGTTGGGGTAACTCGATGCCGAGCAGGCCGAAGGGCAGGGCGGACAGAATGGCGATGATCAGCGGATTTTTAGCGATCCCCTTGAGGATCGGCTTGATCCCCTTGCTGCCCCCCAGGCTGCGGGTCAGGGTGATCACGGCGAGTATGTTGTAGAGCACGGTGACCGAGCCCACCAGCAGGGCGGCGGCGCCGATCCCCTCGGGCCCGTAAGCGTTTTGCACATAGGCCAGCCCCATGATCCCCATGTTGCCGCGAAAGCTGCCCTGTACAAAGATGCCGCGCTGACGCCGCTCCTGGATGAAGCGGGCTGCCAATGCCTCAAGGATCAGAAAACCGGTGAGGGTGCCGAGCAGACCGTAGAGGATAAGCCAGGGGCTCGGCATGGTGGAAAAATCGGTGCGCACCATGCTGAGGAACAGGAGGGCGGGCAGGGTGACCTGAAACACCAGGCGGGAGGCGGACTCGACGAAGCTGTCGGGCAACAGGCCCAACTGCTTGAGCCAGATGCCGAGCAGCAGCACCACGCAGATGGGGCCTGTGATGGAGAGAGAGAAGTGCAGACTGGCCAGCAGATCCATGGTGGACGTCCTCCTGATGCGCCGCCTAAAGCGGGGCAAAAAGGGCATTCTAACGCCATGGGCTTGTATTCACAGGGGTTAATCACAACAATGTGGGCAATTCCACCGCCTAGCCTCCTGTGAGCCAATTCATGGACAAGAAACTGACCATCCTCGATATCGCCAGACTGAGTGGCGTCGGCAAGTCGACCGTCTCCCGGGTGCTCAATCAGGATCCCAAGGTGAAGCAGGAGACCCGCGAGCGGGTGGAGCAGATCATCGCCGAGCACGGCTTCGTGCCGAGCAAATCGGCGCGGGCCATGCGCAGCCAGAGCCAGCAGGTGGTGGGGATCATCGTCTCGCGGCTCGACTCCAGCTCGGAGAATCAGGCGGTGCGCGGCATGCTGGAGACCCTCTATCAGCGCGGCTACGATGCCGTGCTGATGGAGAGCAAGTTCTCCCCCGCCAAGGTACAGGAGCATCTGGCGGTGCTGGAGCGGCGCGGGGTAGATGGCATTATCCTGTTCGCCTTCAATGCCTTGGACTATGCTGCCATGACCCCGCTGAAAGAGAAGCTGGTGCTGGTCGCCCGTGAATATCCCGGTTTCTCCTCGGTCTGCTTCGACGACGCCGGTGCGGTGCGCACCATGCTGGCGCAGCTGGCAAGCCGTGGTGCCCGCGACATCGCCTATCTGGGGGTGGATACCTCGGATCTCACCACTGGCCAGCGCCGCCTCGACGCCTATCTCGCTTACTGCGCAGAGCAGGGGTTGCGCCCGCACAGCGCCCTCGGTGATCTCAGCCTGCAGAGCGGCTACCGGTTGGCGGCCGAGCTGCTTACCCCTTCCACCCAGGCGCTGGTCTGCGCCAGCGACACCCTCGCCATCGGTGCGGCAAAATATCTGCAAGAACAAGGGCGTAGCGAGGTGCTGGTGACCGGACTTGGCAACAACCCCATGCTCAGCTTCCTCTTCCCCAACGCCCTCAGTCTCGATCTGGGCTACAAGGGGGCAGGGGAGCAGGCGGCGCGTCAGCTGCTCGGGCAGATTGAGCAGGCTCAGCCTCCGTTGGTGACAATCGCCCCCTGCCGAACCCTGTGAGCCCCATCACTTCCGACTGAACAAAAAGTGCGCTTTTTGTGACGCTGACCACGAACTGGGAACGTTCCCATTTCAATCTGGCCAGATTGTCGGCATGCTAAATGGGAACGATACCAAAAACGCTCCGGCCGACAGACTGGCTCAAAAGGGCGATACAGACCACTATTCAATGGCGTCACAGAGGGAAGACCCATGTCCAAGATCAACGCACAGCAGCTTGCCACCCTGATCGACAAGATCGGCGGTAAGGAGAACATCGTCACCGTCAGCCACTGCCTGACCCGGTTGCGCTTCGTCCTGAACGATCCGGCCAAGGCCGACAGCAAGGCCATCGAAACCATTCCGGCAGTGAAGGGAAGCTTTACCCAGGGCGGTCAGTTCCAGGTGGTGATCGGCAACGAGGTAGAGCAGTGGTACAAGGCGCTGACCGAGCAGCTCGGCGTCAGCGGTGGCAGCAAGGAGACCGCCAAGCAGGCGGCGCGCCAGAACATGAACCCGCTGGAGCGGGGTATCTCCCATCTGGCGGAGATCTTCGTTCCGCTGCTGCCCGCCATCATCACCGGTGGTCTGATCCTGGGCTTTCGCAACGTCATCGGCGACATCAAGATGTTTGACGATGGCACTCACACCCTCACCGAGATCAGCCAGTTCTGGGCTCAGGTGCACGCCTTCCTCTGGCTGCTGGGCGAGGCTATTTTCCACTTCCTGCCGGTCGGCGTCTGCTGGTCTGCAGTGAAGAAGATGGGCGGCTCCGAGATCCTGGGTATCGTGCTGGGGGTGACGCTGGTGTCACCGCAGTTGATGAACGCCTACGGCATCGGTCTGCAGACCCCGGAGGTGTGGGACTTCGGCCTGTTCGTGATCCAGAAGGTGGGTTATCAGGCCCAGGTCATTCCGGCGCTGCTGGCGGGTGTCTTCCTGGCCTGGGTTGAGACCAACCTCAAGCGGATCATTCCGGCCTATCTCTATCTGGTGATTGTGCCGTTTGTCTCGCTTTTGCTGGCAGTGATCGTGGCCCACGCCTTTATCGGCCCGTTCGGTCGCTGGATTGGTGATGGCGTCGGTTTCGCTGCCAAGGCTGCCATGACCGGCTCCTTCGCTCCCATCGGCGCTGCCCTGTTCGGTTTCCTCTATGCACCGCTGGTCATTACCGGTATCCACCACACCACCAACGCAGTGGATCTGCAGCTGATGCAGAGCATGGGTGGCACGCCAATCTGGCCGCTGATCGCCCTCTCCAACATCGCTCAGGCTTCTGCCGTGGTGGGCATCATTCTGATTAGCCGCAAGGAGAACGAGCGGGAGATCTCGGTACCTGCTGCCATCTCCGCCTACCTCGGGGTGACCGAACCGGCCATGTACGGTATCAACCTCAAGTACAAGTTCCCCATGCTGTGCGCCATGATTGGGTCCAGCCTTGCCGCCCTCATTTGTGGCTTTGCCGGGGTAATGGCCAACGGCATCGGGGTAGGCGGCCTGCCGGGCATCCTCTCCATCCAGCCGCAATACTGGGCGGTGTTCGCCATCGCCATGCTGGTCGCCATCGTGGTGCCTGTGGTGCTGACCCTGCTGGTCTACAAGCGCCAGCAAGCCGCTGGCAAGTTGGCCCAAGCCAGCGCCTGACACTGATTATCAGGGCGACCCGCGGGTCGCCCTCTCCATTTTCTATTCGAGACAAGAGAAAGACCCATGAGCCAAACACCCTGGTGGCAGAGTGCCGTGATTTACCAGATCTACCCCAAGAGCTTTCAGGATTCCGCTGCCCGTGGCACCGGAGATCTCAAGGGGATCATGGCCCGCCTCGACTATCTCAAAACCCTGGGGGTTGATGCTCTCTGGCTGACCCCGGTCTACGTCTCCCCGCAGGTAGACAACGGCTACGACATCGCCGACTACCTTGCCATCGATCCCGCCTACGGCACCATGGATGATTTCGAGGCGCTGCTGGCCGCCGCCCACGCGCGCGACATCCGCATCGTGATGGATATCGTGGTCAACCACACCTCCACCGAGCACGCCTGGTTCAAGTCGGCGCTGGGGGATAAAAACAGCCCCTACCGCGACTACTACATCTGGCGCGATCCGGTAGATGGCGGCGTGCCGAACAACTGGCAATCCAAGTTTGGTGGCAGCGCCTGGGAGCTGGATCCCGCCACAGGCCAGTACTACCTGCACCTGTTTGCCCGCGAGCAGGCGGATCTCAACTGGGAAAATCCTGCAGTGCGCGCCGAGGTCAAAAAGATCATCCACTTCTGGGCGAACAAGGGGGTGGATGGTTTCCGCCTCGACGTCATCAACCTCATCTCCAAGGATCAGACGTTCCCGAACGACGAGATTGGCGATGGCCGCCGCTTCTACACCGACGGGCCGCGCATCCACGAATTTTTGCAGGATGTGAGCCGCGACGTTTTTGCTCCGGTGGGGGCCATGACGGTGGGGGAGATGTCCTCTACTTCGCTGGAGCACTGCCAGCGCTATGGCGCCCTCGATGGCTCCGAGCTCTCCATGGTGTTCAACTTCCACCACCTCAAGGTGGATTACCCCAATGGCGACAAGTGGACCAAGGCGCCGTTCGATTTCATCGAGCTAAAGCGGATCTTCAACCACTGGCAGAGCGGTATGCATGGCAAGGGGTGGTCGGCGCTGTTCTGGTGCAACCACGATCAGCCGCGCATCGTCTCCCGTTTTGGCGATGAGGGCGAGCATAGAGTCGTGGCCGCCAAGATGCTGGCCAGCACGCTTCACGGCCTGCAAGGCACCCCCTACATCTATCAGGGGGAGGAGATCGGCATGACCAACCCCGGCTATCAGCACATCGATGACTATCAGGATGTAGAGAGCCGCAATATCTTCGCCATCAAGCAGGCGGAAGGGATGAGCGAGGGTGAGATCCTCGCGATTCTGGGAGCCAAGTCCCGCGATAACTCCCGCACCCCGATGCAGTGGAGCGCCGCCCCCAATGCCGGTTTCACCAGCGGGACGCCCTGGCTCAAACCTGCCGCCAACTACCCCGAAATCAACGCCGAGGCGGCGCTGACCGACCAGAACTCGGTGTTCTGGCACTATCGGGATCTTATCGCCCTTCGCAAGGCGCACCCCATCTTCACTCAGGGGGATTATCAGGAGCTGCTGACCGGGCACCCGCAGATCTGGGCCTATGCCCGCCGTGCCAACGGTCAGACCCTGCTGGTGGTGAGCAACTTCTACGGCGAGCCGGTGGAGTTTGCCTTGCCTGCCGAGCTGCAAAGCGGGCAAGGTCGGCTGCTGCTCGGCAACTACCCCGATAGCCCGGCCCAACCGCAATCGGCTATGCTGCGCCCTTATGAATCCCTGATCTGGCTGATGGAGTAGGTAATGGAGAAGGTGGTGCACGGTGCCGAGTGGCAGAAGATGGTGGCGGGGGAGCCTTATGATGCGGGCGATCCCGAGCTGAAAGCGGCGCGCGAGCGCTGCCGCAGGCTATATCACACCTTCAACACCAGCTGGCAGGAGAAACCGGTGCGGGATGCTTTGCTGCACGAGCTGCTCGGTAGCCGCGGCCAGGAGTGTGCCATCAATCCGCCGTTCTTCTGCGACTATGGCGCCAACATCTTCGTCGGCGAGAACTTCTACGCCAACGTCAATTGCACCATCCTCGACGTCTGTGAGGTGCACATCGGCGACAACGTGCTGCTGGCGCCCGGGGTGCAGATCTACACCGCCGCTCACCCGGTGGTGGTGGCAGCGCGTATCAGGGGGGTCGAGTTCGGCAAGCCGGTGCGGATCGGTCACAACGTCTGGATTGGCGGCAGCACGGTTATCTGCCCCGGTGTCACTATCGGTGACAACAGCGTCATCGGTGCCGGTTCGGTGGTGACCAAAGATGTGCCCGCCAACGTGGTGGCGGCTGGCAACCCTTGCAAGGTGCTTCGGGCGATGACGGCACAGGAGCTTGAAGGTGTCATCCAGCGGTGAACAGGGGCCATGAATGCTAGTGCTATCTGATTGATAGAAAAGCAACTGTCAGATTGTTTTGCATTCAGTGCTTATGTTCGGGGCCGCTTGGCCGATACTGTTGAGTGCAGGAGGAACCCTATGGATATATCAAGTTCTGCAAATGCGTCGTTTGGTTCTGCTCTGATGACGGCCAGTCTGGCCAAGAAACAGCAGACCCAAGAGGGCGAAGCTGCGCTGAAGCTGCTGCAAAACGCAGCGCAATCAGCGCCGGTTGCACCGACATCGGCCAGCGCTTCCCTGGGAAGCAAGATCGATATTCGCGTCTGACCCTAATGAAAAAGCCCCCATCTCGCGATGGGGGCTTTTTTATCTCTGCGATTTGCGGGATCAGACCGGGAAAGGAGCCGGCGCCTCGAAGGTCATCCGTTCCCCGCTGCGGGGGTGGCTGATGGTCAGCATGGCCGCATGCAGGTAGAGATGGGGGGCAGCCGCCAGCGCATCCGGATGGGCGTAGAGGTTGTCACCCAGGATCGGATGCCCCAGCTCCAGCATATGGACGCGCAACTGGTGCGAGCGACCTGTGATGGGAGTCAGCTTGATCAGGCTGTTGCCGTTCTCCACTTTCAGTTTCTGCCACAGGGTCAGGGCGTGACGCCCCTCCTCGTGATCCACCTTCTGCTTCGGGCGGTTGGGCCAGTCGACGCAGAGCGGCAGGTCAACCTGTCCCGACTCTGCTTCCGGCTCACCCCACACCCAGGCGAGGTAGTGCTTCTCGGTCTCCCGCTCGCGAAATTGTCGGCTCAGCTCCCGATGAGAGTTGGGATTGAGGGGAATGACAATGACGCCAGTGGTGGACATGTCGAGGCGATGAGCTGCCGCCGCCTTGGGGTGTTGCTGTTTCACCCGATGCAGGACGCTGTCTTCATTCTCGGGGCCGCGCCCGGGGACGCTTAGCAGGCCAGTGGGCTTGTTGACCACCATGATGTCCTTGTCCTTGAACAGGATATCGAGCCAGGGTTCCAGAGGCGGTGAGTATTCAAACATAAATGTCTCGCATCAGAAGGTGGGGGCAAGCCCCCATCAGTTATGGGTAACCACGACAAAGCGGCCTTGGGTATCCAGTTTGAGCTGGGTCTGGCCGCTGTCGGTCGGTACCTTGTCAGTTATGGGTGACCACGATAAAGCGGATGGCATCCAGCTTGAGTTGGGTCTGATCGATCAGGTGGTGCAATTCTGCCTGCAGATTGCGCAGATAATCCAGCTCGCTGTCGCGCACGTTCGGGTTGACTGCCTTGAGCGCTTCCAGACGATCCAGATCCTGCTGCAGGGTCTGCGCCATCTGGGCGCGGGCCTTGTCGACAATCCCGGCTTTCAGCTCTTCGGCAATGGCCTGGCCCTTGCCAATCAGACTGTGGATCACCGGTTGGGACGCGGTGACCAGTTTGCTGCCGAGGTGGCGATTGACCGGCGTCAGCTGACGGTTGAAGGCATCAAACGCCACTTTCTCACCCAGATTCTGGCCGTTCTTGTCCATCAGCAGACGGATCGGCGTCGGCGGCATGAAGCGGTAGAGCTGGGGATGGGCCGCAGACTCGGCAACGAAGATCAGCTCAAGCAGGATGGAGCCGATGGGCAGCGCCTTGTTCTTGAGCAGTGCGACCGAGGTGGCACCGATCTCGGAGCCCAGGATCAGGTCGATACCGCCGCGCATCATGGGGTGATCCCAGGAGAGCAGCGCCATGTCATCACGCGACAGGGCAGTGTTGCGATCGAAGGTGATGGTCATGCCGTCTTGCGGCAAGCCCGGGAAGCTGGAGACCAGCATGTGATCCCCGGGGGTCAGCACCAGCGCGTTCTCGCCACGGTCATCCTGATTGACGCCGATCTCGTCGAACATCTTGAGGGCGAAGGAGATCATGCCGGTGTCGTCATCTTCGGCGGCCAGCTTGTCGACCAGCTGCTGGGCGGCGGCGCCACCGCTGGAGTGGATCTCCAGCAGGCGATCGCGACCCTGCTCCAGTCGAGCCTTGAGCGGCTCGTGCAGTTCGCGGGTCTTGATCAGCAGGGCGTCGAGGGCTGCCTGATCGCCGGTGTTGGCTGCCAGCAGCTCGAACAGCTCTTCACGTACCGCTTCGAATACCGGGCGGGCAGTCGGGCAGGTCTGCTCGAACGCGTCCAGACCATCGTGATACCAGAGCAGCAGGGCGCGCTGGGCAGTCCCTTCCAGATAGGGAACGTGGATCTCGACGGTATTCTGCTGACCGATACGATCCAGTCGGCCGATACGCTGTTCCAGCAGGTCCGGGTTGAGAGGCAGATCGAACAGCACCAGATGGCTGGCAAACTGGAAGTTGCGACCCTCTGAGCCGATCTCGGAGCAGAGCAGCACCTGGGCGCCACCCTCTTGCTGGGCAAAATAGGCGGAGGCCTTGTCCCGCTCGAGGATCGACATCCCTTCGTGGAACACGGCACCACGGATCCCTTCACGGGTACGCAGCGCCTCTTCCAGCGCGATAGCGGTCGCCGCTTCGGAGCAGATCACCAGCACCTTCTGCTGGCGGGCTGAGAGCAGCAGCTCCAGCAACCATTCGACGCGCGGGTCGAACTGGGTCCAGGTGGCGTTGTCACCTTCGAACTGCTGGAAGATCTTCTCGGGATAGAGGTAGCGCAGGGCACGGGTCTGCAGATCGCCACCGTTGCCACCCATCATGCCCATCACCTTGATGGCGGTCTTGTACTGCTCCGGCAGCGGCATGGGGTAGACGTTGAGGTGACGCTCGGGGAAGCCCTGAATATTGGCGCGGCTGTTGCGGAACAGCACCCGGCCGGTGCCATGCTGGTCCAGCAGCTTGGCGACCGCCTGCTGGCGGGCGGCGGCATCGCTCAAGTCCAGCCCTTCCAGCTGGCTGGCGAGGGTCTGTCTGGCTTCATCGCTCAGGGTCTCGCCATCCAGCAGCTCTTGCGCTGCGCTGGCGACCTGACCATAGGCCTGCTCCTCGGCGAGGAAGGCCTCGTAGTCGTAGAAACGCTCGGGATCGAGCAGGCGCAGTCGGGCAAAATGGCTCTGGTGGCCCAGCTGATCCGGGGTGGCGGTCAGCAGCAGCACGCCCGGCACTTGTTCGGCCAGCGCTTCCACCATCTCATAGGCACGGCTTGGCGCCTCTTCACTCCACTCAAGATGGTGGGCTTCGTCGACAACCAGCAGATCCCACTCGGCTTCCAGCACCTGCTCGAAGCGACGACGCTTCTTGCGCAGGAAGTCGAGGCTGCAGATCACCAGCTGCTCGGTCTCGAAGGGGTTCTCTGCATCGGCGAATGCCTCGATACAGCGCTCCTCGTCAAACAGGGAGAAGTGCAGGTTGAAGCGGCGCAGCATTTCGACCAGCCATTGGTGCTGCAAGGTTTCGGGCAGCAGAATGAGTACGCGATGGGCGCGGCCGGAGAGCAGTTGCTGATGAATGATCATGCCCGCTTCGATGGTCTTGCCCAGACCCACCTCATCGGCCAGCAGTACGCGCGGAGCGTAGCGGTGACCCACCTCGTGGGCGATATAGAGCTGGTGCGGGATCAGGCTGACCCGGCCACCGGCCAGACCACGAGTCGGGTTGCGACGGCGCTGGTGCTGGTTGATCAGCGCTTCGTAGCGCAGGGTGAAGCGGGACATCCGATCGATCTGACCGGCGAACAGGCGATCCTGCGGCTTGTTGAACTTGATAAAGTTGTTGAGAAACACTTCTTTGAGGGCAACGGGCTCATCATTGTCGGTGCGCACACCTACATATATAAGCAGGCCGTCTTTCTCCTGCACTTCTTCGACCGTCATGGTCCAGTCTTCGTGACTGGTGATCTGATCGCCCACATTGAAGCTGACCCGGGTGACCGGCGCCTCTTCTTTGGCATACATGCGGTTTTCACCGGTAGCCGGAAACAACAGGGTAACCATGCGTCCTTCAACAGCAACGACAGTCCCCAACCCCAGATCCGTCTCTGTATCACTAATCCAACGCTGGCCAAGTGCAAAAGGCATTAAACTCTCCAAAGCCCAAGAGTGTGTGAATCGCAAAGGGGCGCTATGTTACCCGAAGGCGTGACCTCGATCACCATGCATATAGATGTAGAGAGACCAAATCGCCACAACCTTGATCTGCTACCATCGCCACGCCATATAGAGGATAGCGAGCTCGCCAAACGGGTGTGTTATTGCAGGATAAATACGCTTTTTGGGTGATTAGTGAGCGGTTGAACCAAAAATGCGAATTTAATTCGAAAAGGCCCTTGCAAGCGTGATCCAGATCCCTATAATGCGCCTCCATCGACAGGGCAAGCGGCAACGCAAACAACCTAGTCGATAACCTCGAAAAGTCTTTGCAAATAAGGCTTGACTCGAGAAGGCGGTTGGGTAGAATTCCACTCCCGCAGCAACGCACTGTTGCGTCGCTCTTTAACAATTTGAATCAAGCAATCTGTGTGGGCACTCACAGCATCGAGCATCAAAAACAATTTTTGA
>NZ_JAAKVA010000029.1:0-22463 GCF_049175415.1 Aeromonas sp. 600527 | reverse complement strand
CCTGCTTCCTGCTTCCTGCTTCCTGCTTCCTGCTTCCTGCTTCCTGCTTCCTGCTTCCTGCTTCCTGCTTCCTGCTTCCTGCTTATCTCTTTGATGGGAGGCACTGTTCTTCTTTGCGTCGTACAGCCTTGCTCGCAGCCGTTTGGTTTGACCGTTAGAATCTGGCAGCCCTTGCAAGGGGCGGTGCTATTTGCGCGGATTGCGTGGATATTGAGGAGGCATACTTGCTGGATGTGAGGCAGCGCCAGATGAGGGCATTGAGGCCAGTCAGCGGTGGGGCTCGACGTAAGGCCGAGCGTGACTGACGTCAGTGTTTAAATATGTAACAAATAAAATGGGAAGATGCTCAGGCATCTTCCCATTCTGGCGATATGAGGTAGCTGCTTTTGCAGGATCAGCCGTGTTGGCGGCGGTCGTTGGCCTGGGCCAGCAGCATGCGGCTTTCACGCAGGAACTGGTCGGCATGCTCGCCGAAGAAACCGGAGACTTGCGAGAAGGCCTCGATGAAACCGTCCCTGTCCCCCCGCTCCAAGAGCCCCAGCGCTTCGCCGAAGTTTTGGTAGTAGCGGCGGATCATCGCCAGATTCTGCGGTGACGACAAAATGATGTCGGCATAGAGGTGGGGATCCTGAGCAAACAGCCGCCCCACCATGGCGAGCTCCAGCCGGTAGATGGGGGAGCTCAAACTCAGCAGGCGATCCAGATTGGCCTGCTCCCGGGAGAGGTGCCAGCCATAGGCAAAGGTGGCGAAGTGACGCAGTGCCTGAATGAGGGTCATCGCCTCATCGTGGGCCTTGGCTTCCACCTGTTGCAAGCGGGCGCCCCAGATGGTCATCTGATCCAGCAGCCATTGGCTGGCGACGGGGTTACGACCCTGGCAGCAGACGATCACCTGCTTGGCGAGACTCGCCACATCCGGCCCGAACATGGGGTGCAGTCCCAGTACCGGCCCCTGATGTACCGCCAGCATATGTTCGAGCGGCGCCGCTTTTACGCTGGTGACATCCACCAGCAGGCAGTGGGCGGGCAAGTTGCCGAGGCGGTCGATGATCTGGCAGGTGATATCGATGGGCACCGCCACCATCACCAGACCCGCGTCGGCGAGGATCTCGTCAGCGCGTGGCCAGTCGGCTTGCTCCAGCGTCTCGACCCGATAGCCTGAGAGGCTGAACATATGACCGAACAGCCGACCAAGCTGGCCCTGACCACCGATGATGACCACTTTGCCAAGGTCCGGCTTTATGCATTTGAAGCCGGTATCTTTCTCGCTGGCGTAAGATTCGCGCATCACCCGGCGCAGTACGTCTTCGATGAGATCGCCGGGCACTCCCAACTGCTCGGCCTCGGCGCGGCGGCGGGCCAGCATGCTCGCTTCCCGATCCGGTGCATAGATGGGCAGGCCGTAGCGACTCTTTACCTCACCCACTTCTCCCACCAGGGCCAGACGGGCGGCCAGCAGATCGATAAGCTGCTTGTCCACCGCATCTATCTTGTCCCTGAGTACATTCAACTCTTCAGCCATATCCAGTCCCTGCTGGCGCCGCAGCGGCGGCGCCCTGAAATTCAAGATGCAACAAGGTATCACGGCGTGAGCGGCTTGATGCCACCAGCGGTGATACCTCGATTGTTCAATAGGTTACGACAAGATACCACGGCTTACCGCGCAGTTCTGCCCTTGAGAGGGTCAGCCAGCTGGCTGTGGCAGCGGGCCAGCAGGGTGGCGGTGGTGTCCCAGTCGATGCAGGCATCTGTGATGGAGACCCCGTAGCGCATCTGCTCCTTGGGCTGCTCGCTGGACTGGTTGCCCTCGAACAGGTTGGATTCGAGCATCACCCCGATGATGGAGCGGTTGCCCTCCTGGATCTGGTGGATGACGTTGTCGGCCACCTTGGGTTGCAAACGGTGATCCTTGCTGGAGTTGCCGTGGCTGCAATCCACCACAAGGCTCGGCAGCAGGCCCGCTTTCTCCAGCGCCTCTTCCGCCAGCGACACGTTGACCGAGTCGTAGTTGGGATGTTTGCCGCCGCGCAGGATCACGTGGCCATCCGGGTTGCCCTGGGTCTGCAGCAGCGCAACCTGGCCCTGCTGGTTGATCCCCATAAAGGCGTGAGGGGAGGAGGCCGCCTGCAGCGCATTGATGGCGGTCCCCAGGTTGCCGTCGGTGCCGTTCTTGAAGCCGACCGGCATGGAGAGGCCGGACGCCATCTCCCTGTGGGTCTGGGATTCGGTGGTGCGGGCGCCGATAGCCGACCAAGAGAAGAGCTCGGCCAGGTATTGTGGGCTGATGGGGTCGAGCGCTTCGGTGGCCAGCGGCAACTCCAGCTCCGCCAGCCAGCAGAGCAGCTCGCGGGCACGATGAAGCCCCAGCTCCACATCGAAGGTGCCATCCAGATTGGGGTCGTTGATAAAGCCTTTCCAGCCGACTGTGGTGCGCGGCTTCTCAAAGTAGACCCGCATGACAATGTAGAGAGAGTCCTGATAGGCATCATGCAGCGCTTTGAGTCTGGTTGCGTACTCTTTGGCGGCGTCCATATCGTGGATGGAGCAGGGACCACAGATCACCAGCAAGCGGTGATCGCGACGGTGGATGATGTCGGCGATGGTATTGCGGGCCCCTTGCACGAATGCCAGCGCTTTGTCGGAGATGGGTAACTTCTCCTTGAGCTGGGCAGGCGTGATCATCACTTGTTCGGACTGGATATGGATGTTGTTCAGGGGGTCTCTTTGCATGATTTCATTCTCTCTACTGTATTAAGCCAAAAGCGATTGTACCGATATGTTTACGTTGGTACCTGCTTTGTTACGCAACCGCCCTCACCTTACCAAGGAAAAACAAACAATCAAGTGAAACTAGCGGATTTACCGCTAAAAAGTCAGATAAAGGAGCTGCTATATAGTGCGAACAGGAATAATACAGAGAGGTTTTCGGAGGGTTAATGGTTATTTTGTAATTTAATGTTTACAGTTTGAGGCGTAAAGGCTGCATTGTTCAGCTGTTCGAGCACAGTGAATGTCATCTCTGCTGCACAGCTACGCGATGGCAATGATGGTGTGAGGTGGCTATCTGGTCAGCCATAGAAAGAGGGAGCCATGATGGCTCCCTTTGCGGTAGGAAGGGGGATCCCGTCTGGCTGCGGATCAGCGCTTTTGTTTTTCCTGCAGCTCTTTGTTCAGGCGAGTGAGCATCCCCTGGGTGACCAGCACTATGCCCTGCTCGGAGCGGTGGAAGCGACGTCCATCTTCATCGGCGTTTTCACCGATCACCGTGCCTTCCGGCAGTTTGCACCCCTTGTCGATCACCACCCGGCGCAGTCGGCAACCGGCACCAATCTCCACACCCGGGAAGATAACGGCCTGATCCAGAGTGCAAAAGGAGTCGACCCGCACATTGGTAAAGAGCACCGAACTCAGGATGAAAGAGCCACTGACGATGGTGCCCCCGGCAAACATGGAGTTGATGGTCATGCCGTGCTGGCCGTTTCGGTCCTGCACGAACTTGGCGGGAGGAGTCATGTTCTGACTGGTCCAGATGGGCCAGTCCTGATCGTAGATATCGAGCTCCGGCGTGACGGAAGCGAGATCCATATTGGCCTCCCAGAAGGAGTCCACGGTGCCCACATCGCGCCAGTAGGGGCGGCGATCCGGACAGCAGCCGACACAGGACATGCCAAACGGGTGAGCGAATGCGGTGCCCTCTTTCACCACGCGGGGGATCACGTCCATGCCGAAATCGTGATGGGACTGCTCGTTGGCAATGTCCTCTTCCAGCAGCTGATAGAGATACTCCGCATCGAAGATATAGACGCCCATTGAGGCCAGCGCGGTGTCGGCCTTGCCCGGCATGGCGGGCGGGTTAGCAGGCTTTTCGACGAAGGCATTGATCTTGCGATCATCATCCACCGCCATTACACCGAAGGCGCTTGCTTCACTGCGTGGCACCTCGATGCAGGCAACGGTCACCTTGGCGCCCATATTGACGTGGTCGAGCAGCATGGCGGCGTAATCCATCTTGTAGATGTGATCGCCTGCCAGCACCACCACATATTTGGGGGCGTGATCGCGGATGATATCCAGATTCTGGTAGACCGCATCGGCGGTACCCCGATACCAGTTCACCTCATCCACCCGCTGCTGGGCAGGGAGCAGATCGATAAACTCGTTCATCTGGTAGCGCAGGAAAGACCAGCCCGATTGGAGATGGCGCAACAGGCTGTGGGATTTGTACTGGGTCACGACACCTACCCGACGAATGCCGGAGTTGATGCAGTTGGAGAGCACGAAATCGATGATGCGGAATTTGCCGCCGAAATGAACGGCAGGTTTTGCACGGTTGTCGGTTAACTGTTTGAGGCGACTACCCCGCCCTCCTGCGAGTACCAAAGCCATGGTCTCGTTCAGCAACTGTCTGGATTTTGCTGTATTGGCAGGTTGTAACAACATCTCATATCCCTTTGTAGATAAATCACTACAATGTTGCCTCCTTTGAGCCCTCAAGAAAGTGCTTTCAGTCACATTTTATGGTTTCTGACGTAATAAAATGACCTTTTTGTTATTAAAAATGACGGGTTGATCCGTCATTGCTTTCAATATGGTCAGTTGTCAATTGAAGCGAGCCGAGCAAAAAAAGGGGCGGCGAGAGACCGAGAGGAGGGATGGAAAAAGCCCCTGCCAATGGTTGGCAGGGGCACGGTTCGTTGAGACTCGGTAAGCCGGGCCTGGTTAACAAGGTTCAGGCTGCGTTGGCCAGTGGCTCCTCGCTCTTCTTCTGGTAGGCCTGCGGGGTGAGCCCAAGCAGCTCCTGCACGGTCGAGGCGACGGTAATGGAGGAGACGGTGCCCACCAGGATCCCGGCAAACAGGGTGAAGGAGAAGCCGTAGAGGGCGTCACCGCCAAACAGCAACAATGCGCCCACGGTAAACAGGGTGGTGCCCGAAGTGATCATGGTGCGACTGAAGGTCGCCTTGATGGCCACATCGGAGCATTCGTGGATGCCCATCTGGGTACGCGAGCTCAGCAGATCCCGCAACCTGTCCGAGATGACGATGCTGTCGTTGAGGGAGTAGCCGATCACCGCCATCAAACCGGCGATGATGTTCAGATCGAATTCGATCTGAAAGAGTGACAGCAGCCCCAGCGCCACGATGGCGTCATGGACCACCGAGAGCAGGATGCCGATGGCCTGACGCCACTCGAAGCGAAACGCCAGATAGGCCGACATCGCCAGCGAAGCGACCAGCACGGCCAGCATCCCCTGCTGGAACAGTTCGGCACCCACCTGAGGGCCGACGATGGTGGTGCGCAGCAACTCGACCGGCATCCCCAGCTGTTGGGTCAGCATGGTGGCGAGATCCGCCGCGGGCCAGGGCAGTTCGTGGGGGGGCAGCTTGATCAGCCACTCGCCGGGAATACCGGCCGAGCTGAGCTCAACGGCCCCCGCCAGCGGGGAGACCAGCATGGCATTGAGCTCATGGGCCTCTTTCAGGGTCTGGATATGAAACTCCAGCAGGATCCCGCCGGTAAAATCGAGCCCCAGTGTCAGGCCGTTCACCAGCAAGATGGCGACGCTGGCCACGGTCAGCAGGATAGAAGCCCACAGGCCAATATAACGCCAACGGGTCAGCCCCATGGCAACGATCATTCTCAACATAATTTTCTCCTTGGCCAGCCAGCATCTGGCTGTTGGCCCATCACGACGTGTCGCGACACGCCGGGAAATAGTGTTCTGCTTTGGCCGCCCCGGCCATATCCATGGCCGATGGCGCAACCAAAGCCGCTCATCAGAGGGACGGCTGTCCCGTTACACCTTCAGCGTGCGCTCGCTGCTGCGTCCCCACAGGGGATTGATGATGGCGCGCGTCCCCCAGATCCCGGTGATCATGCTGGAGAGCAGACCCAGAATAAGGGTGATGGAGAAGCCCTGCAGCGGCCCGGAGCCGATGGAGTAGAGCACCACAGCACAGATGAGCGTAGTGATGTTGGCATCGAAAATGGTGTGGAAGGCCGAGCGATAGCCAAAATCGATGGCGTTGGCCAGTGAGCCTCCTTCTCGCAGACGGTCCCTGATCCGCTCGAAGATCAGCACATGGGTATCCACCGCCATACCCACCGTCAGCACCAGACCGGCGATCCCCGGCAGGGTCAGCACGGCGCCCGGCAGCACTGCCAGCATGCCGACCTGCATCAACAGGTTGGCGACCAGCGCCGTGATGGCAACCCAACCGAATTTGCGGTACCAGGCCATCATGAACAGCATCATGCCCGCCATGCCGAAGGCCAGCGCGGTGAAGCCCGCCTCGATATTCTGCATCCCCAGCGTCGGGCCAATACTGCGTTCTTCCAGGATCTTGAGAGGGGCGGTGAGGGCGCCGGCACGCAGCAGCATTGCCAGCTCTTGCGCCTCCGGCAGACTGCCAATGCCGGTGATGCGGAACTGGTTGCCAAGGGCGGTCTGGATGGTGGCGACGTTGATCACCTCGCTCTGGGCGCGTAGTTTGCCCTGAGCGTTGGTCTTGTACTCGGTGAAGACGGTTGCCATCGGCTTGCCCACATGCTGGCGGCTGAATTGGTTCATCTTGCTGCCACCCAGGGTGTCGAGCACGATATTGACCTGGGGTTGACCCATTTCGCCCATGTTGGCGCGGGCATCGACGATGTGCTCGCCGGTGAGTACCGGCTTGCGTGCCATGCCTACGGCCTGACCGTTGCGATCGGCGATATAGAAGTGGCTGTCGGCTTTGGCCTCGTAGAAGGCCAGCGAGGCGGTGGCCCCGATCACCTCTTTCGCCTGCTTGGGGTTGTGCACCCCAGGCAGTTCGATACGGATGCCATCTTGGCCCTGACGCACCACTGAGGCCTCGACGATGCCGAGTTCGTTGATCCGTTTTTTCAGGATCGACAGGTTCTGGGTCACGGCGTTGTTGACCAGCAGGGTACGCTCCGCCTCGCTCAGCACCAGTTTCAGATCATTGCCGGAGCGGGTCAGCTTCCACTGATCCTGACGGGTACCGGCACTCTCCTTGATGATGGCGAGCCAGCTCTCCTGTTCGGCGACCTCCGGCAGGGTGACGGCTACGGCGCCCTGTGCGCTGCGCGTGACGTTGGCGCCACGCAGGTTGGCTTCACGGAAGCGGGTGCGCAGGGTATCCACCAAATTCTTGGTCTGATTGTCGATGACAAAGTCCACGTCCACCCCAATCAGCAGTTGGGAGCCGCCACGCAGATCCAGCCCCAGCTTGATGGGGTCGGCGCCGAGGCGGGTGATCCAGGTCGGCGCGTTGGAGTGAAATTCCAGGGTCAGGGCGGCACTGTCGACCCCTTGCTGTTCCAGCAACTGCTTGGCGCGCTGCTGATCGCCCTGACTGGCAAAGACCAGCTCGACCCGCTCAGGTTGCTCAATGACCTTGACCGGGGTCAGGTGTTTGTCGCTCAGCAGCATCTGCTGCTGGGTGGTCAGGCGCTGCTGTCCGTGCAGACCAAGAGAGGGCTGCTCGCCAAAGAAGGTGGGCAGCGAATAGAAGGTAAAGGTCAACAGCATCAACAGCAGCAGTGCGTACTGCCACTTGCTCATGCGGTTGAGAACGGTGCGATTGCTCTTTCTCATGGCAAACAAGCCTCTGTCAGGAGAATGGTGCCCGGGCCGATAGCAACAAGGCTCGGCAAGGCGCAAAAAATGGGATGCATCAGATGCGGATCAGGCAGTTGCCGGATCCGTCAGGAAGAGGAGATGAGCAAACAGTGGATGTGCCAGCCCCTCCGGGGTCAGGCGCTCAGATAGCTCTGGGTGAAGCGGTATTGCAGATGTTGGCGCTGTAGATGGCGCCGGTGGATCGCGCCAAAGCGATCGCGAAAACTCTGTTTGTGATAGAGCTCGGGGGCCAGCATCAGCCAGCCGAGCAGCAACAGCAGGATGGCCTGGGCCGACCAGCTCTGGATCAGCTCGTAGACCACACTCTTGGGCTGGTTGTCACTGCGCAGGGATTGTTCGAGACGCAGCAGGTGATTCTGATGGCTGCCGACAAACTTGATGATGTCATCATCGCTGTCGCTAAGCTGATTGAACACCTGAGTCTGCTGCTGTTCACTCTGGGGAGATGCGGGTAGCAGCGGGCCTTCCATTCGGGCGATGGAACAAAGCAGGGTGAGGGCGATAACCAGAGTTACCAGCACCAGTTTTACTTTGTCGATAAGGCGCAAAAGTTAATTCCCGATAAATAGGAAGGGCAAACTACCATAAGCGCCCGGTTTGAACAAGGTTGCTCGGGTGTGCGGCACCATTCGGCGCCGTTTGTCAGCTGCCGCTCATCTGCTTGAAGTCGCGGGCGTAGCCCTTGAGCAGGGAGTAGAGATGGGCCCGCTGGGAGATATCCAGCGACTGGCTCATGGCGCTCAGCCAGTTGACGGTACGCTGGCGCGACTGTTCGGTATAGCCGGTAAAGCGGCCATCCATCAGCCCATCCCCCTCGGCCAGCAGGTCAGTCAGCTCGCGGGTAAAGTCGGGACTCTGGCGCTGCTTCATCAGCCTGTCCAGCTCCTGGGTCCAGGACTCCTGAAACTCGAGCCAGGGGGGCATCAGCTCGTATTGCCATTCGGCCCACTGGGCCACCAGTGGTGCCTGTGCCGGTTTCACCTCGCCAATCCAGAACTCGAGCCGCTTGTTCATCTTGTCGCGAAACTCTGCCAGCATCTGCTCTTTGGGCTCAGTGGCAAAGTCCTTTTGCCGCTCCTGTTGCCGCTTGACCCGATCGGTCATAAAGCGGGCCACCTGCTCATCGGTCAGGGTGCGCGCCAGCCTGACCGCGCGGGGGATAGTGTTTTCCAGCGTGCGGGTCAGGCTCTGCTGCACCGCATCCAGGTTGGTCGAGATCTGCTCCGGCGTCATGGGGCTGGCCACCGCCTTGGCCAGTGCATCGAGATCCCTGGAGTAGCGCGGCAGCTCGTGTTGGCGATGCCAGGCCATCAGCCCCTTCACTTCGCGGCTGAGCAGATCCTTCTGCGAATAGGAGAGGGCAAAGTAGTCATCCAGCTGCCAGATGATGGCGGTATCGAGCCAGTAGTAGATCACCCGGGTGGAGCAGCCGGTCAGCAGCAGGCCGATCAGCAGCAGACCCCAGGTTTTCGGCTTGTGCCAGCGCACCTTGTTTATCATCTGTTACTCCAGTCGTTGCCGGTTGATGGCGATCAGGGTGTCATAGTCGAGTGAGGGCTGTTGCTCTGCCATCAGCAGGGACCAGAGCAGGCCGATATAGTCGACCCAGGGTAAAAATGCCTCGCTCTGAAAATCGGGCCACTGGTGGCGCGGCACGGCCTGCAGATAGTGTGCTTCCAGCTCGTCGCGCCGCTCGGCGGGCCACTCATGGGTGCGCTGGATGCTGGCGAGCTCAAAGCCGGGGTGACCTGCCGCGCCATACTCCCAGTCTATGACCCAGGGTTTGCTTCCCAACAAGTTAGCCGGATTGAGATCATGGTGGCAAGGGCGCCAGCAATCATTTGGCTCACTGCTGGCGAGCAAGCCCCGCTCCAGGGCGGGCAGCCAGGAGGGAATGTGGGCCAGTCGGGCGCGATAGCTCGCGGCGTGGGCTCGCACCGCCATCACCACCGCAGGCAGCGGCAGGCGATGGAGCTTGCGCAGCACCTCAGCCAGCAGGCGGGGCTGATCGACTTCCGGTGGCGCCGCGTGTACCCAGTTTGGCTCATCGCACCATTCGAGCAGCATCAGACCGCTGGCGGGATCGCCATAGTGGCAAGACAGTGCCAACCCTTCGCCCATCGCGCCCTGATAAAGCTGCCACTCGGTGGGACGGTCGATGCCAAGGCGCACCGGGTCGGAGTGGCCCTGACGCAAAAAGTAACTGCGCCCCGAGGGGAGGCGCAGTCGATAGTTGCAGTTGGTCAGGCCTAACCCGAGTGGTTCCAGCTGCCCCTCCCGCCAGGGGGCGGGCAGGCAGGCCAGTAGCGGATCACGGTTGCCTGTCTGCGGGAGCCTGTTACCAGCCAAAGGTGGATTTCTTCGCCTGTTTGCGGATCTCTTTCTGATCGGCCCACAGCAGTTCGCCGTTTTGCAGATCCATCAGGTTCATGGTCATCTGGTAGTAGACATCCTTCACCTTGCCATTGTCCTTGACGATGCTGGCGAGGTTGCCATAGACCATGTAGCGGGCACCGCTCTGCTTGCCAAGCCGCACCATGGAGGCAGGATCCACCATGCCGCTGCTCTGCTGGTATTCGAGCTGCTGCTTGACGGCGGCCACCTTGCTCATGTCGACGAAGCGGAACTTGCCGGCCCGCAGCAACTTGGTGCGGATGGTATCGGTGATGGCTTCGGTATCGATGTGCTCGGAGGTCTTGTTGCGGATAGAGTCCATAAACATCACCGGACGACCGCCTGCGGTGATCTCGCTGGTGGCAGGGGAGGCGAGCATGGAGTCCGCCATCTTGTCGGCGATGGCCTGCAGGTCGCTTGAGCCGTAATCGACGGTGACGGTTTCGGTTTCAGTGGGATCGCCATAGCTGACAGTGGTGCTGGAGCAGCCGCCCAAGAGCAATGCAGAGGTCAATATCAGCAGGGCATGATTCATTTTCATCAGTTGGATTCCTCAATCACTTCGCGTACGTAAATCCGGTAACCCTGCGCCGCCGGGCTGGGTGCCAGGGCCGAGAGGGTGCGGGTCTGATAGCCATGCAGCTTGATGGGGGTCCAGCCGCGGCCATCGCTGGCGACCTCCTGACCGGCCTCATCATACCAATAGAAGATATATTGCAGCTTGTTATCGCCGCGCTGGGTGCTGGCGGCGGCCACATTGACCTGCAGCAGGCCATTTTGCTGGCGGCGGCTCAGCTCGGTCAGGGTGACGTTGACGTTTTGATGCTGCTCTGCCACTGGTGCACCGCCCGCCGGGCCATAGAGCGCCACGCCGGAGGTGTTGGTGGCGCAGCCGGTCAGCAGCAGCGCGAGCCCGAGGGCCAACCCGTATGCTTTCATCTTGCTCTCCTTAATCGGGGTGAGTGGGGCCGCGAGTGTGCCTGCCCGGTTAATTGTCTTGCTCATCTCTCTTCGCCGTCTGCTCAGAGCGGCATCACCCGGGTGGTCAGATCAGCGCCGAGGCGCTGTACCCAGACCAGGGTGATGCGTCCCTTGTGGATGGTGAGCGGCAATTGCCGCTGGGCTGCCCCCGCGCCCAGGGTGAGATTGATGTCACCTGCCGGCACCATCCCCTGCCAGCTCGATGCCTGAGCTGGCAGCGTCAGCCAGCTGCGGGTATCGGCTC
This sequence comes from Aeromonas sp. 600527, assembly GCF_049175415.1. Lineage (NCBI taxonomy): Bacteria > Pseudomonadati > Pseudomonadota > Gammaproteobacteria > Aeromonadales > Aeromonadaceae > Aeromonas > Aeromonas sp. 600527. The sequence goes on along the minus strand of NZ_JAAKVA010000029.1, from coordinate 11,199 downwards.
GTTCCGAGAGAGTGTTGAAGATCCCCACCAGAATATTGCCCACATCCCCTCCCTCTTTGGCGGCGGTGCGGCGCATCTGCTCCTTGGCCACCAGTCGCAGCGCCTGGCGGGTCAGCATACCGGGCAGCCGCTCTTGCAGATCTTTGGCAGCTAGTGCTTCCAGCCTGACCAGCTCGCTGGTCTGCTCGACCCGCTTGCCGACTTCCACTGTCAGCGGGCCGGTGTCGCTGGCCCGATTATCGTAATAGGGGATGGCGACGGTAAAGGTGCGAAAATCGCCGCGGGAGGTGGAGATGGGCAGAGGCAGGAACAGTTCGCGCCGTGCCGGGATCAAACCATCTTCAAACAGCACCACCAATTGGCCCTGATTTTTAGCTGGCAATGGCGCTTTGCGGCCTATCTTTTTCTCTGTCTCGCGGATCTCGTCCGGTGAGCCACGCAGCCGCGCCAGACGCAGCAAGGCATCTTGCAGGCTGCGGTTGTCCGGCGCTATCTGGTAGCCGCGTTGATAGTCGACCCAGGCGTCGTTGAGATCCCCGGCCGCCTCATAGAGCACGGCAGAAAAGTAGAAGGTGTAGGCGTTCTGAAAACCGTTTTTGACCTTGCCGATCAACCGGTCGAGATCCGGTGCGCCGCGCGACATCAGCTGGCGCATCTCGCCTTCTGCTTCGGCCTCTTCGCTCTCATCCTTCGCCTTGCGCACCTCATCGGCTCGCCGTTTCAGGGCCTGCTCCTGCACCTGATTGGCCCGGCGCACCTCCACCAGGGCGCCATCGGCATCACCCCGTTGCAGGTAGTTGAGGGCCAGATAGTGGTGCAGCATGGTGCGTTCGTAATCGGGAGTGAGATAGGCCATCGACTGGTCGTTGGTGAGCAGACTGCCCACCTGATCCAGACCGTGGCTCAGCCGGTATTCGGCCTGATTGTCTTCCCACTGAAGGCGGCTGTCGGCGGCAGCGAACGCCTGCTTGCTGCCCGCATCCTGACCGGCGAGCCAGGCAATGCGCCCCTGTTCGAGCCGATCCAGCACAAAGGTGTCATCCCCAAGGGTGGAGTCACGCACCTCGGGCAGCGCCTCGGCGGCATGGCCCAGCAGCAGCTGGTTGCGCAGGGGCACCATCTGATCGGAATAGGAGACGAACATATCCTGCCAGCGGGAGGCGCAGCCTCCCAGCAACAGCAGGGCGCCGCAGAGCAACAGGGCGCTGCGGCAGGTTGAGGCGTGGCGATTCATTACAGGCTGAGCAGCGGTCCCAGCGGCTGGCCACCGACCAGATGCATGTGGATGTGGTAGACCTCCTGCCCGCCGTGGCGGTTGCAGTTCATGATGAGGCGGTAGCCATCTTCGGCGATGCCAGCCTCGGCGGCCAGTTTGCGGGCCACGGTGAACATCCGGCCAAGGGCCAGTTCATGTTCGGCTTCCACGTCATTGACGGTGGGGATCAGCACATTGGGGATGATCAGAATATGGGTTTTGGCCTTGGGCTGGATATCCCGGAATGCGGTGACCAGATCGTCTTGATAAAGGATGTCGGCGGGGATCTCTTTACGGATGATTTTGCTGAAAATGGTTTCTTGCGCCATGGCTAACTCCCTTATATGAAACAGAAAATTGAACTAGAACCCCAAGCGGCTCCCGAAAGGGGGGCGAGCAGCACGCCAAGTGTGACACAAGCCGACATTTGACACAGCTGATGTCCCATTCCCTTCAGTTATTGTTAAAAATACCGATAGCCAGAGGGACGTCATCTGCAGCGCCTGTTCAGGGTGGTCTGCAGGGTATCAAAAGGACGGGGTACTCAGGCAAGGGACTTTTGCATATACAGCGGGACAATAATGAAACAAACAATGTCGGATCTCTCCATCTTGCAGCGAGTCTACCTTGGCTTCGCGATCCTGGTGGCCGTGATGGTGGCCAGTTCACTGCTCACATTTCGTAGCCAGGAGACTCTGGGGAACGCGCTGGAGCAGGTTACCCAGCAGTCGATGCCGCTGGTAATTGCCAGCAGTCAGACCCAGATCACCCTGCTCAGCGCCAACAAGTGGCTGGGGGATGTGCTCACCGAGCAGGATCCCAAACAGCTGCCGGCCGAAGTGGCCGAACTGAAACAGGCCAAGGCCGCGGTAGGCAAAAGTCTTGACGCCTTGCGCCAGCAGGTCGCCCACCACCCCGAGCTGCAAGGGGAGATGAGCACGCTCAGCCAGCAGGTCGACAGCTACCTGCAACTGACCGACACCCTACCCGGCGAACACGAGGCACTGCTTACCCGGCTGCACAAGGTCAATCTGGCCAAGGGGCAGTTTCAGGTCAGTCTGCCCCAGTTCAAGAAGAGTCTGGGGGACATGATGGTCACCATCGACGACAGCTTTATCAAGATGCTCTCCGAGACCCTGACCACCAAGCTCTCCGCCATCGAACTCTCTACCATGGATGCCCTCAATCAGAGTATTCCCGCGCCCATTGAAGCCGCGCTCAAGCGCAACAGGATGCAGATTGAAGGGTTCAACAGCACCATCAAGGATCTGCAGGGGGAGCTCAAGGATTTCGATAACAACATGGGTCACTACGTCCATGGTTTCGTGCGCGATACGACCGCAAGCGAAGGCGTGCTCTCCCAGTATTTGGCGCTGATGAAGCAGCAGGAACAGATGCGGGAGAAGAGCAAGCAGGCCAGCGCGCTCATCGTGGCAATTCAGGATCGGCTTGAGCGGATCACTGCTCAGAGCCAGCAACTGATGAACCAGAGTATTCAGCATGCCAAAGCCGCACAGAGCCAGAGCACCCTGACTCAGGGCGCCAGCATAGCGGTTGCCATCCTGATCGCCATGCTGGTGGCTTATACCCTGGGCAAGGCCATTCGCCGTCCGCTCAGGGAGCTGCTGCGGGTGCTGACCGAAGTGACCCAGGGCGACATGACCCAGCGCATCGGTTTTCGCAGCAAGAACGAATTCGGCCAGCTGGGCAGCCAGATCAACTTGCTGATTGCCCAGATGGGGGAGGTGCTGGCGCAGCTTTCACAGGCGTCCGCCCAGCTTAACGATGCTGCTCACGGCAACCGCCATACCACCGAATCAGTGCGGGCGGATCTGGAGAAACAGCGGCAGGAGACCGCCTCGGTCGCCGCCGCTATGACCCAGATGGAGGCCTCGGTGCGGGAGGTGGCGCAGGCGGCCAACCAGACCCTGGAGCGGGTGCAGGATGTGGAGAAGGCCTCCGAGATGGGGCGTAAGGTGATGGCAGGCAATATCACCACCACTCATCAGCTGGCGGGCAAGCTGCAACAGACTGGCAAGGTGATTGGTGATGTGAGCAGCATGAGCAGCCAGATCGGCAACATCCTCGATGTCATTCGCGGCATCGCCGAGCAGACCAACCTGCTGGCCCTCAATGCGGCCATCGAAGCGGCGCGGGCCGGCGAGCAGGGGCGCGGTTTTGCGGTGGTGGCCGATGAGGTGCGCAGTCTGGCGGGTCGTACCGCCCAGTCCACCAGCGAGATCCAGACCATGATCGAGAACCTGCAGCAGGGGGTTGCCAAGGCAGTGACAGTAATGCAGGAGTGTTCTCGCGAGATGGACAGCTGCGTCGAGCAGAGCTCTCACGCCAACAACGCCATGGAGGAGGTGCAGGGGATTGTGGTGCTGATCAGCGACATGTCGAGCCAGATCGCCTCTGCTGCCGAGCAGCAGCAGGCCACCAGCGCCGACATCGCCACCAATCTCAACCGCATCTCCGATATCTCGGATCTCAACTATCAGGGGATTGAGCGGGTAGCCGAGACCAGCCAGCAGCTGGACTCCCTCGCCGAGCAGCAGGAGAGCCTGGTCAAGCGCTTCCGCCTCAGCGCCTGATGGTCGAGAGTTGAAACAACAAGGCCCCGCAGATGCGGGGCCTTCTCTTTATTGCTGCAGCGACAAGGGGATCAGGCGTAGGCAATCGCACCCTTGCCGACCCCTTCATAGGCGACAATCTTGACGAACTTGTCGCCCACTATATTCTTCACTTCGCGAGCAATGTAGCAGGCCAGCAGCTCGACCGTGGTGTCGGTGTCGATCATCTCCACCTCGGCGGTGGGGATGGCCAGCTGGAACAGCCCTTGCGGCGCCATATATTTGAAGCCGCAGTGATGCCCGCCAAGCTGGGCATTGGCGCGAGGGCTCAAAGCGAGCTCGGTCAGCGCCACCTTGTCCTCCTCGGTGCCGAGGTAGATATCGCCCCAGCGCGCGGCCCAGTTGAGCTCAAGCTCCTGGTCGCGCTCGCCATCGATGTGGATCTCGATGGGAGAGCGGTGGCCGTGGGCGATGCGCTGGCAGTTGCCATCGTGCTTTTTCAGGCCGTGGCTGTAGTGGTAGAAGGCACCGGTGATCGCCTCCTGACGCAGGGTCAGCGACAGATCCTTGATGTTGCCCGGCAGCCGTTTGGCCAGCACCGCCAGCAGGTAGCGGGTCACCGACTCTTTATCAACTTGCGGGGCAGGGATAAAGGCAAAGCCCTGGGATGGGCAGCGCAGATGGATGGAGCGACCCGGGCGCAGCAGATCCACTGTGCTTTCGTCACCATCCAGTGTCTCGACGTGGATCAGCGGGCACTCGGTCGGCACCAGCAGCTTGTGGTCCACCTCTTCATCAATGATCGACTTGATCAGCTTCTTTACCCGGCCAAAGTCCAGCAGCATGCTCATTTCGTTGAGCTCACCGCTCATTTCGATATCTACCAGCCAGCTCTCACCCACCATGCCGCGGCGTTCGCACAGGTAGCTGGAGTCGATCACGGTCAAATCTCTTACAAATAACTTCATCAGTCAGGCCTTGCTACAGAGAAAGGGCAGTTTTGCGCTATTATGACCCGCGATTATCGGCAAAGGAACTGGAACCCCCCATGAACAAACTGCTTATCAAGAATGCCACCTTGGTCAACGAAGGCCGCATCTATGCCTCCGATGTGTTGATCGAGGGGGAACGGATTGCCCGCATCGCCCCGGATATCGAGGCGCCCGATGCGCTGGTTATCGATGCCGCAGGTCGCCATCTCATCCCCGGAATGATCGATGATCAGGTCCACTTCCGGGAGCCGGGATTGACCCACAAGGGGACTATCGCCAGCGAATCCCGCGCCGCCGTCGCCGGTGGCACCACCAGTTTCATGGAAATGCCCAACGTCAATCCCCAGACCACCACCCTCGACGCCCTCGAAGCCAAATACCAGATCGCCGCCAACTCCTCCGTCGCCAACTACAGCTTCTATCTCGGCGCCACCAACGACAACCTCGAAGAGATCAAGCGTCTCGACCCCAAGCAGTCCTGCGGGGTCAAGGTGTTTATGGGCTCTTCGACCGGCAACATGCTGGTGGACAATCAGGAGACCCTGGCGGCCATCTTCCGCGAAAGTCCGGTGATGATCGTCACCCACTGCGAAGACACCCCGACCATCGCCAAGGCGGAAGAGGCGGCGCGGGCCAAGTGGGGCGAGAATGTGCCGATGGTCGAGCACGGCCGCATTCGCAGTGACGAGGCGTGCTACAAATCCTCCAGCATGGCGGTGGCGCTGGCGAAAAAATACGGTGCCAAGCTGCACGTGCTGCATCTGACCTCGGCCAAGGAGCTGTCGCTGTTTACCGCCAGCCACGACCTGAGCGAGCTGAAGGACAAGAACATCACCGCCGAGGTGTGCGTTCACCACCTCTTCTTCAATGATGCCGATTACGAGACCCAGGGCAGCCTGATCAAGTGCAACCCTGCGGTGAAGAGTGCTGCCGACCAGCAGGCACTGCTGGATGCGGTACGCAACGACGTGCTCGACATCATCGCCACCGACCACGCGCCCCACACCTGGGAAGAGAAGCAGAACAGCTACTTCAAGGCGCCGTCCGGTGTGCCGCTGGTGCAGCACTCTTTGCAGGCGCTGCTGGAGCTCTACCACAACGGCGTGTTTACCCTGGAGACCATCGTCAAGAAGACCTCCCACGCGGTAGCCGAGCGCTTCCAGGTGCAGGATCGCGGTTATATCCGCGAGGGGTATTTCGCCGATCTGGTGCTGCTGGATCTGGGCAAGCCCTATGTGGTCAACGATGACAACATCCTCTACCACTGTGGCTGGTCGCCCTTCAACGGCTACCGCTTCCACAGCACGGTGGAGATGACGCTGGTGAACGGCCAGATCGCCTGGCAAAACGGGCAGGTGACTGACCAGATCCTGGGCAAGCGGCTGACCTTTAACCGCTGATTGTTCGCAAAGCAGGCGAACGCACTGTGGCCGAGGAATTGGCGGCGTTTCCCTGTTGACATGGCTAGGTCATCTCCATAAACTCTGCCCCCGTCAGCCGAGCTGACTCCGTCGGTGTGTAGCGCAGCCAGGTAGCGCATCTGCATGGGGTGTAGAGGGTCGGAGGTTCGAATCCTCTCACACCGACCAAATTCCCCGATAAAGGCCTTGTCAAACGACAAGGCCTTTTCTTTTGCCTGCGATTTGCCGCACAGGCGTGAAGCCAGTGGTGATGCACGCGGGTCGCTGTTGGCGTGAGTCGATTGTGCAGCCACCGCGCTTTATGGTGTAGTAACGACTCTGTTGCTCATTTGCCTGGCGAGGCCTCTCGTGTCTGCATCCGTATCTAAACCCTGTTGTCTGCTGATGCTCACCCTGCTGCTGGTGGGCTGCGCCACCCCTTACGAGAGTGAAAAGTCATTCTGGAACGGCCAGACCGGTTTCTCCCAGACCCGGCTTGGCCCGGACAAATGGCAGCTGGAGTTTGTCGGCAACGATCTGGTGGACAGGGAGACCGCCCGCAAATATGTGCTCAAGCGGGCAGGGGAGCTGGCACAGGCAGAGGGTTACTCCTGGCTCAAGGTCGATGAGCTGCTCATTAACCGCGATGCCGTCAGGGTGACCCCATCACGGCCGATCTTCGGCTTTGACGAGGATGAGCCTGATCTCTTTATGGCCCAGATGCAGGTGCAGCATACCATCTCGGCGCTGCTCACTTTTCGCCTGTTGCCACGGGCACTCGATGAGCGAACTCTGAATGCGAAATATCTCGCAGAAATCAAAATAAGCAGCGATTAATATTGGTGGTTTGCAAGATCCATATCACATACACCTAATGGCAGGATAAAATTCTGGATAAAGCCTCTAGATTTACCCCCTGCTTTTAGGCATTCTCCCAGCATACCAGCCGCCAGGAATCAACGGCTCGGATCACAAAAACGGACTGTAGTGGCTCCCACGCCACTGTTTACGGCTTGCACCAATCAAAACCGGGACTCCCCCATGAAAATGAATAAACTGACGGTCGCCATCCTCATCTCCATGATGTTTGGCATCCTCACCGGCCAGGGCTATCGCATGTTTGCCGCAGATCAGGCTGCGGATTTTGCCAATAACATCACGATCCTGACCGATATCTTCCTGCGACTGATCAAGATGATCATCGCACCCCTGGTCTTCACCACCCTGGTGGTCGGTATCGCCAAGATGGGCGACACCCGCACCGTGGGGCGTATCGGTGCCAAGACCCTCGGCTGGTTTATGCTGGCCTCCCTGATGTCCCTGAGCCTGGGTCTGGTGATGGTGACCCTGATGCAGCCGGGTGTGGGGCTTTCGCTCTCCCTGCCCAATGACACCGCCAGCTCGGGCATTGCTGCCGGTGCCATTACCCTGAAAGATTTCGTGACCCACGCCATCCCCAAAAGCGTGGTAGAGGCAATGGCCACCAACGAGATCCTGCAGATTGTGGTGTTCTCCCTCTTCTTCGGTCTGGCCGCCGCTGCGCTCGGCGATCTGGCCAAGCCGGTGGTGGTGCTGATGGCCAGCGCTGCCGAGATCATGCTGAAAGTGACCGGTTACGTGATGAACTTTGCGCCGTTCGCGGTATTTGGCGCCATCGCCGCCATGGTGGCCAAAGAGGGGCTGGGTATTCTGGTCACTTACGGCAGCTTTATGGCCCAGTTCTATATCGCGCTGGTCTGCCTCTGGCTGCTGCTGATCGCCATGGGCAGCGTCTTCCTGCGTGGTCGCGTCATCAAGCTGCTGGCGATGATCCGCGAGCCCATCCTGCTTGCCTTCTCGACTGCCAGCTCCGAAGCGGCCTATCCGAAGACCCTGGATCGTCTGGAGAAGTTCGGTTGTGACAAGCGCATCGCCAGCTTCGTGCTGCCTATGGGTTACTCCTTCAACCTCGACGGCTCCATGATGTACTGCACCTTCGCGGTGATGTTCATCGCCCAGGCGTATGGTATCGAGCTCTCCATGGCCCAGCAGATTACCATGCTGCTGCTGTTGATGGTCACCTCCAAGGGGATGGCCGGGGTACCGCGCGCCTCTCTGGTGGTGATTGCCGCTACCCTGAACCAGTTCCATATTCCGGAAGCGGGCATCTTGCTGCTGCTGGGGATCGACCACTTCCTCGACATGGGCCGTTCAGCCACCAACGTGCTGGGTAACGCCATCGCCGCCAGCGTGGTCGCCAAGACCGAAGACAGTCTGGGTGAAACCGTCGCGCTGGGCGAGAGTGAGCCAGCCAAAGCCTGATCACAAAGCCATGAAAAATAAACAACAACGGCCCGCCAATGCGGGCCGTTGTTGTTTATGGCTCGTCTACACTGCTAGATAGTTTCCATCTGGAGTGTACGGTTATGAATATTGCTCGTCGACTGCAACTGATAGCGCTGCTGGTGATACTGACGCTCATTTTTCTCAGTTGGTTCAGTATCAATCGCCTTGGGGCAGGCAACCGTGATTTGAGCTACGTGACGGACAATACGGTGCCCAGTATTTCGCTGATTAAGGAAGTGCAGGCCGATTTCTATGAATTGCACTCGCTGGTACAAACACATGTGCTCAATACCGACTCAAGCAGGATGCAGCAGATTGAAACGGGTATCACCGAGATACGGGGACAAATCAATTCGCTGCTCGACAAATATAAGGCAGAGATGCTCTCCAATGACGAAGATCGGCGCCTGACCGACGATGATCAGCGCATTGTCGCGCAATATTATCAGGAGATAGACAAGGTTCTGCAGCTCTCCCGCCAAAACAAGAATGATGAAGCCAGAGACATGCTGGCGGGAGAGGCATACGGATTGTTCCAGCAGTTTGCCAAGGCCATCGAACTTCACGTCAACTTCAATATGGATTTGGGACTGGCGCTCAAGAAGCAGGGTCAGGAGAACTACGACAACAGCCTGCAAACCCTGTTGTTGATCGCCGGTGGTGCCACCGTGCTGACGATGGGGCTGTTTGTCTGGTTGTTCAATCAGGTGGCCAATCCCCTTCGCACCGCCATGGATACCCTGACCCGGATCCAGCGTGACCTCAACTTTACCCTCAGAGCGGATGTGAAACAGCAGGATGAGATTGGCCTGACCCTCAATGCGGTCAACCGGCTGCTCGATACACTGCAACAGACATTTACCGAATTTTCCGTTGGCAGCTTGCAGATCAAGAGCACCGCCGAATCCCTCTCTCAGGCAGCGCAGCACCTGGCCAGCTCGGCTAATCAGGCCAATGATGCCACCAGTCTGATAGCCGCCGGTGTGGAAGAGATGACGGTCAGCATCACAGATATCTCCCAGCGCACTCAGGAGACGAGCCGCATCACCAACGAGTCGGGGCAACTGGCGACCGAGGGAGGCCGGACCATCGAGCGCACCGTTCATGCCATCAACGAGATCGCCGACTCCATTCGGCAGGCCTCGGCCGAGGTCATTGCGCTGGGTGAGGGCATTTCGCGCATTGGCGGTGTGGTCAACGTGATCCGTGATGTGGCAGGGCAGACCAATTTGCTGGCCTTGAACGCGGCCATTGAAGCGGCGAGGGCCGGAGAGTCCGGCCGAGGCTTTGCGGTGGTGGCGGATGAGGTGCGCAAACTGGCAGAGCGCACAGCCCAATCCACCCAGGAGATCTCCGCCACGGTAGAGGCGATCCAGCAGGAGTCGAACAATACGGTCTCTCGCATGCATCTGGTGGAGGAGAAGGTGAGTCAGGGGGTCACCATGGCGACCGAGAGTGGCGCCATTATTGCCGAGATCCGCAGTGCGTCGCACCGGGTGATGGATCAGGTGGGCGAGATCACCAATGCCATCCGCGAGCAGAGCTCTGCCGCCGAGTCGATCGCTCATCAGGTAGAGCAGATTGCTCAGGTCGTGCAGCAAACCAGCAGCACAGCGGAAGAGACCTCAGCCGCCGCCGAGGAGCTCAATGTCACCACAGAGAGCATCCACCAGCAGATATCCCGCTACCGCATTCAGTAACGCCGACGGTTGTTATCCATCTGCTATCCCCGCCAGCTGGCGGGGATTTTTTTATATGGCTTGCTTAGAAGCCTGAGCCCGGTTGCTGCAAAAATGCCGCCTCTTCCGGTGTGCTGGTGCGACCGAGTATGTCGTTGCGGTGGGGGAAGCGGCCAAAGCGTTCGATGATCACCTGATGGCGGCGGGCAAAGTCGGCAAAGCCCGCGAAGGTTGCCTGCGCCGGTGTGCCAGCCTGCTCGGCAGTGAGTGCCTCGAACAGCGCCACACTTCTGGCCTGCTGTTCGCGGGATTCAGCATGTTCCAGCGGCAGATAGAAGAAGACCCGCTCCAGTGGTGAGAGGGATTTAGATAGCCCTTTCAAGCAGAGATCCCTGGCCAGCGGATCCTGGGCAAAGGCCGCAGGCGTGCCGCGATGGATATTGCGGGGCAGCTGGTCGAGCAGCAGGATCAGCGCCAGCCGACCGCTGGGAGTATCGGCCCAGTGGGCGAGACTGCCCTTGGCTGCGGCCTCTGCCAGCTCGCCAAAGCGGCTGGCCAGCAGGGCATCCGTTTCGCTGCTTTTTCCCCACCAGAGCGGGGCTTGCCGTGTGGCCCGCAGGACATCATCGGCCTCGTCGCCAAACCAGAAATCGATCAGAGGTTGCCAGGGTTGCATGGGAACTCCTTGATGTGATTCAGAGGGAACCAGGAACAAATGGCTCAGGGGTGCTGCCGAAACGGCGGCTTCTCGTTACACTGTGCCATCTTTTGCCCGAAAGACGTAACCCCCCGATGGCGAGCGCCGGATTCTTGTCTCGGCCGATGATGGCCTGCCATCGCCATGAGGTGGCGCTGATGACCAAGGGCGTGATGAACAAACGCGAGACATTTTTCGGGTAGACGTTTCTCACTGATATAAGGGATCTTTGATATGGCTGGAACCAGTTTGTTGGCCCTGCTCGACGATATCGCCAG
>NZ_JAAKVA010000028.1:0-36713 GCF_049175415.1 Aeromonas sp. 600527 | reverse complement strand
GTGAGCGAGGGACTGGCGGCTGGCATGGACGATTGCCTGTTCAAACCAGTGGGACTGGAGGAGCTGGAGTGCTGTCTAGGCCGCCACATGCGACATGAGGAACAGAGGGAGATCGAGCATTGCATGCAGGAGATTAAGTTGTGTCTGGGGCCTTTGACCGGTCATCAGCCTGCACTCATGTTGCCTTTGTTGAACGAGTTTGCACGAGCGAGTGATGATGATCTGCTGTGCCTACGGCAGGCTGCCGATGACGGTGAGGTAGCCCGGTTTCTTGATTATGTGCATCGCCTGAAAGGCGGGGCCAGGATCATGGGAGCAATGAAACTGGTGGCGGTGTGTTGTGAGGCGGAATCGGCCGGGCTTGAGCCACAGGAATTGCTTGGGGCATTGCAGCAATTGCAGTATTCATATGGGATTGTCAGGCAAGCGATAATGAGAATGCAGCCAGAACTGGCATGAAAATGAAGGCATGTTGGACATGCCTTCATGGATGTTCAGCCGTGCCAATAGACCAGTAGTTCATAGGCCGCTTCGCCGGTTTGATCCGGTTTGGCGGTTGAGGCCTGGTAGCTGAGGAAGTAACGGGTGGCTTGGGTTAGTGGCAGTGGCTGGCCGTTGAGAGATAGCTTGAAGTCGGTATCGGCCTGCTCGGGCAAACTGGCATACAGGGTGCGTGCCTGCAATTGATAGGTGGTATTGAAATCCGAGTTGCTGACGTTGATGGCCTCGGTCTGGACTGGGCTGGATGTGAACGAGGAATTGACCTGTTGTTGACCCGGGTGGGTGAGTGAGATTTCCATCCCGGTACTTTTGCTGGCGGTGACTGGCCAGGCGATCTGAGAGGTTAGCTTGTCGGCCTGAGCCGACATCGTGTAGCAAACAGTCAGTAGTGCCACCAGAACTCCTTTCTGAGACATATGATTATCTCCTGGATATCGAAGTTACCCCGCTGCTGGGGAGTTCTTATCTATCGAACTGATAACTATAAAGTTTAATCAGGGCCCCACTGTTCGGAATACGCTGACACGGGATATGACCTAGCGCTCTCTCCTTTTAGTCATAGATATAGAATTCTTGTTTTGCTCGGAAATTAGATGATGTTGTTTGCGGTGTTCGAACGGGCGGCGCTGATGCTGATTTCTGAGCAAAACAAGATGACCCTGTTCTTCCTGACCCGTACTCGGCCATTCCAGCGGCTGTTTCAGAAGCGGGATCACACCCTAGCCGAACTGGTGCTGGCCACCTGACTGCATATGCGCAGCAGCTCTGGCGTGGGATACTGCACAGCTTGATATAGGAAAGCAGCATGGATGACTACGAACTATGTGGTAACGCAGCAGGATAGCAGAAACCCGTGATCTATCTCTAAAGATGCTATTTTAGTTAAACTTTCCCCTAACCTCCCCCAAAAAGAAAATAACATATTGAATAATATAACATTTTAACATTCTGCATCGGCAAGTAACTCTCCGCACAGCAGACAACAAAAAGCCCGGGTTCATCCCGGGCTTTTTGTTGTGCGTTTTTTGTCCACAAGCCTAGAGGCGACGCAGGCACCACATGAAGTAAGCGCCCCCTAACAGGGTGGAGACCAGCCCGACCGGCACCTCCTGCGGGAAGAGGATCTGCTGGCCGACCCAGTCCGCCGATACCATCAACAGGGCACCTGAAGCGGCGGCTCCAAGCAGGTGCCAGCGTGCCCGCACCAGCCCCATCAGCTTGGCCATATGCGGCGCCAACAGACCGACGAAGGAGAGCGGCCCCACCACCAGGGTGGCGCTAGCGGTGAGCACGGCCACCAGCAGCAAGATGGCGAGCTGGGCACGGTTGAGGCGAATGCCCAGCGCGGTCGCTACAGCACTACCCATCGGCATCAGATCGAGCCAGCGGCTGACAAGCAGACAGGCGGCCAGCATCAACAGCGCCAGCCCCACTAGCCCATAGGCTACCGGCAGGGTGACGTAGTAGGTGGAACCAGACATCCAGGAGAGCAGTTGCTGCACCCGCATGTCACCATTGGCCAGCGCGATGGCCTGCAGCGGCTCAAACAGTGCCGTGATGGCAATACCTGAAAGCAGGATCCGCTCCGGCTGGAAGCCGTGCTTGCGATTGACCAGCACCAGCAGCAACAGGCAGCCGAAGGCCCCGAGCAGGCCACCGGCCAGCATCAACGGCAGGGGCAATGCAGGCAGCAACAACGCCGTCGCAATCACCCCCATAAAGGTGCCGCCGCTCACCCCCAGCAGCTCCGGGCTCGCCATAGGATTGTTGCTGACCCGTTGCAACAGGGTGCCCGCCAGCGCCAGCAGCACGCCAGCCGCCCCCGCAGCCAGAGTGCGCGGCAGCCGCCACTCCAGCTGGGCCTGCCAGCGGAGCCAGCTTGGCCAGCTCCAGCCCGCCATTCCCTGACCCAACAGCAGGGAGGCGACCACGGCCAGCAGCAGCCCGACCAACAACAGGCCAATAAGGCGAGCCGGTGCCGGATGGCGGGCCACCAGCAGGCCGGCGTTAGCCTTCGGCGTACCCGACTTGATGCCAAGGCGCGGGATCAGCCAGAGCAGCAGCGGCGCCCCCAGCAGGGCGGTCATGGCGCCGGTGGGGATCAAGAGTGGCCAGAAGCGGCTCAGGCTCTGCAGCAGCAGATCGGTCGCCGCCAGCAGCAGGGCGCCGAGGATCGGAGCCCACAACAGCCGCTGGCCGAGCTGGCGGATCCCGAGCAGCCGCACCATGGCGGGCGCCGCCAGCCCGATAAAGCCGATCAGCCCCACCACGCTCACCACGCAAGCGGTAACAAACACCGCCAGCCCAAGTCCGGCAAAACGCAGATGCTGCAGGGAGACCCCCAGACTACGGGCGCTGGCATCATCCAGCTCCAGCACTGCCAGCGGGCGCACCAGTACTGCGGCCAGCAAAGCGGCTGCCAGCAGGCGGGGCAACAGATAACTCACCCCGCTCCAGCTGTTCTGCACTAGCGAGCCACTGCCCCATACAAGCAAACCTTTCAGCTCCTCCTGAAAGAACAGCAAGAGCCCCATGCTGATGGCCGCCAGATAGAGGTTGATCACCAGCCCGGCAAAGACGATGACCACCGGATTGAGCTGACGACGCCAGGCCAGGGCAAACACCAGTGCCATAGCAAGGCTGCCACCGGCCATGGCGATCCACTCCCGCCCCAGCAGCAACCAGGAGGGGGCAAACAGGGTCACCATCATCAGCGCCAGCTGGGCGCCGGAGGCCACCCCAAGAGTAGTGGGTGACGCGAGCGGGTTGCGCAGCACCTGCTGCATCAGGGTGCCCGCCAGCCCGAGAGCCGCCCCGGCCAACAGGGTGACAGCCAAGCGGGGTAGCCAGCTGAAATGCACCACCGCTTGGCTGACATCATCCAGATTGGGGGCGAAGAAGCTCTGCCACCAGAGCGCACCGGGCAGCTGGCGAGCCAGCTCCCAATACGCGAGCAAGAGGGTCAACCCCAGCAGGATCGAGACCGGCCGCAGCAGTGGCGATGTGAGCAGTCGCTTCATCGGCCAGCCTCCATACGCTCGACATCTTGCAACAATGCATCGCTGAGCAGACCGGCGAAACGGCGGGCGGCCAATACGCCGCCAAAACTCCAGACCGCAGGCAGATACAGCACGGGCGCCTGCCGTACCAGCGGCAGATGCAGCCACAGCCCGGGCTCCTGCAGCCGTTCGCTCACCCCTACCGGGATGGGATCGACCACCACCAGCCGCGCGGTTGGCAAGGTCATAAACTGCTCGATGCTGACCACCGAGAAACCCCAGTCATTGGTCTGCTCCTGCCAGCCATTACGCAGCCCAAGCCGCGTCATCACCGCATCGAACAGGCTGTGTCGACCAAACACCCGCACATGGCGCTCATCGATAAACTGCACCACCAGCAGGGGCGGCAGATCCGCAGGCAATCCGGCCTGCATACTGGCGAGATCCCGATCCAGCCCGGCCAGCAGCCGTTCGCCCTCGGCGGTTTTGCCCACCATACGGGCGAGAGTCAGGGTCACCTCGTGCAGCCGCTGCCATAGATCGGTTTTCCCATCATAGAGGGCGATGGTGCTCACCGGTGCAATGCGGGAAAGAGTTGGCGCCAGCGGGGCCGCCAGCGGCGAGATGAGGATGCGATCGGGTTTGAGCTCTGCCAGCAGCTCACGGTTAGGCTGGGTGCGCAGGCCGATATCCACCACTCCGGCGGGTAGCCGTGGCTCGCCAACCCATGCTTGATAGGGGCCAACATCCCCCACCGCCAGCGGAGTCACCCCGAGTGCCAGCAGGGTCTCGGCTATGGTCCAGTCGACGGTGGCGATACGGGGTGGCGGCGCAGAAGCGAGCGGGGATGTGTCGGCCTGCGCCACAAATGGCAGCAGCAGGCTGATAAGGCAGGGCGCTATCTTCTTCAATAAACGGTTCAAGGATGCCCTCGGTCAGACGATGGCGATGGCGTGGTCATAGGCTGGGTGGCGAATGACCTCCATCGGGATGCCATAGATGGCGTTCAGGGTCTCGCTGGTCATGAGCCCCTCAGGTTCACCGTGGGTAAGCAGGCGGCCGGAGTGGAGCGCCACCAGCCGATCACAGAAGCGGGAGGCCATATTGATGTCGTGAATGACAATGATGACCCCGAGGTTTAGCTGACGGCTCAACTGCTTGACGAGCGTCAGCACCTCCACCTGGTGGGCCACATCCAGCGCGGCCAGCGGCTCGTCCAGCAGGATGAAGCGGCTCTCCTGGGCCAGCAGCATCGCCAGCCAGACCCTGCCCCGCTCGCCGCCGGAGAGGGTATCAACCAGCCGATCGGCAAAGCGTTCGGTATGGGTAAGGGCGATGGCCCGATCGACCTGACGGTGATCCTCCACCCCCATCCGGCCCAGCAGGCCACGCCAGGGGTAGCGGCCCATCTCCACCAGCTCCCGCCCGAGCAGATTCTCGGCGCTCGGCAGATGCTGGGGCAGATAGGCCACCTGACGGGCAAACTCCCGATTGCCCCAGTCGGGCAGCGGCTTGCCATCGAACAGGATCTCGCCGTCGCTGAGGGGTTGCTGGCGTGCCAGCAGCTTGAGCAGGGTCGATTTGCCCGACCCATTGTGGCCGATGAGGCCATAGACCTGTCCCTGCTCGAAACGCAGGTCGGTGGGGTGCAGCAGCGTGCGGTCATTGACCGTGAAGCTGGCTGATTTCATCTCGAACATAAGCAATTCCTGTGCTGGCTTGCCGCCAGTCTCATCGGTGCCAGCATCAAGCCGGCACCTCGCAATCCAGGTGAGCGATCGCATCACGGCTCACTGCGGCGCGGCGCGCCCCGGTCAGTTCGGTGAGCTGACCCTGACGCATCTCCAGCAGGCGATCTGCCAGCGGGAAGTAGTGATCATCGTGACTGATGGCAATCACCGTCTTGCCCATCTCCTTGAGGCGCGGCAGCAGCACCTGATAGAAGATGCGACGGAACTGGGGATCCTGATCCGCAGCCCACTCGTCAAACAGCATCACTTCGCGCTGCTCGGCCAGCGCCAGCAGCAGGGCGACCCGCTTGCGCTGCCCTTGGGAGAGATTGATATCGGCGATAAAGCCATCCTCGATTGTGAGCTTGCTGCCCATCTGCAACCGCTCCAGCCACTCGGCCACCAGCTCATCCTTGGGTTCCGGCCCCAGCAGATGCTGGAACAGGTGATAGTCGGTGAAGATGGCGGAGAAGAGCGCCAGATAGCCGTTGCGATCGGTGATCGGCTCACCATCCAGCAGGATCCGGCCCGATACCGGCTGGTAAAGGCCGGTCAGCAGCATGGCCAGGGTCGACTTGCCGGAGCCATTGCCACCGATGATGAAAATCTGCTCCCCCTTTTCGATGACCAGATCGATGGGACCGACGGCAAAGCCGCCCTCCCCCTGATAGTGAAAGCTCACCTGCTCCAACTCGATACGCTGCCAGGGGCGGATGGCGGGCGGCAGCGGGAAGTCCGCATCCGGCTCGGCCAGATTGAGGGCGGCGATCTTGTCGAACGCCACCTGAGCGGCAAGCAGGGTCGGCAGGGCGCCAATCCCCTGCAACAGCGGGGTGCGCAGGAACAGCAGGGTCAGGGCGAAGGTGGCGGCCACATTGGTGTTGGCCCAGCCAAGGCCGTTGGCCAGAAAGAAGACCAGACCGATGGCCCCCAGCATCATGATATTCGACCAGTTCACCGCGCTCAGGTGATAGGTGTCGGCGCGGATGATCTGCTGGCGGTAGTCACGGGCATTTTGCTCATAGAGCTGGTGGTAAACGAAGTGAGCCCGCTCGCGGTTGAGCGCCAGCTCCTTGCTGCCGGCGATGATGGCCTGATAGTTCTGATAGAGCCGATCTTCGGCCTGACGCATGTGGGAGAGATGGCGATAAACACGGTTCACCAGCAACCAGCCCACCACCATGGTGACGGTGACCCAGAGCGCGGTCACCCCGAGTAATGCAGGAGAGAGCCAGCCAAGATAGAGGGCAGAGCCCAGCGTGAGCACCAGCCCCTGCACCAGCTCAGGCAGGCGCACGAAGGCAATGGTGATCTGGCCGATATCGCTGGAGAGGGAGGCCAGCAGCGGCCCCTGACCAATCTGGCGGATGCGGGCGACATCGGTATCCAGCAGTTGCTTGAGCAGACGGCCGCGCAACCGGTAGACAAAATGGTGACCGAGAGTGGTCAGGGCCAGCTGAGATCCGAGAGTGATCACCAGCAGCAACACAATGAGGCCGACCAGCTGACCGAGGATCGGCAGCGGATCACCTATAGATTCGATAAGAGACTGATTGATAAAAGCAATGACGCCAATCCCGCTGACGGCACTGAGCAGACTGAGCAGGGTGATGGCGATAAAAGGCCAACGATATTGGCGATAAACCAGAGACAAGAGTTCCATAACGGACCGGTATTCCAGAGAGATCTGAACAACTGCGGGTGAAAAGAAGGGCGGGAATCCGGTTCCCGCCCGACTTCGATTACCAGCGGTAGTTGATGCTGCCCACTACGCTGCGCGGCTCGCCGTAGTAGCAGTAGTAGTCACAACTGGCCACGTAGGTTTCACCCAGCAGGTTGTTGACGTTGAGCTGGGCACGCCAGTTCTTGGCAAAGTCATACCCGATCATCGCATCCCAGACGGTATGGGCCGGCACCTCGGCAGAGCCGTAGATGGGGGTGTAGTCCGCATTCACGGCGCCAATACCCACGCTGGAACCGATATAACGTACACCGGTACCCAGCTCCAGACCCGAAGCCCCCCCTTGCTGCACCTTGTAGTTACCCCAGAAGGAGGCCTGGTGGCGCGGGATCAGGCTGGCACGGCGATCGCCACTGCCGGTGTCGTTGGTTTTGGCATCGGTGTAGGTATAAGCAGCGGTCAGACGCAGCGCATCGGTCACCTGCACGCTCCCTTCCAGCTCAACCCCCTGAGAGGTCACTTCACCCGCCTGGGTCTGCTGGCCGGAACCGGTAGAGACCAGCGAGTTGGTCTGGGCCAGATCGAACAGCGCCAGATTGATGTAACCGTCGAGGAAGGCAGGCGCATACTTCACGCCGGTCTCGTAGAGCTTGCCCTTGAGCGGCTTGTAGGAACTCTTGGTGTTGGGATCTATCCCCGGCAGCACCTCGAACGACTCGGCATAGGCAAAGTAGGGAGAGAGGCCGTTGTCAGCCAGATACATCAGGCTGCCCGAGAGGGAGAGCTCGTGATCGTACTGGCGCTCGTCCTTGCTGGTATTGGTGTTGTGGGTCTCCACATAGTCGAAACGGCCACCGGCAGTCAGCAACCAGCGATCGTCCCAGCGGATCTGGTGCTGGGCATAGAGACCGCTCTGGCCCTTGCTGCTCTTCTGGTGAGTGGCGGTCGACTCGTCAAAACCGGGGAAGCCGCTGTAATCCGGGTTCATGGTATTGATGGAGCCCATACCGTAGTTGTCGGCCTCGACCCCTTCATTGACATGACGCTGCAGATCAACCCCCAGCAACAAGGTCTGCTCGGTGCTGTCGGTGTTCCAGTAGCCCACCATCTGGTTGTCCATGGTGGCACTCTTGGTATTGCCATCGCGGTAAACCAGGCCACGACTGGCGGTTGTGCCTTCATAGGTCGGGAAGATATAGGTCTGGCGCAGCAGCAGATCGTTGTAGTTGAAGCGGACGTTCTGCTTGAACTCCCAGCTCTGGTTGAGCTGGTGGGCCAGCTCATAACCGGTGGAGATCTGGGTATTGCGGTTGCGATCGTAATCCGGCTGGCTCAGATTGGTGGAGGGATCAATCTGGCCACCTGACGTATTCAGGGTGCCATAGACCGGGAAGAAGCCGTTGGTCGGGACCCCTTCGTCGTGCAGGAAACTGGCCAGCAGGGTCAGGCTGGTACGATCCGAAAGATCGAAGGTGACGCTGGGCGCCAGATAAACCCGATCGTTATAAGTGCCAGTGAGCACGCCATCACGCTCTTTATAAAGAGCAACCATGCGGTAACGGCTGTTGTCGGAGAGCGCGTCAGAGACATCCACCCCGACCTGACGATGATCCCGGCTGCCAAGCTGCAGATCCACCTGCCCTTGCGGCGTGGCGGTAGGCCGCTTGCTGATGGCATTGATCACCCCGCCAGGAGGAGCCTCACCGTAAAGGATCGAGGCTGGCCCCTTCAGCACTTCCACACTCTCCAGACCAAACGGTTCCGGCGTCCAGACGTAATAGCCGGTGCCAAACAGCCGGTTGCCATCCAGATAAGAGGCGGCATCGAAGCCACGTACCTTGAACCAGTCGGTGTTGTTGTCTGAGCCATAGAGACCGGTCAATACGCCGGAACGGTAGCGAATCGCTTCATCCAGCTGCAACACGGCGTGCTGATCCAGTTCCTCGCGATTAACCACGGAGACGGCGCGAGGGGTCTCGGCCATCGGCACTTCCACCTTCATGGCCGTACCGGTCACCACCATGGTTTCGCTGGCTTTGGGCAGCTCAGCGGTGGTTTGTTCGGCCATCAGCGGCAGGGAGACGAGCAAACCGGAGAGCGAAAGCACGCCGAAGGCGCCCTTCTTGCCGGGTCCTGTAGTGTATTTTTGCGCAATCATATTAAAGTCTCGCTTATCAATGAGTTATGTTGTTTTAATTGTTATTTGTGGTCGTTTTTCACGAGATCACCCTGTTCCATGGGCGAGTAAAGCAGCGCAATCCTACTACAGGAGTCGTGATCGAATCGATTCAATAATTGCTAATCATTTGCATCTACATTGTTATCTAGCTGCATCGTTGGCGGGATTTCGCGGGAGATGGGAGCCATCAGGAGAGCTATGAGCGGAGAAGAAAATGGAGAGGAATATAAAGAAGCAGAAAAAAGATCGGCAGGATGGATCCGGCGGCATTATCTGACTGGATCCATTATCCCCAAGCTTTATCCATATTTATCCACACCCTTTGGCGGTAGAATCCGGCTTTCCGTTTCTTTGTCTGAAATCAGGATCCATTCCATGGCCAAACTCAATCTCGTCGTCGGCTCCATGCTGGGCGCCGCCGAATATGTCGCAGACCACGTCGCCAACCTGCTGGAACAGGCTGGCCACCAGACCCGGATCCACAACCCGGCCAAGCTGGCAGAGGTGCTGGATGATGCGGGATCCATCCTGCTGGTGGTCACTTCCACCCATGGTGCCGGGGATGTGCCCGACAACCTGCAACCCTTCGCCAAGGATCTTGCCGAGCAGCATCCGGATCTTAATTCATTGAAATATGGCGTGATCGCCCTTGGCGACAGCAGTTATGACACCTTTTGCCAGGGCGGCAAGACGCTGGATCGCCTGCTGGCCGAGTGCGGAGCCAGCCGGATTGGCGAGCGACTCGACATCGATGTGACCCAACACGAGATCCCCGAAGATGCCGCAGAAGTGTGGATCCGCGACTGGATGACGATGATCGCCTGATCAGCGTGCGGGAGATCCTGAAAAAAAGCTTGATCTCCCCACTTATCCCCAGATCGACTATCCACCATGTTATTAACAGATTGATCCGGGGGAGTTGTTCTACAAGGTTACCCACAACGCCCAGGGGTAATGTGCATAACTACGGTGTAAAGCTCTGCAAAACCTATAGTTATCCATGTATTAGATCCAGACCGACAGACCTCTGTGTATAAAAGTCCTGGTTATCCCCTCGTTCACCGGGCCAGGATCCAAGCTTTTCCACAAGCTAGGATCGTCATTAAATTAATGATCTTTATGATCAAAAAGTGCTTATCAACAGAAAGGGCGGATCCTAATAAGAGATCCAGTAAAAGATCGATCTAAAGATCCTTAAGATCTAATTAGTGGATCCTCCCTTCATACTGAACGTTAAGTAGACGTTCCCCTCAGGACGCGAAACAGATAGAATGTTCCGCCCTTTAGCCCAGGCAAATAAAGATCTTCAGGCGTGCAGATCAAGGTGATCCCAATGCAATACCATGAACAATTTGATGTGATCGTCGTCGGTGGCGGTCATGCCGGAACCGAAGCAGCAACAGCGGCAGCCCGTATGGGCATGAACACCCTGTTGCTGACCCACAATATCGATACGCTGGGACACATGTCCTGTAATCCGGCGATCGGCGGGATCGGCAAGGGACACCTGGTCAGGGAAGTTGACGCACTCGGCGGGATCATGGCGCGTGCCATCGATCTTGGCGGGATCCAGTTCCGCACCCTCAACTCCTCCAAGGGACCGGCAGTGCGAGCCACTCGTGCCCAGGCGGATCGCCTGCTCTACAAGGCCGTCGTTCGCCAGATGCTGGAGAACTACCCGAACCTGAAGATCTTCCAGCAGGCCTGTGACGATCTGATCATGGACGGGGATCGTGTTGCCGGTGTGGTCACCCAGAGCGGGATCCGCATCAGCGGCAAGACTGTGGTGCTGACGGTCGGTACCTTCCTGAACGGGTTGATCCACATAGGGATGGAAAACTACAAGGGCGGCCGTGCCGGGGATCCTCCGTCGATCGCCCTCGCCCAGCGCCTGCGTGAACTGCCACTGCGCATCGATCGTCTCAAGACTGGCACCCCGCCGCGCATCGATGCCCGCAGCGTCGATTTCTCCGTCATGCAGGAACAGCACGGCGACGATCCTCGTCCTGTCTTCTCGTTTATCGGCGATGCCAGCCAGCATCCCCGTCAGGTGCCCTGCTACGTCACCCACACCAACGAGCGTACCCACGAAGTGATCCGCAATAACCTGGATCGCAGCCCCATGTACGCCGGGGTGATCGAGGGGATCGGCCCGCGCTACTGCCCATCGATCGAAGACAAGATCACCCGTTTCGCCGACAAGACGGCGCACCAGATCTTCGTCGAGCCGGAAGGCCTGACCACCCACGAACTCTATCCGAACGGGATATCCACCAGCCTGCCGTTTGACGTGCAGGTGCAGATCGTCCGTTCCGTGCGCGGCTTCGAGAACGCCCACATCACTCGCCCCGGCTATGCCATCGAATATGATTTCTTCGATCCGCGGGATCTTAAGGCCAACATGGAGAGCAAGTGCATTCCAAACCTGTTCTTCGCTGGCCAGATCAACGGGACGACCGGTTACGAAGAGGCGGCGGCACAAGGCCTGATGGCCGGTCTGAACGCGGCCTTGCGTGCCCAGGACAAGGATCCCTGGAACCCGCGTCGGGATCAGGCCTACATGGGTGTGATGATGGATGATCTCTCCACCCTGGGGACCCGCGAGCCTTACCGCATGTTCACCAGCCGCGCCGAATATCGCCTGCTGCTGCGGGAAGACAACGCCGATATCCGCCTGACTGCCATCGGTCGCGAACTGGGTCTGGTGGATGACGAGCGCTGGAGCAAATTCAACGCCAAGATGGAACAGGTCGAGCTGGAGCGTCAGCGCATGCGTTCAACCTGGATCCACCCGCAACATCCGTCACTGGAGGCAGTCAACGCTCTGGTCAATACCCCGCTGACCCGCGAGCAGAGTCTGGAAGAGCTGTTGCGTCGCCCAGAGGTGACCTATGATGCGCTGATGGCCATCGAAGGGGTTGGCCCCTCCGTGACCGATCCTGCCGCGGCCGAACAGGTTGAGATCCAGATCAAGTACGCCGGTTACATCGAGCGTCAGCACGATGAAGTGGAAAAGCAGCTGCGCAACGAGAACACCTTGCTGCCGCTGGATCTGGACTATCGCGAGGTGAACGGCCTCTCCAACGAGGTGAAAGCCAAGCTGAACGATGCCAAGCCGCAGACCATTGGTCAGGCTTCCCGCATCTCCGGCATCACCCCGGCGGCCATCTCCATCCTGCTGGTTCACCTGAAAAAACACGGCCTGCTGCGTAAAACCGCCTGAGGAATCCCATGTTGGAAAGATTGAACGGCCTGCTCAAGCAGGCCGAAATTGTTATCACCGATACCCAAAAGAGCCAACTGGTGCAGTTGGTCGAGTTGCTGCACAAGTGGAACAAGGCTTACAATCTCACCTCGGTGCGAGATCCGGACGCCATGCTGGTCAAGCATATCCTCGATAGCCTGGTGGTAAGCCCCCACTTGCACGGTGAGCGCTTCATCGACGTGGGGACCGGTCCCGGCCTGCCGGGATTGCCGCTGGCGATCATCAATCCGGACAAGCAGTTCGTTCTGCTAGACAGTCTGGGCAAACGGATCAACTTCATCCGCCAGGTCATTCTGGAGCTGGGGTTGACCAATGTGACGCCGATCAAATCCCGGGTGGAAGAGTATCAACCCGAAGTCGGGTTTGATGGTGTACTCAGCAGAGCGTTCGCTTCGCTAGAGGACATGCTGAGCTGGTGTCACCACCTGCCGTCAGAACAGGGCAGCTTCCTCGCGCTCAAGGGACAATATCCCGCAGAGGAGCTGGCCCAGTTGCCTGCCAATATCCGTCTGGTAGCCTGTCATGAGCTGCGGGTGCCGGAGCTGGAAGGCGAACGTCATCTGCTGGAATTCAAACATATCCAGCCCGAATAGGGTCGCAGTTTCATTTAGGGGATAGTGTGGGAAAAGTCATTGCCATAGCCAACCAGAAGGGTGGAGTGGGTAAAACCACCACCTGTGTGAACCTGGCCGCCTCCATGGCCGCCACCCGGCGCAAGGTGCTGGTGATCGATCTGGATCCGCAGGGCAATGCCACCATGGGCAGCGGAGTCGACAAGTACGAAGTCGAGCGCACCGCCTATGAGCTGCTGATCGAAGATGCTCCCATCAGCGAGGTGATCATACCCGAAACTTCCGGTGGTTATCACCTGATCGCCGCCAACGCCGACGTGACCGCAGCCGAAATCCGCCTGATGGAGTTTTTCGCCCGCGAGATCCGTCTGCGCAATGCGCTGGCCTCGGTGCGGGACAAGTACGACTACGTCTTCATCGACTGCCCACCTTCCCTCAACATGCTGACCGTGAACGCCATGGCCGCCGCCGACTCCGTGCTGGTGCCCATGCAGTGCGAATACTATGCGCTGGAAGGGCTCACCGCCCTGGTCGACACCATCAGCAAGCTGGCCGCCGTGGTCAATCCCGATCTCAAGATCGA
This sequence comes from Aeromonas sp. 600527, assembly GCF_049175415.1. NCBI lineage: Bacteria > Pseudomonadati > Pseudomonadota > Gammaproteobacteria > Aeromonadales > Aeromonadaceae > Aeromonas > Aeromonas sp. 600527. The sequence goes on along the minus strand of NZ_JAAKVA010000028.1, from coordinate 23,203 downwards.
AGGTGTGCTGCGTACCATGTACGATCACCGCAACCGGCTGGCCAATGATGTGTCCGATCAGCTAAAACAGCACTTTGGCGACAAGGTCTACCGCACCATCATTCCCCGCAATGTTAGACTGGCTGAGGCCCCGAGTTTCGGTGCCCCGGCCATGCACTATGACAAATCATCGGTGGGCGCCAAGGCCTACCTGGCACTGGCTGGCGAGATCCTGCGCCGCCAGGAGCAGGAACGTCAGGCGACCATCGCAGACCGAGAGAGCATATGACTCCGAAAAAACGTGGACTGGGCAAGGGGCTGGATGCCCTGCTCAGTACCAGCACGGCTGCCCGCCAGAAACAGGTGATGAGCGATCAACGTACTGAAGAGGCCATGGCCCCCACCAATCAGGGCGAGCTGCGCAAGCTGCCGGTGGAGTGGTTGCAGTCCGGCAAGTACCAGCCCCGCAAGGACATGTCCCAGGATGCACTGGAAGAGCTTGCCAACTCCATCCGCGCCCAGGGGGTGATCCAGCCCATCGTGGTACGCCCTCTCGGCGAACAATCCTTCGAAATCATCGCCGGTGAGCGGCGCTGGCGCGCGTCCCAGCTGGCGCGGCTTGAGGTGGTGCCCTGTATCGTCAAGGATGTGCCCGACGAGGCTGCCGTCGCCATCGCGCTGATTGAGAATATTCAGCGGGAAGACCTTAATGCCATCGAAGAGGCGGTCGCTTTACAAAGACTGCTGACCGAATTCGAACTCACCCACCAGCAGGTGGCCGAGGCGGTGGGCAAGTCCCGCACCACTGTGACCAACCTGTTGCGTCTCAACCAGCTCAACGACGACGTGAAGCGTTTCGTCGAGCATGGCGACCTCGACATGGGCCATGCCCGTGCCCTGCTGGCTCTGAGCGGCCAGGCCCAGTCTGAACTGGCCAAGCTGGTTGCCCAGAAAGGGCTGACCGTACGCGATACCGAGAAGCTGGTGCAAAAAGCGCTCGAACCGGCAAAAGCCAGGGTCGAACCGGCCCGTGATCCGCAGATCGGCTACCTGGAGCGCCAACTGGCAGAAAAAATTGGCAATCAGGTGCAACTTCAGCCTGGCAAGCGGGATAGCGGGAAGTTAGTAATAAGTTACGAGAATTTGTCCGATTTGGACCGTATATTGGGCTATTTTGGCGTGTCGGAATCGTGATTTTTACGCTTTTTGTAGTAATAAAACATCCATTCCTTTTGATATGACCATAACCCTGATTTGCCGCGGAAAGCCGCAAAAATTAAGGATTTTTGTCATATTGCAATAGCTGCCCTCAAGGGTATAATTTGACCGGCTTTAAGAGCTGTTAACATGGGGTCTTCGGATCCCGATTTTTTACAGTTCTGTAATGTTCAGGGGTAGGTTGGTGAAGCAGAAAATAGCCTTGGAAGGTTTGACACTGGCCTTGGTTATGCTCGTTTGTCAGCTCATCCTGATCCTGGCGATGAGTGCCGTCTGGTTTTACCTGACTGGTGCCAGCGCCGGTTATTCCGCTCTCTACGGAGGGGGGATGTACTGGGTTCCTCAAGCCTTGTTTACTGTCTGGGTGCTGCGCCGCAAGGTGACAACCGAGAGTGTGGGCCTGGTTTTGCGGGACTTTTATGGTGGGGCAGGGATTAAGCTCATTTCTACAACAGGTCTATTCGCCCTGATGTTTGGTGCGGGAGTCGAGGTCGTTACCGTCTCGTTTTTCGCCACTTATATCCTCGCCCTCGTTGTACAGTGGATGGTTTCATTCACGCTTAACAACCACTATTAGGAAAACTCATGTCTGCAACCGGAGAAGTCCTGACTCCTCAGGGATATATCTCCCACCACCTGACCCACCTTCAAGTCGGGTCCGGGTTCTGGACGGTCAATATCGACTCAATGGTATTTTCCGTCGTGCTAGGCGCCCTGTTTATCCTGCTGTTCCGCAAAGTAGCCGTTAACGCTACCAGCGGGGTGCCGGGTAAGCTGCAGTGCTTTGTGGAGATGCTGGTCGAGTTTGTGAATGGTAACGTCAAAGACATCTTTCACGGTCGCAACAAGGTCATCGCACCTTTGGGGCTGACGGTGTTTGTGTGGATCTTCCTGATGAACTTCATGGATCTGATCCCCGTTGACTTTATCCCTCACGCTGCACAATTGATGGGTATTCCCTATCTGCGTGTGGTTCCCTCTGCTGACGTTAACATCACCATGTCCATGGCTTTGGGCGTGTTCTTCTTGATCCTGTATTACAGCATCAAGGTCAAGGGTATCGGCGGGTTTGTGAAGGAGCTGACGCTTCAGCCTTTCAATCACCCGGCGGCCATCCCGGTTAACCTCATCCTGGAAACTGTTACGCTGATTTCCAAACCTGTTTCTCTGGGTCTTCGACTGTTCGGCAACATGTATGCTGGCGAACTGATCTTTATCCTGATTGCTGGTTTGTTACCCTGGTGGTCACAGTGGATCCTGTCCGTGCCTTGGGCAATTTTCCACATCCTGATCATCACTTTGCAGGCATTCATTTTCATGGTTCTGACCATCGTCTATCTGTCGATGGCGCAGGAAGACCATGGTTGATGCAACTCAAATAATCCTTTTTATACAATCAATTACATCTAAATAACTGGAGATCCTCATGGAAAACTTGAACATGGACCTGCTGTACATCGCTGCTGCAATGATGATGGGTCTGGCTGCTATCGGCGCTTCCATCGGTATCGGTATCCTGGGTGGCAAGTTCCTGGAAGGTGCTGCTCGTCAACCGGATCTGATCCCTGTTCTGCGTACCCAGTTCTTCATCGTAATGGGTCTGGTGGATGCGATCCCGATGATCGCCGTTGGTCTGGGTCTGTACGTGATGTTTGCGGTTGCTGGCTAAGTCGTTACGACTCTCCAGACATAACCCATTAACTAACTTAAGAGGACATCGGCTGTGAATATCAATGCCACCCTCCTCGGCCAAGCAATTGCTTTTTTCTTCTTCGTAGTGTTTTGCATGAAGTACGTATGGCCGCCGCTGATTGCTGCCATCGAAGCCCGTCAGAAAGCTATTGCTGACGGTCTCTCTTCTGCCGAACGAGCCAAGAAAGATCTGGATTTGGCCAAGGCCAACGCCGTCGATCAGCTGAAAGAAGCCAAGCTGCAGGCTGCTGAAATCATTGAACAGGCCAACAAACGCAAGGCCCAGATCATTGATGAGGCAACTGTCGGTGCTCAGGCTGAGCGGGAAAAAATCCTGGCTCAAGGCCGTGCCGAGATTGAAGCTGAACGTCATCGTGCCAAAGAGGAACTGCGCAAGCAGGTTGCTGCTCTTGCCATTGCGGGTGCAGAGAAGATCCTGGCGCGCCAAATCGACCAGGCTGCCAACAGCGACATCGTCGACAAACTGGTAGCTGAACTGTAACGGGAACGGGGCTATGTCTGAACTGACTACAATCGCTCGCCCCTACGCCAAGGCTGCTTTCGAGTTTGCCGTTGAGCACAAGGCGGTTGATCAGTGGCTGGGGATGCTCAGCTTCGCTGCGGAAGTAGTGAAGAACGAGACCATCCACTCCCTGGTTAACGGCTCTGTGGCTGCCGACGAGCTGGCAAAACTGTTTGTCAGCATCTGCGGGGAGCAACTCGACGAGCATGGCCAGAACCTGATCCGGGTAATGGCAGAGAATGGTCGCTTGGGTGTGCTGCCGGCGGTCGTTGCCGAATTTGTGGTGTTCAAGTCTGAACTGGACAAAGAAGTTCAGGCTGACGTGATTTCGGCGATTGCACTGACCGACCAGCAGAAAGCCAATATTCAGGCTTCTCTGGAACAACGTCTCGCGCGCAAAGTGAAGCTGAATTGCAGCATCGACGCGTCCTTGATGGCCGGGGTGCTCATCAAGGCCGGTGATCTGGTTATCGACGGAACTGTCCGCGGCAAGCTGGATCGCATGGCTGACGCGCTGCAATCTTGATTGGGGTATTAGAGCATGCAACTGAATTCCACTGAAATCGCCGAGCTGATCAAGCAGCGCATTGCGCAGTTTGATGTAAAGAGCGAAGCGCGTAACGAAGGTACCATCGTCTCCGTGAGTGACGGTATCATTCGTATCCACGGCCTGGCCGATGCCATGCAGGGTGAGATGATCGAGCTGCCGGGCAACCGCTACGCTCTGGCATTGAACCTGGAGCGTGACTCCGTTGGTGCCGTAGTGATGGGTCCCTATGCCGATCTGGCCGAAGGGATGAAAGTAAAAGGTACTGGCCGCATTCTGGAAGTGCCGGTCGGTCGTGGTCTGCTGGGCCGGGTGGTCAACACCCTGGGTCAGCCTATCGACGGTAAAGGTCCGGTCGAGCACGATGGCTTCTCTCCGGTAGAAGTGATTGCCCCGGGCGTTATCGAGCGTAAGTCTGTTGACCAGCCTGTCCAGACCGGTCTGAAAGCCATCGACTCCATGATCCCTATCGGTCGTGGCCAGCGTGAGCTGATCATCGGTGACCGCCAGGTAGGTAAAACTGCCATTGCGATCGACACCATCATCAACCAGAAAGATTCCGGCATTAAGTGTGTCTACGTTGCGATTGGCCAGAAGGCCTCCACCATCGCCAACGTGGTGCGCAAGCTGGAAGAGCACGGTGCTCTGGCCAACACCATAGTAGTGGTTGCCTCTGCTTCCGAAGCAGCTGCCCTGCAATACCTGGCTCCGTATTCAGGTTGCTCCATGGGTGAGTACTTCCGTGACCGCGGTGAAGATGCCCTGATCATTTATGATGACCTGTCCAAGCAGGCCGTTGCATATCGTCAGATCTCCCTGCTGCTGCGCCGTCCGCCAGGACGTGAAGCATTCCCGGGCGACGTATTCTATCTGCACTCCCGTCTGCTGGAGCGTGCAGCTCGCGTCAACGACGAGTACGTAGAGAAGTTCACCAAGGGTGAAGTGAAGGGCAAAACCGGTTCTCTGACCGCGCTGCCGATCATCGAAACCCAGGCGGGCGACGTATCCGCGTTCGTTCCGACCAACGTGATCTCCATCACCGATGGTCAGATCTTCCTGACTTCCCAGTCTTTCAACGCCGGTATTCGTCCTGCGGTTGATCCGGGTATCTCCGTATCCCGTGTGGGTGGTGCCGCCCAGACCAAGATCGTCAAGAAGCTGTCCGGTGGTATCCGTACCGCGCTGGCCCAGTATCGCGAACTTGCTGCCTTTGCCCAGTTCTCTTCCGACCTGGACGATGCAACTCGCAAGCAGCTGGACCACGGTCAGAAAGTGACCGAGCTGATGAAACAGAAGCAGTACTCTCCGATGAGCGTGGCTCACCAGTCTCTGGTGCTGTTCGCCGCGGAAAAAGGCTATCTCTCTGATGTCGAGTTGAGCAAGATCCTCGACTTCGAAGCCGCTCTGCTCTCTTTCGCCGATACCCAGCATGCTGAGCTGATGGCTGAAATCAATGCCAAGGCTGACTACAACGACGCGATCGTTGGCAAGCTGACTGCGTTGCTGGATGACTTCAAGGCAACCCAGACCTGGTAAGCGAGTGTGGCAGCGCAAGCTGCCACCTGATGGAGAGAAGAGATGGCCGGCGCAAAAGAGATACGTAACAAGATCGGGAGTGTTAAAAACACTCAAAAGATCACCAGCGCTATGGAAATGGTGGCAGCAAGCAAGATGCGCCGTGCGCAGGATCGCATGTCTGCCAGCCGTCCGTACGCTGAAACCATGCGCAAGGTGATCGGCCATATCGCTCAGGGGAACCTGGAATACAAACACCCCTACCTCATCGAACGTGAGGTCAAGCGAGTGGGTTACATCGTCGTCTCCACCGACCGTGGCCTGTGTGGTGGTCTGAACATCAACCTGTTCAAGGCTGCCCTCAATGATATGAAGCAATGGAGCGCGAAAGGTGCCAAGGTTGACCTGGCTCTGATCGGCAACAAAGCCTCCAACTTCTTTGAACGGCACGGCGCCAAGGTGAAAGCTCATGTCGCAGGACTGGGCGATAACCCGAGCGTCAATGACCTGATTGGTTCAGTCAAGGTCATGCTGAAGGCTTACGACAACGGTGAGATTGACAAGCTGTATCTGGTGTACAACAAGTTCGTCAACACCATGGTGCAGCAACCACGGGTCGATCAACTGCTGCCTTTGCCCGTAACTGAAGACAGCAAGCTCGCCAAGAAACACCACTGGGATTACCTCTATGAGCCGGATCCCAAGAAGCTGCTGGATACCCTGCTGGTTCGCTATGTCGAATCTCAGGTCTACCAGGGTGTAGTGGAAAACTTGGCCAGTGAACAGGCAGCCCGAATGGTTGCCATGCAAGCCGCGACTGACAACGCCGGTAACCTGATTAACGATCTGCAACTGGTATACAACAAGGCCCGTCAGGCCAGTATTACCCAGGAGCTGACAGAGATCGTATCCGGTGCTGCTGCGGTGTAAGGCAAGGGTTATCAAAGGTTTAGAGGATTTGACATGAGTAACGGTTTCATCGTCCAAATCATCGGCGCTGTAGTGGACATCGAGTTCCCGCAGAATGCCGTGCCCCAGGTGTACGATGCACTGAAGGTCGTTAGCGAAGGTCAAGGCCAGGGTCTGGTGCTGGAAGTTCAGCAACAGATCGGTGGCGGCGTCGTTCGTTGCATCACCATGGGTTCCTCCGACGGTCTGCGTCGTGGGTTGGAAGTAATGAATAGCGGTAAATCCATCCAGGTTCCGGTCGGTACTGCGACACTGGGTCGGATCATGAACGTACTAGGCGAGCCAATCGACGAGAAAGGCCCGATCGGTGAAGAAGAGAGCTGGTCAATCCACCGTGAAGCCCCCAGCTACGAAGATCAGTCCAACAGCACCGAGCTGCTGGAGACCGGCATCAAGGTTATCGACTTGGTATGCCCGTTCGCCAAGGGGGGTAAAGTTGGTCTGTTCGGTGGTGCCGGTGTAGGCAAAACCGTAAACATGATGGAGCTGATCCGTAACATCGCGATCGAGCACAGTGGTTACTCTGTATTCGCCGGTGTAGGTGAGCGTACCCGTGAGGGTAACGACTTCTACCACGAGATGATGGAGTCCAACGTACTGGACAAAGTATCTCTGGTTTACGGTCAGATGAACGAGCCGCCCGGAAACCGTCTGCGCGTTGCGCTGACCGGCCTGACCATGGCCGAGAAGTTCCGTGACGAAGGTCGTGACGTGCTGTTCTTCGTGGACAACATCTATCGTTACACCCTGGCCGGTACCGAAGTATCCGCACTGCTGGGCCGTATGCCTTCCGCAGTAGGTTACCAGCCGACTCTGGCCGAGGAGATGGGTGTTCTGCAAGAACGTATCACCTCCACCAAGACCGGTTCCATCACCTCCGTACAGGCCGTTTACGTGCCTGCGGATGACTTGACTGACCCGTCTCCGGCGACCACCTTCGCCCACCTGGATGCGACCGTCGTACTGTCCCGTCAAATCGCGGCACTGGGTATCTACCCGGCCGTTGACCCGCTGGACTCTACCTCTCGTCAGCTGGATCCGCTGGTTGTTGGCAAAGAGCACTACGAGACTGCTCGTGGCGTTCAAACCGTACTGCAGCGCTACAAAGAGCTGAAGGACATCATCGCCATCCTGGGTATGGATGAACTGTCAGAAGAAGACAAACTGACCGTAGCCCGTGCCCGTAAGATCGAGCGTTTCTTGTCCCAGCCGTTCTTCGTAGCAGAAGTGTTTACCGGTTCTCCGGGTAAATACGTGCCGCTGAAAGAGACCATTCGTGGTTTCCAGGGCATCCTGAAAGGCGAGTATGACGATCTGCCCGAGCAGGCGTTCTACATGGTTGGCGGTATCGACGAAGTCGTCGAGAAATCCAAGAAACTGTAAGCCTCGACAGGAGGGCCCATGGCAGAGATGATCTCCTTTCACCTGGACGTGGTGAGCGCCGAAGGAAAACTGTTTTCCGGTCGCGTGCAAACTGCTCAGGTATCAGGCTCCGAAGGTGAGTTGGGTCTCCGCCACGGTCATGCTCCGTTGCTGACTGCCATCAAGCCGGGCCTGGTCCGCTTGGTGAAGCAGAACGGAACTGAAGAGGTGCTGTACATCTCCGGCGGTATGCTGGAAGTACAGCCTGAATCCGTGACCGTGCTGGCGGACACCGCGATTCGTGCTGACGACTTGGATGAGGCGAAAGCCCAAGAAGCCAAGCGCGCAGCCGAAGAGCGGATCCACAGCTCCCATGGTGATATCGACTACGCCCAGGCCGCCACCGAGCTGGCCAAGGCGATGGCTCAACTGCGAGTCATCGATATCGTCAAAAAGAATTACCGCTAATAACGGTGATGTAAAAAGCGACCTTCGGGTCGCTTTTTTTTTACCCGTTGGATAGACTCCGCCGAGTATTTCCTCATGTTCCAAAGGTCAATTTATGTCCCTCAACGTCGTGATCCTGGCGGCGGGTAAAGGTACCCGCATGCGTTCTTCCCTGCCCAAGGTACTCCACCCGGTAGCCAACAAACCCATGGTTTCCCATGTGATCGATACTGCCCGTCAGGTTGGTGCCGAGCAGCTGCATCTGGTCTATGGCCACGGTGCCGAACTGCTGAAAGAGCGGATCGTGGCGGCCGATGTGAACTGGGTGCTGCAGGCGCAACAGCTGGGGACTGGTCACGCCGTCGCCCAAGCCATCCCGTTTTGGAAGGATGAAGACGACGTGCTGGTGCTCTACGGCGATACCCCGCTGATCCAGCCAGAGACCCTGCAGCGACTGCTGGTTGCCAAGGCTGAAAACGGTATGGCACTGCTGACCGTGGTACTGGACAACCCTACCGGCTATGGCCGTATCGTCCGTGAAAATGGTCAGGTAGTCGGCATCGTCGAGCAGAAGGATGCCAATGCCGAACAGCTGGCCATTCGTGAGGTGAACACCGGCGTGCTGGTGGCCAACGGCGGTCAGCTGCGCAGCTGGCTATCCCGTCTGGACAACAAGAATGCCCAGGGCGAATTCTACCTGACCGACGTGATCGCCATGGCTCACGGCGATAATTGCCCGATTGCCGCCGTTCATCCGGAGCGTGCCGCTGAAGTGGAAGGGGCTAATAATCGAGTTCAATTGGCTCAACTTGAGCGCAGCTACCAGCAGATGCAGGCCGAGAAGCTGATGATCGCCGGTGCCACCCTGATCGACCCGGCCCGCTTCGATCTGCGCGGAACCCTCGAGATCGGTGAAGAGGTGGTGATCGACGTCAACGTCATCATCGAAGGCAAGGTAACCCTCGGTAACCACGTCCGTATCGGTGCCGGTGCCGTGCTGAAGAATTGCGTCATTGGCGATCACACCGAAGTGAAGCCCTACTCCATCGTCGAAGGGGCTCAGGTGGCGGATCAGTGTTCGGTCGGCCCGTTTGCCCGTCTGCGTCCTGGCGCGGTTCTGGAGCAGGATGCTCACGTCGGCAATTTCGTCGAGATGAAGAAGGCCCGTCTTGGTGTCGGTTCCAAGTGCGGTCATTTGACCTATCTGGGTGATGCCGAGATCGGAGCTGGGGTGAATATCGGTGCCGGTACCATCACCTGCAACTACGACGGGGTCAACAAATTCCAGACCATCATCGAGGATGATGTGTTCGTCGGTTCCGATACCCAGCTGGTGGCGCCAGTGCGCATCGGTAAGGGGGCGACTCTGGGGGCGGGTTCTACCATCACCAAGGATGTGGCCGAGAACGAGCTGGTGATCACTCGGGTGCCCCAGCGCCACATCAAGAACTGGGCTCGCCCGGTCAAGAAGAAGTGATGCCCGATCAATAAAATAGAACCGGCGCCTGATGGCGCCGGTTTTTTTGGCTTATGACTTATGGCTGAGGTCACTGGTCGATGGCTGGGGGGCCGCCCATGTGGTGGCGGGTGTGCTGTAATCCATCACCTGATACCAGTCGAGCTTGCGGGTCAGCAGCATGATCAGCGCCAGGGTGGCGAACAGCAGCAGGGCGCCGAGCAGCAGAGCGATCTCTTCGGCCTGCAGCAGGCTGTAGAGAATGGCATAGACCAGCCCGAGCAGCGCAGCAAAGCCGATCCCCTGCTTCGGGCCGCCCAGCACATGGCTGAGGTAGAAGCCGTTGAGCAGCACGCTGGCCAGCGCGGCCACCAGATAGGCCCAGCCAAAGCCGAGGTGTTCGGTCAGGGCCAGTAGCACCAGATAGAAGATGGCCAGCCCCATGCCTACCAGCGCGTACTGGATCGGGTGAACCCGCAGCCCCTTGAGCAGCTCGAACATAAAGAAGCTGATAAAGGTGAGGCCGATAAACAGCAGGGCATATTTGGCCGCCCGCTCGTTGAGCTGATAGTGATCCACCGGTTGCACCAGACTGACGCTGAAGGTGGAGAGATGGCTATCGCCCCCGTTCATCATCCGGTTGAAGCGGGTCTCCATGTCGCTGGCGAACCAGCTGGTTTGCCAGTTGGCCTCAAACCCTTGTGGGCTCAGGGTGCGATTGCCCGGCAGAAAGTCGCCGATAAAGTTGGGATGGGGCCAGTTGCCTGCCAGCAGCAGAGTGCTCTCCTTGCCCAGCGGCACTATGTCGAGGGTATTCATCCCCTGCAGATTGAGCTCCAGATGGAAGGTGCCATCCTGTTGCGGCAGGCTGTCGAGCGGGGCATGGATACCTGCCAGCATGTCACCGAGGCGGGCGCCGGGGGCAAACGGAATCCGCTGGGTGCCGAGTAGTAATTCGGGGACGCTGTTGATGCCGCGGGCATCGGAGAGCACCAGACTCAGGTAGGGTTTGCCCGCCACCAGCTCGGCCGTTTCATCAAGCGGTGAGGTCGCGTCATTCAGCAGACTCTGTCGGGTGGGCAGGCGGCCCGAGAGGGTGAGGCGGGTCTGATAGACCTGCGCCTGATAAATGCCCAGCTTGCGCGGGGTGACCTCCATGTTAGCCTTGATATCCAGTTGCTCCGGAAGCAGGTAGCGGTAGATCTGCTCCTGACGGACGAATCGCTTGCCCTCCTGTTCGACCATCACCGAGCGGGTATAGGGCTGCACCAGTATAGGCCCCATCAGCCGTTGCGGGCCGCTGCTGCTGGCCATGATGCTGTGAATAGCCTGACTGCGGTAAGCCTGACGCTCCCGGTTCAGTTCTATGATGGATTGCACCGGCACCATCAACAGCAGGCTGAGCAACAGCAGCAGAAAGATCTTGTGGGTAAATATCTGTTTGACCATGACACGTCTCCTTGTTGTATGGAGCGAGTCTGCCGGCCGGACGTGAAGTGTTGATGGGCTTGTGTGAAGTGGTGGTGAAGGGGGAGAAAAAAACCGGCATTGCGCCGGTTTCTGAAGGAATTACAGGGTCTTCAGCTTCCCGGGCAATGCGGCCAGCACCTCCTCTTTCGCCTTGAGGGAGGCGAACTGCTTGCCGGGTTTTTGCACCACGGTATGGACGAAGATCAGCTGTTTGCCCAGTTTGCTGGCCCAGCCGACGAACCAGCCGATCTGCTGATCGCGGTTGAGGCTGCCATCCAGCTTCTTCGGGTAGCCCATGCCGGTCTTGCCGTGGATCTGCCAGCCGTCGATCTCGCTCACCTTGAGGATATTGGCGGTGTACTGCAGAGTCTGCGCCGAGACCGGCAGCTTGCCGCTCAGCATCTTGCCGAGGAAGCGGGCCTGCTCCTCCGGACTGATGGCGAGGCTGGCGCTGAGCCAGGCCTGGGTCAGACCGTCATGTTTGCCCGGATTGCCGGAGAGATCCCGGTTGCCGTAGTCGAAGCGGTCGACGTATTGCTGGAAGCGCTCCATCCCCAGCCATTCGGTGATCTGCTGGGAGAACCAGACCACCGAGTAGGTTTCCCAGCGGCGCGGGGTAGTGGTTTCGCGCCAGGCGGGTAGCCAGCCGTCATAGCTCGGCTTGTAAGGCAGTGCCGGATGCTCTTCATCCACCAGATAGCCACTGTCGTAACCCATCAGCGCCAACGGGATCTTGAAGGTGGACGCGGGCGGCAGCTGGCTGGAGCAGTCCCCTTCGCTGGAGAGGGTCTGGCCGTTGCCGTCAGCATAGAGAAAGCAGCCGCTGGCGGCGGAGGCAGGCAGGGCTGCGAGCAGACCGGCAGCCAGTAGGCTGGAGAGAAGCAGGCGGGACATAGCATTTCCTTGAGCAAATGGATGAGAGAAAGCGGCAGTCTAAAGCCGCTTTGTGTGGGGAGTGTGAAGTTGCAGGGCGGTGACTAGGTGAACGGCAGCCAGAGTTCCGCCAGCGCGCCTCCCTCCGGCTGGTTGCTCAGGGTCAGACGACCGCCATGCTGGTGGGCCACCTCATGGGCGAAACTGAGCCCGAGACCGCTGCTCTTGCCCTTGTCGGGGCGCGGCAGGGAGTAGAAGCGCTCGAAGATCCGTGGCAGGGCATAGTCGGGAATGCCGGGGCCGCTGTCGGTGACCCGAAAACAGTAGCCCTCCTCCTGCTGGCTGCCGCTCAGGGTGACCAGCCCGTAGGCAGGAGAGAAGTCGATGGCGTTATCCAGCAGGTTGCCGATGGCCTGCTCCACCAACAGCGGGTCCCACTTCTGTTTCGGCGCGCTGGCCAGCTCGGCAACCAGCGCTACCTGCCGGCGCTGGGCGATAATCTGGCGGGCATCGAGCGCCCGCTTGCCGAGCCCGGCTGGCTCTACCGCTTGCCGATCCAGCCCCTGCCCCGACTCCAGCCGTGCCAGTTGCAGCATCCGTTCGATCAGCTGCTGCATGCGGGCACTCTCCTGATTGATGTTGCCGATAAAGCGCCTGGCCACCTCGGGGGGCGGCGTTTCGGCCAGGATCTCCCCTGCCCCGCGAATAGCCGCCAGCGGGCTCTTCAGCTCGTGGGTCAGGCTGTGGACATAGCCCTCGATATAGCTCTTGCCATCGAGCTGGTGGCGCATGGTTTCAAGGGCGTGGCCGAGCCGATCCAGCTCGACGGTGTGCAGTTGCGGCAGCGGTGCCGCCTCCCCCTTGCTGACCGATTCGGCGTAGTGCACCAGTTTGCCTATGGCGCGGTTGAGCCACCAAACCAGCAGACTGCCGATCAATAGCGAGATGAACAGCATCTGGCCAGCGGCTTGCAGCAGTTCCCGTTCACCCCGCTCGATGGCGGGCATCAGGGTGCGATTGGGTTTGGCGACGGTGAGGGAGCCGATGATCTCTGTGCCTTCCCGCAGCGGTGCCGCCACATACATGGTCGAGCTGGCGGCATCGTCGGGATCGGTGCGGGTGCTGCGGGCGCCATACTGACCGCGCAGGGTGCGGTAGACATCGTTCCAGCGGGAATAATCCTTGCCCAGATCCGTGCCGTCGGAGTCGTAAATCACCATCCCCTGCCGATCTGTCACATAGATGCGGTACTCCGCCTGCTGTTTGAGGTGGCCGTCGATCATCGCATTGATGGGATTCTGGTTGAGACGGGCGAAGGCGCTGGCCAGCCGCCCGTTCATCATATTGCCCTCTTGCAGATCATCGAGGGCGAGCGGCGCCAGCAGCTGGGTCATGTCGACCAAGGTATCCTCGGTGGCGCTGCGCACTCCGGGTTTGATCTCCTCGACGAAGATCTCCAGCACGAACCAGGCGGCCAGCGCGAAGATCAGCAGCAGGCCGCACAGCAGTTGCAGTCCTAGTCTCATGCCAGCTCCAGGCTATAGCCCAGTCCGCGGTGGGTGAGGATCAGGTTGGCCTCGGGATCATGCTCGCGCAGCTTGGCGCGGATGGTCTTGATATGGGTATCGACGGTGCGATCCAGACTCTCTTCGGCATCCTGCCACACCAGATCCATCAGCTGCTGGCGGGAGTAGACCCGCCCCGGCGCCAGCATCAGGGTCTTGAGCAGCAGATATTCGTAGCGAGTGAGGGCCAGCGGCTGGCCGCGAAAGTGAATGCGGGCCCGCTCCTCATCCAGTACCAGCAGGGCGCTGGGCTGGGGGGCGACGGGCTGGCTGCGGCGCAGGATGACCCGCACCCGGGCACACACTTCCCGTGGCGAGAAGGGTTTGGCCACATAGTCGTCGGCACCGATCTCCAGCCCGATCAGCCGGTCTATCTCCTCGCTGCGGGCGGTGAGGAACATCAGGGGAATATCGGTCAGCGCCCTCACCTGCTTGCAGAGTTCGAAGCCGCTGATGTCGGGCAGCCCCACATCGAGGATCAGGAAGTCGGGTCGCGTCTGTTCCAGTCGTGTCAGCAACTGTTGGCCCAGCATGAACCACTCTACCTCGAACCCGTCGGTCTGCAGGGCGTAAATCAGGGTGTCGGCGATGCTGGCCTCATCCTCCACCAGCCAGATGACTCTCTTTTGCATGGCATCCTCGTCGCAAATTGGCACCCCATTCTGGCATCGAACCAAATCGGATCCTATTTGCTGTTTTATTTTTCCGAAAAAGGGGCTAATATTTCGATGCTCTTTCGAATCGAAACTTAAAAATGACCAAACGTAATACTCAACAACGCCGACACACCATAGTGACCCTGGTACAAGAGCAGGGTGAAGTGAGCGTTGACGCCCTCGCCAAACACTTTTCTACCTCCGAAGTGACCATCCGTAAAGATCTGGCGGTACTGGAGACCGGCGGTCTGCTGCTGCGCCGTTACGGTGGTGCAGTTCCCTTGCCGAGCGAGATGGTGGTCGAGGTCAACCCTGAACAAGTTTCGAACCGAAAGTTAGCCATTGCCCGTGCGGCGGCCGAGCGGCTGCGTGATCACAACCGCGTCATCATCGACAGCGGCAGCACCACCAGCGCCATGATCCCCATGCTGGGCAACAAGCGCGGCCTCATCGTGATGACCAACTCCCTCAATGTGGCCGGTGCCCTGCGCGAGCTGGAAAATGAGCCTACCCTGTTAATGACCGGTGGCACTTGGGACCCTCACTCCGAATCCTTCCAGGGGCAGGTGGCGGAACAGGTGCTGCGCTCCTACGACTTCGACCAGCTCTTTATCGGTGCCGACGGCATCGACCCGGAGCGTGGCACCACCACCTTCAACGAGCTGGTGGGCCTGTCACGGGTGATGGCCGAGGTGTCGCGGGAGGTCATTGTGATGGTCGAATCGGAAAAGATCGGCCGCAAGATCCCCAATCTCGAACTTCCCTGGTCGAGCATCCATACCCTGGTGACCGACGAGGGGCTGGCCAGCGAGGCCAGAGAACAGATTCAAGCCCAGGGGGTGACGCTTATCTGCGCCCCGGTCACTTGCTGACATCGAGCTCTGAACCATCCAACTGACTTTACGATTTGCATCTCAAGGAGAAGTGTATGTGTGGCATCGTCGGGGCTGTCGCCCAACGTGATGTGGCTGAAATTCTGGTAGAGGGCCTGCGCCGTCTGGAGTACCGCGGTTATGACTCAGCCGGTGTGGCCGTGTTCAGCGCCAACCAGCCGTTGCAGCGGGTTCGCCGTCTGGGCAAGGTGGCCGAGCTGGCCAAGGCGCTCGACGAGCAGTCCGTCCACGGTGGTACCGGCATCGCCCATACCCGCTGGGCCACTCACGGCGAGCCCTCCGAGCGCAACGCCCACCCCCACGTCTCCGAGCATATCGTGGTGGTGCACAACGGCATCATCGAGAACCACGAAGAGCTGCGGGAAGAGTTGAAGGCGCTAGGCTATGTGTTCAGCTCCGACACCGATACCGAGGTGATTGCCCATCTGGTCCATCACGAGCTGAAGAGCGCCGGCAGCCTGCTGGCCGCCATGCAAACTGCGGTGAAGCAGCTGCGCGGTGCCTACGGTACCGTGGTGATGGACAGCCGCGACGACAGCCGCGTGGTGGTGGCCCGCTCCGGTTCACCGCTGGTGATCGGCCGTGGTATCGGCGAGAACTTTATCGCCTCCGACCAGATGGCGCTGCTGCCGGTGACCCGTCGCTTCATCTTCCTGGAAGAGGGTGATGTGGCCGAAGTGACCCGCCGTGACGTGCATATCTTCGATACCAACGGCAACGCCGTGGTGCGTGAAGAGCAGGAGTCCGAACTCTCCCACGATGCCGGTGACAAGGGTGAATACCGTCACTACATGCTCAAAGAGATCCACGAGCAACCCAAAGCGATCACCAACACCCTGGAAGGGCGTCTGGGCAGCGATCACGTGGTGGTCGAATCGTTCGGCAACGGCGCGCGCGCCATCTTTGACAAGGTCGAGCACGTGCAGATCGTTGCCTGCGGCACCTCCTATCACTCCGGCATGGTGGCTCGCTACTGGTTCGAAGAGATCGCCGGCGTCTCCTGCGATGTGGAGATTGCCTCCGAGTTCCGCTATCGCAAATCGGTAGTGCGTCCCAACAGCCTGCTGGTGACCCTCTCCCAGAGTGGCGAGACCGCCGATACCCTGGCGGCGCTGCGTCTGGCCAAGGAATCCGGCTACATGAGCTCGCTGGCTATCTGCAACGTGCCGGGCTCCTCGCTGGTGCGTGAATCGGATCTGGCCTTTATGACCCGCGCGGGGGCAGAGATTGGTGTGGCCTCCACCAAGGCGTTCACCACCCAGTTGGCTGGCCTGCTGATGCTGGTGGCCTCGGTCGGTCACTGCCGTGGCCACCTTAGCGCGGCCGCCGAGGCTGAACTGGTCAAGGCGCTGCAAGCCCTGCCGCTGCGTATTAAAGAGAGTCTGGCGCTGGCCAAGGATATCGAAACCCTGGCCGAAGAATTTGCCGACAAGCAGCACAGCCTGTTCCTCGGCCGCGGCAGCCAGTACCCCATCGCCATGGAGGGGGCGCTCAAGCTCAAAGAGATCTCCTACATCCACGCCGAAGCCTATGCCGCTGGCGAGCTGAAGCACGGCCCGCTGGCGCTGATCGATGCCGAGATGCCCATCATTGTGGTGGCGCCGAACAACGATCTGCTGGAGAAGCTCAAGTCCAACGTGGAAGAGGTTCGTGCACGTGGCGGTATCCTCTATGTGTTCGCCGATGCCGATACCGGCTTCAAGAGCGACGAGACCATGCGGGTCATGAACCTCAACCATGTGGAAGAGGTGATCGCCCCCATCGTCTATACCGTGCCGCTGCAGCTGCTCTCCTATCACGTTGCCCTGATCAAGGGCACTGACGTCGACCAGCCGCGCAACCTGGCAAAATCGGTGACGGTCGAGTAAGTCACTCTCTCAAATGAAAAAGAGCCGCAATTGCGGCTCTTTTTGTTTCGGCTGAGGGGTTACGACAGCCGCAGGTTGGTGATGGTGACCTCGTCGAGGGAGGGCACAATGATGCCGCTGGTGATCCCTTTGGCGATGGCCTGACTGCGGTTCTTCGAGTCGGTCTTGTTGGTCACCTGGGTCAGGTGAAAGTTGACTGTCCGCTCACTGATGCCGAGTATGGTAGCGATCTCCCAGGAGGTCTTGCCCTCGCTTGCCCAGAACAGGCACTCCTTCTCCCGATCCGACAGTTCGGTCAGGTATTTCATCATATCCGGTCTGCTTTTGATCAGTTGCAGCGCAGAGTTGAAGATGTAGCTTGCGCAGAACGACAGCAGCGGCACGTTTTCAAACATCAGGTCTGAGTTGGATTTGTCCTTGGTGATGAATGAGAGGATACCGTGCTCCCCCTGCGGGGTGTGCAGCGGAAATGAGACTCCATTGCGTACACCGAAATCGGCCGCCAGGTTCATCACCTCCCGACTGGCGCTGGGTAGCCAGGGCGAGTCGCAGTCGAGTTTGTTCCAGAAGATGGGCTGGGTCTGTTTCAGCCCCAGATAGACCACCGGATCCTGGGTCAGATACTGGTTTTCGCTATAGGCGTCAAACCAGCTGGTCGGACAGTTGTTAAACAGCGCCACATGGGATTTTTGCATGGTGATGGGGAAAATAATCAGCAGCCGGAAGTAATCAAAGCCCATTTGATGACTGAAGCGCTCCAGCTGTTGCTGGATATCGCTGGTTTTTGTTGCCTTGGTGAACTTGTCGATATGTTCCCAGATCGCATCGTTGAGCATGACTTTCTCCTTTTTCGATCTCTATCACACTGATCGAAAAGATTTTTCTCGTTATTTATATTTGTCGGTGGCTATTGGAGCCACTTATTCCGTGCGTGTTTAAAAATTATCCTGTTTTTGTGCATAAAGGCCAAGAAAATCCTCTCGTTGCCAGTCCGCCCTGTATTTGAGATAATGATAATAGTTATCATTAGTAAGATGTATTTCAATGAACAAATTATGGGGTGTGGCCCTGCTGCCACTGTCAGTCCACTTTGCTGCCATTGGGGATGAGCTGGTTGCTCCCGCTCTCAAGAACAGCATCGCTGCCGGGAAAGCCTCCCAGCAGCGGGTGGAAAAAGCCGCCGATGCCGCCGTTGCCGCACGACTGGAGCTGCAAAATGCCCAGCTGCAACTGCGTGACCTCGAAGCCTACAACCGCTACATGCAATCTCTGGTGGCCGATCAGCAAAATGAGCTGGGTAAATTGAGCCAGCAGTTGGAAGCGGTGCAAGAGACCCGTCAGGGCTTGATCCCGCTGATGCTGCAGATGCAGGCAGATCTGGAACAGCTGGTGCAAAACGACATCCCGCTGCGCAAGGAAGATCGTTTAGCGCGGGTTGAACAGTTGAAAGCGACCCTGGCCCGTGCGGACGTGAGCGAGGCAGAGAAATTCCGTCAGCTGCTGCAGGCCTATCAGATCGAAGCCGAGTACGGCAGCAGGATGGACAGCTATTCCGCCGAGCTGGAGCTGGATGGTGCACCGCGTCGGGTTGATGTGCTGGCGCTGGGTCGGGTTTCCCTGCTGGCGATGACTGCCGATCGCAGTCAGGCATGGCGCTGGTCTGCCGAGGCGAAGCAGTGGCAAGCCCTCGACAGCCAGTGGCTCTCCCCTATCGCCGAGGCGATGGATGTGGCCGCCGACAAGAAAGTTCCCCAGTTGCTCAATGTCCCCCTCTCTGTCAGCCGTAGTCAGGAGGCCCAATCATGAGAGTCACCATGAAGTGGTTCCCCCTCCTTATTGCCCTCTCCTGCGGTGCCAACGCCGCTGTCGCCGATGAGTGGCAGCAGCAGGAACAGGCTCGCGAACAGCAGGCTCAGAAAGATCTGGCGACCGTTGCCAAGGAGCTCGGCACTGCCCGCGCCAAATTGGCCGAGGCCCAGCGCCTGAGCAAGGAGCTGGCCAGCCAGTTTGCCAGCAACGAGAAGCAGCTGGTCGAGCTTAACGCCCAGTGGGAGCAAGCCTCCGGCGACATGAACGAGATCTTCGCGGTCACCCGTCAGGGTGCCAGCGATGCGGTCAAGCTGCTGAGCGAATCCGCCGTCGAGGGGCAGTACCCGGAGCGTCTCGCCCCGTTGAAAGCCATGGCACAGGATAAACAGGTGCCGGATCGCGCCGCCCTCGCCCTGCTACCCGCCACGCTGCTGCAAGAGATCCGTGAATCTGGCCGGATTGCCCGGTTCAACGGCAAGGTGCTTGATGCCCAGGGGGCTGCCAGCGAGCAGCCATTGACCCGGGTTGGCAGCTTTGCCCTGCTGGGGAGCGCAGGCTTCCTGCAACCAACCGCCGAAGGCTTGAGCCCGGTACTGGGTCTGCCCGGTAGTGTGCTCTCTGCCGTTGCGGCTTATCAGGGTCAGGAAGGGGAAGCGCTGCCGCTGGATCCTTCTCATGGCACTCTGCTGGCGATGCTGGCACAGGCGCCCACCTTCTGGCAGCAGGTACAGCAAGGTGGTCAGGTCGGCGCCATTATCGTGCTGCTGGCAGCCATCGGTTTGGGAATTGCGGCGGTACGGCTGTGGAGCCTCTCCCGCGAACTGGGTCGGGTGCGCCGCCAGCTCAAGAGCGGCGAGTATCACGCCGACAACGCCCTCGGCCGGGTGCTGACGGTGGCGGACAAACACCCCGAGCTGAGCATGGAGACCCTCGAGCTGCGTCTTGATGAGGCGATCCTGCAGGAGACTCCTCGCATGGAGCGCGGCATCGGCATGGTCAAGGTGATCGCGGCCATCGCCCCCATGCTGGGTCTGCTCGGTACCGTAACCGGGATGATCGGCACCTTCCAGGCCATCACCCAGTTTGGCACCGGCGATCCCAAGATCATGGCGGGCGGCATCTCCATGGCGCTGGTTACCACGGTACAGGGTCTGGTTGCGGCCATTCCGCTGATCCTGGCCCACAGCCTGCTGCAATCGCGCTTCACCGAGCTTTCCAATGTGCTGGAGCAGCAGGTAGCCGGCATTCTGGCCGAGCGCGCCGAGAGCAATAACGGCGGGATGGAGCGAGCAGCATGATGCTCGACATCTGGCAACAGCTGCAGAGTTTCATGGGCCGTGGCGGCCCGGTGCTCTGGGTCATTCTGGCCCTGCTGGTGCTGATGTGGATTTTGATGATCGAGCGGCTGCTCTACCTCAATCTGGGTTTCGGCCCGCTGCAGCAACAGCTGCTCGGCCGCTGGCAAGCCCGCAGCGAGCGCCACAGCTGGTACGCCCGGGCGATCCGCAGCCGCTGGCTGGCGCAGGCAGAGCTGGAACTGAACCGTCATCTGATCTTCATCCGCACCCTGGTGGTGCTCTGCCCCATGCTGGGGTTGCTGGGCACTGTGACCGGCATGATCGGCGTATTCGATGCGTTGGCTGCGGCCAACCGCTTTAACCCGGAGAGCATGGCGGGCGGGATCTCCCGCGCCACCATCCCCACCATGGCAGGCATGGTGGTGGCGCTCTCCGGCGTGTTGTTACTCAGTCGGCTCGAGAGTCAGGCCAAGCGTGCGCTGGCCAAAACCCGGGACGGCCTGCGAGAAGAGAAGGTAATGCAATGAGACGGCAATCCAAACGCCAGCGTGACGAAGTGCAGATCGACATGACCCCCATGCTGGATATCGTGTTTATCATGCTGATCTTCTTTATTGTCACCACCTCCTTTGTGCGCGAAGCCGGGCTCGAGGTGCACAGACCCCAGGCCAGTCAGGCCAAGGCGCAGAAATCCTCCAGCATCATGCTGGCGATCGGGGCTCAGGGTCAGATCTTCCTCGACCGCAAGCAGATCGATGTGGAGCGGGTACAGGCCACCATCGCCCGTCTGCTGGCGGAGCAACCCGATGCCAGTCTGGTGATCCAGGCCGACGAGCGGGTGCCCCACGGCAAGGTGGTGCGGGTGATGGATGAGGCCAAGGCGGCGGGTATCGCCAATATCGCCGTGGCGGTGGCGCCGAAATGAAATACAAGCTGATGAGCCTAGGGCTGGGGGTTGCACTCAGTCTGGGTATCCTGCTGTTCATGGCCACGCTGGTTGAACCGCCCCGGGGCGAGAAGGTGGCGAGCGAACAGAAGCCCATCGTCATCAATATGCAGAACGAGGTGACCGAAGTGCTGGTGCGCGAGCGTCCGGTACCGCAGGAGCCTGAACCTCTGCCAGAGCCTCCTGCGGCATTGGCCTCGACACCGCTGCCGATGCCCGCTGCAGCCCCTTTGGCGGCTGTTGAGCCGAGTCTGGATCTGGTCTCCAGCCTCAGCGCGGTGCAGGTATATGCCCCCGGTGTGGCGACCAGTACCGCACCGGTATTGAGTGGCAACTACCACGGCCAGCAGCAGGGAGCGGGTATCGGCGCAGGTGACATGCTGATGCCGCTGCAACGGATCGAGCCGGTCTACCCCTATCGTGCCCAACAGTCAGGGATCGAAGGTTTCGTCACCCTGCGCTTTAGCGTGAATGCCGAAGGTGGCGTGCAGGATGTGGAAGTGGTCGAGGCCAAACCCAAGCGTCAGTTCGAGCGGGCGGCCATTCAGGCGATCAATAAGTGGCGCTATCAGCCGAGACCGGGTGCCACCGACAAGCTGGTGCAAGTCATCACGCTCAAATTCAAACTGGAGTCATAACTATGTTGCGGATCTGGATCTGTCTGCTGGCCCTGGTTGGCCAAGCCTGTCTGGCGATGGAGGTCAGCCCTCACTTCTCCCGTCAGCTTGAACCCGTGATGAAGCTCTATCAGTCTGGCCAGTGGCAACAAGCCCAGAGCAAGGCATCCGGCCTCAAGCCAAATAGCGATGCCGAGCGTGCCTGGCTGGCGCAGCTGCAAGCCTCGCTGGCGGCCAATCTGCAACAGACCGCCCAAGCGAGCCGCTACGTCGAACAGGCCCTTTCCTATAAAGAGTGGCCCGAGCAACAACAGCTTCAGCTGCTGCGACTGCGCGGCGATATTCAGGCCCAGCAATCCAACTGGTCTGGTGCCATCGCCAGCTACAAGGCGGCACTGGCGCTCAAGCAAGACGATGCACTGCGCCTGCGTCTGGCTGGCCTCTATTACCACAACAAACAGTACGGTGACGCCGCCAGCCAGAGCGAACAGTTGTTGAAGAAGGGTTGGCAGAAACAGGCCGCCATCATTCGTCTCTCCGCCCTCACCGCCCAGCAACGTTATGGCGTGGCGGCCGATCAGGCGGCCGAGCTGATCCGTCATGAGCCGACAGAGAGTAAGTGGTGGCAACAGGCGGTATCGCTCAACCTCTCCGCCAAACGTGGGGATCAGGCGTTGGCGCTGCTGCAGACTGCCATCGACAGAAAACTGATGGATGACGCGTCAGCCCGCAACCAGCTGATCCGCCTCTATGCCTGGCAAGGGTTGCCTTATCGTGGTGCCCGTCTGCTGGAAGCGGCCATGGCCAAGGGACAGATGAAGCAAAGTGCTGAAAATCGCCAACTGCTGGCCCAATTGTGGGAAGGTGCCCGGGAGTGGTCACAAGCGGTCGATAGCTGGCAGCAGCTCGCCAACCAGCACGGTCAGCCCAAAGCCGCCATGCGCGCCGCCGAACTGCTGCTGCAACAGGGCAAGACTGATGCTGCCATGACCCAGCTTGCCGCCATCAAGTCGGTGAAGGGCGAGCAAGGCAATCGCGCCAAAGCGTTGCTGGTGCAGGCACACCTTAATAAGGAGCAGTATGCCCAGGCGCTGGAACTGGCCCGTGAGCTGCAGCAACAGGATAACTGGCAGCAGAAGGCAACCAGCTGGGTCAACTATATCCGGGCACAAAGCGAAGAGTTGAGCAAAAAAGCGGCGTAAAAAGAGATGCCAAGGGGTTGTTTTGGGGCGTTCAGTTCGCTTTTTCAGCAAACGAGCGCATTTTTGCAAAAAGCCCTTGTCATCCCGGCGCGGCTCCCTATAATGCGCCCCTACCAGCACGGCGGAACACGCCGAACTGATGAGCCAGCTTCCTAGCGAAGTGGGCGCCGAAAGAAAAGCGAAAACAATCGCTTGACTTTCGAAGTGAGAAGCGTAATATCCGCCTCCTCAACGCGACAAGCGTCACGCTCTTTAACAATTTGAATCAAGCAATCTGTGTGGGCACTCACAGCATCGA
>NZ_JAAKVA010000027.1:0-38495 GCF_049175415.1 Aeromonas sp. 600527 | reverse complement strand
GAGCGGGAAACGAGACTCGAACTCGCGACCCCGACCTTGGCAAGGTCGTGCTCTACCAACTGAGCTATTCCCGCAACTACCTTAAAACCGGCCGTACAGCATTTGGTTGCTTGCGCTACTGTACGGGAGCCGAATTATAAGAGCAGTCATTCCAATTGCAAGGGCTTTTTTGTCTGGTTGCGCGCGTTCGCTCAAAAGCTGGCCGAACTGTCGATTTTAGCAGCCAGCGCATGACAACCCCTTGCCGGGGAATCAGATCTTGAAGACGTGGCTGCGATAGAACTGCAGCTCGGCGATGGATTCGCGGATATCGTCCAGCGCCTGGTGGGTGCCGCTCTTCTTGAACTGCTCCAGCAGTTCCGGCTGCCAGCGGCGTACCAGCTCCTTGATGGTGCTGACGTCGACGTTGCGGTAGTGGAAGAAGGCTTCCAGCTCGGCCATGTGCTTGACCATGAAGCGGCGATCCTGACCGATGCTATTGCCGCACAGCGGGCTGGTGCGCTCCGGCACCCACTGGCGAATGAACTCGAGGGTCTCGGCAACGGCTTTCGCCTCGTCATGCTGACTCGCCTTGACCCGGGCCACCAGACCGCTCTTGGTATGGGTGTTGACGTTCCAGTCGTCCATCTTGGCCAGCTCTTCATCACTCTGATGAATGGCGATGACCGGCCCTTCGGCCAGCACGTTCAGGTCCTTGTCGGTGACTATGGTGGCAATCTCCAGTACCACGTTCTCTTCGGGGTCGAGACCCGTCATCTCCATGTCGATCCATACCAGGTTCTGCGCGCTGACTGTCATGATTACTCTCTCTGTTGGGAGGAATGGCGGAATTTTGCCAATTTGCATGTATCATACTGGCTTTGGATCTGTTCATAAACTGGCGAATCGAGTGGCAAAGAAAGCAAAACTCAATCTGGGTCAACAAAGACGCGTCCAGGCCAACCGCGAGCGGCGGCTGCAAAAAGAGCACACCACAGAGGTGGATGACACCCTGTTTGGCCCGGCCATCGAAGGGGTGGTGATCAGCCGTTTCGGTCAGCACGCGGACGTGGAAGCGAGCGATGGCACCATTCACCGCAGCAACCTGCGGCGCAGCAGCATCAGCAGTCTGGTGTGCGGCGACAAGGTGGTGTGGCGTCCCGGCCTCAATGCCGCAACAGCGGGCGTCATCGAAGCAGTGCATCCGCGCCACTCGGTACTGACCCGGCCGGACTTCTACGACGGGGTCAAACCCATCGCCGCCAATATCGACCAGATCATCATCGTCTCGGCGGTGATGCCCGAGTTCTCCACCAACATCATCGACCGCTATCTGGTGGCTGCCGAGGATGTGGAGATCCGCCCCCTCATCGTGCTGAACAAGGTCGATATGCTTGATGATGCCGCCAGAGCGCGCATCGAGAGCCAGCTCGAAACCTACCGCAAGCTCAATTACGAGGTGCTGCTGGTGAGCTGCGAGAGCGGTGAAGGGCTCGATGAGCTGAAAGCCAAGCTCACCGACAAGATCAGCATCTTCGTCGGCCAGTCCGGGGTGGGCAAGTCGTCCCTCACCAACGCCCTGATGCCGGGGCTGGATGTGCTCACCGGCGAGATCTCCGAAAACTCGGGGCTCGGCCAGCACACCACCACCACGGCGCGGCTCTACCACTTCCCGAGCGGCGGCGATCTCATCGACTCCCCCGGGATCCGCGAGTTCGCCCTCTGGCATCTGGAAGCCGAACGCATCACCTGGTGCTTCGTCGAATTCCGCGACTACCTGGGTGGCTGCAAGTTCCGCGACTGTACCCACAAGGACGATCCCGGCTGTGCCCTGCGCGCCGCGGTCGACGCGGGCGCCATCAGCGCCGATCGCTTCCACAACTATCACCGCATCCTGGAAACCATGCAGGAAGCCCGTCACGGTCGCCAACAGGCGCGCCTGTGACCCTATTCAACCTACCTTGATGATGAACATGAGCATTACTGACAACCTGAAAATTGCCGGTCAATACTGTCTGCCCAAACACGTCCTCTCTCGCCTGGTCGGCAAACTTGCGGCTGCCGAAGCAGGCAACCTCACCACCAGGGTGATCGAGGCCTTTATCAAGCAGTACCAGGTCGACATGAGCGAGGCGCTGCACGAGAGTCCGGCCCACTATAAGAGCTTCAACGAGTTCTTCACCCGCGAGCTCAAGCCCGGTATCCGTCCCGTGGTAGAAGATGCCATGACCCTGGCGCTGCCGGTGGATGGCACCGTCAGCCAGCTCGGCCCCATCCAGCAGGGTCGCATCATTCAGGCCAAGGGCCACGACTACAGCGCCCGCGAGCTGCTGGGCGGTTATGAGGATCTGGTGGCACCGTTCAAGGATGGCGACTTCGCCACCATCTACCTGGCGCCCAAGGATTATCACCGCATCCACATGCCGCTGGACGGCGTACTGGAGAGCATGGTGTTCGTGCCGGGGGATCTCTTCTCCGTCAACCCGCTCACCGCCGAGAACGTGCCCAACCTGTTTGCCCGCAACGAGCGGGTGGTCGCCACCTTCCGCACTCCGCACGGCCCCATGGCGCTGGTGCTGGTCGGTGCCACTATCGTGGCCAGCATCGAAACCATCTGGGCCGGTAACATTGCTCCGACCAAAGAGAAGAAGGTGGTGCGCTGGGACTACACCGGCGACGAGGCCATCACCCTGCAAAAAGGCGCCGAGATGGGGCTGTTCAAGCTGGGCAGTACTGTCGTCTGCCTGTTTGGTCCGGGCATGCTGGCCGGTTTCGAGCCCCATCTGGCCAACGGGGTCACCACCCGCATGGGTCAGCCCTTTGCCAAGCTGGCGGAGCAGGCATGAGCGAGCAACCGAACGCCTCGCAGAAGAACAACCCGCTGCACGGGCTGACGCTGGAGGCCATCGTCACCGCGCTGGTCGAGCACTATGGCTGGGAAGAGCTGGGGCAGCAGATCAATATCCGCTGCTTCACCGATAATCCCAGCATCAAGTCCAGCCTGAAGTTCTTGCGCAAGACCCCCTGGGCTCGGGAGAAGGTCGAAAGCCTCTACCTCTACGTCCAGCGCAAGCAAGCCAAATCGAAGAAGGAAGGGCAAGATGGCCTTTAAGATTACGTACACCTATAAAAAACAGGCCAAAGAGCTCGGCTATGCCAACGACAAGTTCCGCAGCATCTACGACGCCATCGCCGCAGCCGAAGGGCTGGATCTCTCCAGTTTCCACGCCATGGAGGCCCAGCTGGCTCAGGTATGTCGCCGTGACAAGAAAAGCGTGAAGGATTACCAGGAGAACTACTTCAAAGAGTTGGGATTCTCCAACATCGTCATCGAACGGGATATTCAGGAGTAACCATGCGCACCTTGACTCTGATGGCCGCCTCTCTGCTGCTGGCGGCATGCAGTACACCGGAACAACATCTGGTGGGCAGCGATCGCGACAGCCACGGCTGTATCGGCAGTGCGGGCTATCAGTGGTCAACACTGACTGGCAAATGTGTGCGCCTGTTTGAAGAGGGTATCCGGCTCAATCCGACCGATGCCAGCCAGACCAGCAGCGCCTTCGTGCTGTTCAACGCCGATCAGACGCAGGCCGAACTGCATCTACCAAGTGGCGAGCTGCTTGCGCTGACCCGTCAAGGTGCGGAGGGCAACTGGTCGTGGCAGGGCAGCGGCTACACCCTCTTTATCTGGAAGGGTTATGTGCTCAAGCACGGTGACAAGGCGCTCTATCACGGGGAATAACCCCGAGGGATATCGCACTGCGTGGTATCGGCACGATACCCGCGAAAAAAATGCCGACCCAAGGGGTCGGCATTTTTGTATCTGACACAACCGGTTATCAGGCGCGGCTGAGGTAATCGGCCTGCCCTACCCACTTGTAGCTGGTGAGCTCGGTCAACCCCATGGGGCCACGGGCATGCAGCATCTGGGTCGACACCGCCACTTCAGCGCCCAGACCAAACTGGCCGCCATCGGTGAAACGGGTGGAGGCGTTGACATAGACAGCCGCCGAACCGGCGCCATTGACAAAACGCTCGGCGTTGGCCAAATCGTTGGTCAGGATGGCATCGGAGTGGCCGGCGTTGTGCTCGCGCATATGGGCCAGCGCCTCATTCACATCCGCCACCAACTTGACCCCCAGGGTCAGCCCGAGCCACTCGGTATCGAAATCCTCCGGCCCCGCCTCGCACAGGTTGTCGGCACCCGCTAACTGCGTCATGGCGTTGGGCGCGGCCACCAGCGTCACCTTGCGCTCGTTCATCAGCGTCACCAGCTGCGGCAGGAAAGCCGAAGCGACTTTCTCGTGTACCAGCAGGGTATCGAGGGCATTACAGGCGGAGGGGCGTTGCACCTTGGCGTTGTCAATGATCGCCAGAGAGCGCACCAGATCGGCACTCTCGTCGACGAAAATATGGCTGATACCGAACCCGCCGATGATGACCGGGATGGAGCTGTTCTCCTTGCACATCTTGTGCAGGCCGGCACCGCCACGGGGGATGATCATGTCCACATAGCGGTCGAGACGCAGCAACTCGCCGACCAGCGCCCGATCCGGGTTGTCGATGTACTGCACCGCCGCCTCGGGCAGACCGGAGGCCGCCAAGGCATGCTGGATCACCCGCACCAGCTCCAGATTGGAGTGGAAGGTCTCGCGCCCGCCGCGCAATATGCTGGCGTTGCCAGTCTTGAGGCAGAGGCTGGCGATGTCGATGGTGACGTTGGGGCGCGCCTCGTAGATGACGCCGATAACCCCGATAGGCACCCGACGACGAGAGAGTCGCAGGCCATTTTCCAGCACCCGGCTATCCATTTCGGCGCCGACCGGGTCATCCAGCGTGATCACCTTGCGCACATCCGCCACAATCCCGGCCAGCCGGGCCGGATTGAGCAGCAGGCGATCCAGCATCGCCTCTGACAAGCCCGCCTCACGGCCGGCGGCGATATCTTTCGCGTTGGCGGCGAGGACCTGCTCACTGCGCGCCTCCAGCTCGTCGGCGATGGCGGCCAGCGCCCGGTTTTTCTGCGCCGTGCTGACGGTAGCCAGCTGATAGGCGGCTTCACGGGCCGCCTGCCCCATTTTCTCCAGACTCATCTCGGTTCCCTTTTGTTCATGCCGTGCCGCTGATTAGAGCAGCACCATATCGTCTCGATGGATGGCTACTGAACCATATCCATAGCCCAGTACCTGCTCAATCTGATCCGAGTGGACGCCGCGCAGCTTGTCCAGCTCCAGATGATCGTAACGGCAGATACCGCGCGCCAACTCGGCTCCTTTGGGATCAAGAATGCGCACCACATCGCCCCGAATAAAGTCGCCCTTGACTGCGACAATCCCCTTGGGCAGCAGGCTGGAGCCTTTCTCCTTCATGGCGGCCACTGCGCCCTGATCCACATGTACTTCGCCGTGAGGGGGTGGGCCTGCCAGGATCCAGCTCTTGCGCCCTTCCAGCGGGGACGCCAGCGCCGGGAACAGGGTGCCAATCCGCTCGCCCTTGGCGAGACGACCGATCACCTCTGGCATCTGGCCGGTCGCGATCACCACGTTGACACCAGCGCGGCGCGCCACATCGGCGGCCTGCAGCTTGGTAGCCATGCCGCCGGTACCGAGGCCACTGACGCTGTCACCCGCCAGCGAGCGCAGGGTATCGTCGATGGTCTGCACCTCTTCAATGAGCTGGGCATCGGGATTGGTGCGCGGATCGGCGGTAAAGAGCCCCTTCTGGTCGGTCAGCAGGATCAGCAGATCCGCATCCGCCAGAATAGCGGCCCGTGCGGAGAGGTTGTCGTTGTCGCCGACCTTGATCTCGGCGGTCGCCACCGCATCGTTTTCGTTGATGACCGGAATGATGCGGTGATCAAGCAGGGTGCGCATGGTATCGCGGGCATTGAGATAGCGTTCCCGATCTTCCAGATCGGCGCGGGTCAGCAGCATCTGGCCGATATGCAGACCGTAGAGGTTGAACAGATCCTGCCATACCCGAATAAGCTGGGTCTGACCAACAGCCGCCAGCATCTGCTTATTGGGCAGGGTTGGCGCCAGTGGCGGGTGACCCAGATGTTCACGACCGGCGGCGATAGCCCCTGATGTGACGACCACGACCCTGTGGCCGTGACGGTGCAAGGCCGCACACTGTCTGACCAGCTCGACCATATGGGCACGATTGAGCTGGGAAGACCCCCCTGTGAGCACGCTGGTGCCCAACTTGACGACTATGGTTCTGTTTTCCATGGGAGCATAAAGGCTAAAAAAGTAAGGAATATCTTTATACCCACGGCCATGGTGCCCTGCAAGGCAATTCATGGTGCGGTGGAAGAGGAGAAAAAACGGGAGGAGAGAGAACTGGAGCCCTGCGAGTAACAGATGCAACTCGCAGAGCTTCAGGGGATCAGGCTGCCGTTACGGTCAACTCGTTGGTGACCTGCTCGGCAGGAGACAGGTGACACTCAAGCGCGGCCAGCTTGTCGCTGATGAGCTTGTAGAAGCGTTTGAGGGTGCGTTCCACCTCCACCTGATGCTTCTTGGGGATCGGCTTGTCGAGCCACTCACCATCGGCATTGTAAAAACCGAACTGATAGTGATAGCGGAACTGGTGATCGTCCTGCTCCAGCACCAGCCACCAGCCCCAGAACTCCCGTTTGTCCGGCGCCGGCTTGGCGCTGACACAGACCGACAGGCAGTCGAAACGATAATGCCCCTCTTCGCAGAGATCTTCGCGCAAATAGGGGCCAATGGCAGCAAACTGCCTCAGCAGTCGCTTGTAGGTCACTCTTTCAGACATGTTAACCTCCCTGTTAAACAAGCCGCGCCACCTCGGGATGGCGTCAGTTCTTTAGCGCAATGTCAGGTACACAAATGCTGTTTCAGCCACTCGACGATTTCGTCCAGAGCCTTGTCATACACCTCCAGCAAAGGCTGTTTGTCGAATACGATGGCCTTGCCGTTACGACTGGCCGCCGCCAATGCCCGTACATCCTGCTCGGGACAAATGAAATCTCGCTTGTGTCCAATACTCAATATCGGCACTGAGGTGCGAGTCCCCAGTAATCCTTGTGTTTTAAGTGAAAATACCTGGCACTTGGTACGCATGCCGTCCCACTGCGCTGCATCCGCCCCCAACCGGTTGGCCAGACTGTCCCGCATCATGCGCGGACACTTGGCAAACAGCTCCTGATTGGTAAACACCTGATTGACCCCGGCGCCGACACAGACCACAGTCCGCAGCTTGAACGGTTCGATAAACGCCAATCTGGCTGCGATATTGCCCGCCAGACGCATCCCCACCATGGCGATACGCTGATGATCGACCCAGGCCACTTCGGAAAGGTAATGGAGCACCGCCTGATGGAGGCGGCTGGTATCCTGCACCAATGGCCAATGCTCGGCATAGCCAATCCCGGGCATATCGAGGGATAGCATGCCGATACCGTTGGGCTCGAGCCGTTTGAGATAGAAGTTGAGGAAATCGAGCTGCAGGGAGTCGATCCCGCCGCTGATGATCACCAGCGGCACCGGCTTTTCGGTAGTCGGCAGGTGGAGATAACCCTGAATATGCTTGCCGCGAAAAGGCACCTGGATCTCTTTGAGCGGAACCTTGAACAGCCGACCCGCCTCGCGATAGGCCATGTTGCCAAGCAGCTGGGCCTGATCCGCCAGCTCATCGTCTTTGAGATGAGGATAGCTGGCGATGGAGTAATAGCGTACCGCCTTGAGTAACTGTTTCAGGGCGCCAGCATTATCCCCCAGCTCGCGCAGTGCGCGGCCCTGCTTGAAATAGTTGCCAGCCACCTGACTCCACTCGTAAATCCAGTTGCCGGGCACATAACCCTTGATGGTATCGAGATAGCAATCGTGGGTGCGCTCGCCGGTCGCCATGGCGATGCGGGCCAGGGTCTGCTCCACTTCGATGGGATCTGCCCCCTGCCAAGTCCAGGAGGGGCGGCGCAGCAGGCGATACCAGCTCTTTGACATGGAACCGTCGATAAACATCTCGTCTGATTCGGCTTGCGCCAGATCAGCCGCACTGGAGTTGGAGATCTCGGATGTTTCCAATACCTTCTTGACGCGGGTAAAGAGCTGTTCGGTCAGGTTTAGGTCTTCGTTCAAGTCCAAGATAGTGTCCCATTCATATCAGGCAATAGCTCATCTTAACCACTTTTACTGCCCATCAGCCACCCTGCAACAGATTGATACACAAAAAAACAGGGCTCCAAATTGGAGCCCTGTGAAACCATTATTGCCGGTTGCGACCAATGGACGCAGCGAGCGTCACATCCCGATCCCGTTACTTTTCGTCGCAGATCGGTGTGGCGAACTCCAGTGCCATATCCCACGGCTGTTCGATCCAGGTATCCTGCGGGATCGCCACTTCGAAATCGTCCAGCAGCGCTTCGCCCATCGGCTTGGCGAAAATCGCGATGAACTTGGCTTTCGGGTAGAGCTCGCGGATCGCCTTGGCGGTAGTGCCGGTGTCGACCAGATCTTCCACCACCAGCCAGCCTTCGCCGTCACCAGCGGTGGTGGCAGCCTTCACGACCACCAGCTCGCGCTGGCTGTCATGGTCATAGCTGGAGATGCAGAGGGTTTCCACATTACGAATGCCAAGTTCACGGGCCATCAGGGCTGCGGGCACCAGGCCACCACGGCTGACCGCGATGATACCTTTCCACTGGCTGACAGGCAGCTGACGACGGGCCAGACGGCGAGCTTCACGTTGCAGGTTGTCCCACGACACATAAAACTTTTTCGGCATGTTATCGATCTCGAATAGTTATTTAAAAACAATCACTTAAAATAACAACACCCGCAATTATCCCTGCGGATGCCAGTAAATGGCGGCCCTTGCCCGACTGAATTCAGATTGCACTTCGGCTGCCTCAGGGCTAAGCCTCGGCAGCAAATCTGATAACAATGGAAGCAAGATGGGCTTATCCGGCGATCGGTTAGATGATGTGTCCAAACCGCGGACAGGCTGTTGGGCCGATATGATAGCACCGTTTGCAGAGAAAATGCCTGGCAAACGTATGCCAAAAACAGGAAAAATCGGCATCACCCTCTCCATTCGGCACATCTAGAGCGCCAAACGACTAACCTGCCGTCCCTGCTGCCGAGTCCTAATGGGCTGTACGGCAAATCGCAGATAAAAAAATAGCAGGGGGAGGATTTACCTCACGCACCTGCTGCTTTCTCGCCTCTGCCTGGTTGGGCAGCTCGTCTTAGCGACGAGTGACGAAGGGGTTAGGGTAGCTGAAACCCTGGGTATACAAAGAAGGGGCAAACCAATAGGTTGAGTTGCTGCCTGGCATATTGAAACTCCTGATTGCTTAACAAGTTACGTACCTTTAATGCGGGCTCAAATCCTTGAACGAACACTCGGTTCCATGGAGGCGCACTTGCTTTGCTTCGGTTCCCTGGAGGCTTTCATCGTCATCCTGACGGGTGGCGAACCACGGGAGCTAATTTACCAGTCGGTGCGTTAAATTCAATATTTTTGTGAGATCGGTCACATATTTTCTTTTCTATCGGTCAGCGTCGTCCGAACCTGACGATCGTACTGCCTGGTTGCCATCAGCCAGCACAAGCTGCCTGCGATTTGCGCTGATTGCTCACATTTTTGTGTGATTGACTGTATTATCGTTATCCTCTTCCCCGGCCCGCTGATGGGGCCCTGTTAATTCCGTGCTGGTAAGGAGTCCCGACGTGGCACAGCTTAGCTCTCTCTCTCCCAAACTGATTTGGCATTTCTTCGAACAGATCTGCTCCATCCCCCACCCTTCCAAACATGAAGCCAAACTGAGCGCCTGGATCATCCAATGGGCTCAAGGGGAAGGTCTGGCGGTCAAGCAGGACAAGGTCGGCAACATCATCATCAAGAAACCGGCCACCCCGGGGATGGAAAATCGCAAAGCCGTGGTACTGCAGGCCCACATCGACATGGTGCCGCAGGCCAACGCCGACACCAAACACGACTTCGCGACCGATCCCATCGATGCCTATGTCGATGGCGAGTGGGTCACTGCCCGTGGCACCACCCTGGGTGCCGACAACGGCATCGGCATGGCCGGTTGCCTGGCAGTACTGGCTGACAAGACCATCAAGCACGGCCCGCTGGAAGTGCTGCTGACCACAGACGAAGAGACCGGCATGACCGGCGCTTTCGGTCTGGAAGCGGGCTGGCTGGAGGGCGAAATTTTGCTCAACACCGACTCCGAAGAGGATGGCGAAGTCTATATGGGCTGCGCTGGCGGTGTGGATGCCAATATCCGCTTCCCGCTCGAGCTGGTTGATGCTGCTGAAGGTGAAGCGTTCGAGCTGGCGGTCAAAGGGCTGCGTGGCGGTCACTCCGGTTGCGATATCCATCGCGGCCGTGGCAACGCCAACAAGCTGCTGGTGCGTCTGCTCAAAGCAGCCGAGCCGCTGGGTGTTCGTCTGGCCGAGATCCACGGCGGCACCCTGCGTAACGCCATCCCGCGCGAAGCCCGTGCCACCCTGCTGGTGCCTGCTGCCAGCGTAAACGAGTTCAAGGCGCTGGTTGACCGCTACACCGGGATCTACCAGACCGAACTGGCCGCCACCGAGCCAAACCTGACCGTGCTGGTCAACAGCGCCCCTAAACCGGCCAAGCTGATGAGCGTCTCCCTGCAGCAGCGCCTGCTGGATGCCCTGATGGCCTGCCCGAACGGCGTGATGCGCATGAGCGATGCCATGCCCGGCGTGACCGAAACCTCTACCAACCTGGGGGTCATCAAGACTCAGGATGGCGAAGTGTACGTCCAGTGCCTGATCCGCTCCCTGATCGACTCCGGTCGCGAGAGCATCGAGCAGATGACCCGCTCCCTGTTCACCTTGGCAGGCGCCAGCTGCGAATTCACCGGTGCCTACCCGGGTTGGGCGCCGAACGTGGACTCCCCCGTCATGGCGCTGGTACGCAATAGCTACCAGACCCTGTTCGGCACCATGCCCAACGTCATGGTGATCCATGCCGGTCTCGAGTGCGGTCTGTTCAAGAGTGCCTACCCGGAGTGGGACATGGTCTCCTTCGGCCCGACCATCCGCGGTGCCCACTCCCCTGACGAGAAGGTACACATCCCGGCAGTCGAGCGTTTCTGGCAACTGCTGGTACACGTACTGGAAGCCATTCCGGCCAAGTAAGACGGCCCGGATAAAACAGGCAAAACAAAAGCCCCGCACTGCTGCGGGGCTTTTTATTGTCTGTTCCAGCCTGACTTTGGCACTTAACGGATACCGCGGGCCTCACGGATCCACTCCCAGGCTTGCTGGATCTCCTGGGTTTTCTCCTTGGCCATCTCCATCATCTCCGGCGGCAACCCCTTGGCGGCCAACTTGTCCGGGTGATGCTTGCTCATCTCCTTGCGGTAGGCGCGCTTGATATCCTGATCGCTGTCGCTCTCGCTTACCCCCAGCAGCTGGTAGGCATTCTTGAGGCGATCCGCCGAGGGAGGCGCCTGCCGATACTGCTGGCCACCCGCACCGCCCCCCTGATACTTGCCATGGGCCTGATTGAAGAAGTTCATCTGCGCCTCGGCCATCGCCAGAATGCGGGCCAGCTCGATGCGGCTGAATCCCAGTTCATCAGCAATGGTGTGCAGGATGGCACGTTCACCATCCTCTACCCGACCATCGGCAAAGGCGGCCTGCAGCTGTACTTCCAGAAAGAAGCGCAGGATATCGCGCTGCCCCAGACTGGCACGGCGGAACTCGGCCAGGGTCTCGCGCAGCGGGAAGTCGGCCTCTTTACCGAGACGAAATGACTCCTGTGCCCGGGCACGCTGTTCGCCCGCCAGCCGCATACGATCCATCAGGTTGGAGGCAACCCGGATCTCCTGTTCGGTCACCTGACCGCTTGACTTGGCGATGTGACCCATCACCGAGAAGGTGGCGTGGAAGAAGACGGCTTGCTGCTCCTGACTCGGGCCGCGACGAAACGCCCCCTGCAACCCCATGCCACGGTCGAAACGGTGGCCGATCCAGAGGCCAATCAGGGCGCCGATGATATTGCCGAGCAGAAAACCGAAGAAGGCGCCCAGCACCTTACCCCAAATACGCATGGTTCAAGACCTCTTGAAGTTAATGAGTGCGGGCCTGGAGCTGGTCATCCAGCTCGCGCAGTCGATCGACCGTGCCGATATCGCGCCACTCGCCAGCGAGCAGGCTGCCGCCTACCCGCCCTTGCGCCATCCAGTCACGGAGCAGGGGCGCCAGCTTGCGGGCACCGCCCGCGAGACCGGCAAAGGCCGCCGGATCATATAGTCCGACCCCGCTGAAGGTAAACGCTGGCGTATCCATGACTCGCCCCCCTTGCAGGGCAAAGTCCCCGCTAGGGTGCTGGGGCGGATTGGGCACCAGCCAGAGATGTGCCAGATCATCGCCAAGGGGCTGACTGACCAGAGTGCGATAATCGAGATCGAGCCAGGTATCGCCGTTGATCACCAAAAAGGGTTTAGAGCCCAGCAGCGGCAGCGCCTGCACGATGCCGCCCGCAGTCTCCAGCGCACTCTCTTCGGCTGACCAGTGGATGGTCACGCCAAGCGCACTGCCATCACCAAGGCTCTCGACCAGCTTGTGGCCGAGCCAGGCGTGGTTGATCACCAACTCGGTCACCCCGGCGGCTTTGAGCTTTTCGATATGGTGGACGATAAGCGGTTTGCCCCCCACCGCCAGCAACGGCTTGGGCAGCAGGTCGGTCAGCGGGCGCATCCGCTCGCCACGGCCAGCGGCCAAGATCATCGCCTTCATGGTTTAACCCCTGCATTGGCAATCCCCGGCAACACAACCTGCTCCAGCCACTGACCAAAACGGGCCAGTACCGGATAGGCACTACCATGAGTGCGACAGACATCCACCACATAGCCGAGAGTACGGGGAATATCCTTGAGATAGCCAGGCTTGCCGTCGCGATGATAGAGCCGGGTGAAGATCCCCGCAGCTTTGAGGTGGCGCTGCATGCCGGTCAGGTCGGCATCACGACGGAAACTGGCATAATCGAGCTCACCAAGCAGACCCGCCTGTTGCAGGGTGGCAAAGCCGTGCCGCATCCCTTCATCGATCACCTCGTCTGGCCAGCGTACGTAGCAATCTTTCAGCAGGGAGACCAGATCATAGGTGAGCGGCCCGATGACCATATCCTGAAAATCGATGATGGCAAGGGTGCTGCTCTCGGGGGTATCTCCGCCACATACCATCAGGTTGCGACTGTGGAAATCCCGGTGCATGACCCCTTGCGGCTGAGCCAGATTGCAGGTTGTGAGACAGGCAAAGGTCTCATCGAGCAACTGCTGCTCTTCATCGCTCAGGGTCAGTTTTAGATGGTGGCCCAGCAGCCACTCGGGAAAAATACTGTTCTCCCGTGCCATAAAAGCGGCATCGAAGGGTTCAAGTGCCAGGTCGACTGCCCCCAGTCGGGGCAACAAATCAATGGCCTTGCCATACCAGGCCAGCACGTTGTGCTCGTTCAGGCGGCTGATAAGCTGGGTATCGCCCAGGTCACTGACCGCCAGCAAGCCCTGTTCGTAGTCCACCGCCTTCACCTCTGGCGCCAGCAGCTGACGCGCCAGCAAGGCGGCCGCGTTACGAACAAATTCATGATTTTTTTCGGTTTTCGGATTGGCATCTACCCATATCAGCCCTGCACCACGGTAGTAGCGGCGGAAACTGGCATCACCGGAAATAAGGGTCAACTGAAGGGTGGCATCGCCTGATATCTGGCGTGCCCACCGCAATAGCAGGGAATCGCGATCGTGCATAAGTCGGGGACCAAGGTGGAAAGCAGCACTTGGCTGTTAGCCCTGGCCGCAATAATGCTTTATCATTGCCGGCTAACATAAAGCAATGACATGCAATGTCAACTCGATGAAACCTGTCGTAAAATGCATGCCTTGGATCAACCGTATCTATCACGGATTGCACGAGTCTTTCACATGACCAAATGGACACTGGGGTACCGCTATCCCATCGCCCTGACTATCAGTCTGGCCCCCGCACTTGCCCCTGTGATGGTGCAGGCGGCTCCGTTCGAAGCGCCGCCAGCCACCGGCATTCTTGATAGTCTCTGCTATGACTATGTTCCCAAGATAGAGAAGCCAGCATCGGATCAGGATGCCAACGCACAGCCGGTCGAGGTTGATGCTGACCGTCTAGAGGCCAAACAGGGCGGCACCGCCGTCTATGAAGGTGACGTCAAGGTTCGTCAGGGTGTTCGCAAGTTTGACTCCGACTATGCCCAGCTCGACCAGAAGAGCCGGGATGTCATCGCCATCGGCAACATCTATTACAACGACGGTCAGGTGACCGTCACCAGCGACAAGACCCTCAAATCCAATCTGGATACCAAGAACTCCGAGCTGGAAGAGGGCAAGTATCAGGTGCATGGCTCACCGGTGCGCGGCTTTGCCAAGCGCGTAGTGATGACCAACAACAACCAGAACATCACCATGGAGGGGGCCCAGTACACCACTTGCCCCCCCGGTCAGGAGGTGTGGACCCTCAAGGCAGGCAACATCGATATCGACCAGAAAGAGGTATTCGGTGAAGCCTGGAACGCCAGTCTCTGGCTCTATGACTACCCGGTGTTCTATTTTCCGTACATCAACTTTCCCATCAAGGATGAACGGAAGACAGGTCTGCTCTATCCGGGTTACAAACAGAGTTCCGGCAATGGCATGGAGATCACCCAGCCCTTCTACTGGAACATTGCCCCCAACTACGATGCCACCATCACCTCTCGTTTCATGGACAGGCGAGGCCTGATGGAACAGGTGGAGTTCCGCTACATGCCGGATCCCGCCCATATCGGCACCCTCTATTTTGAAAATCTGAGGGATGACAAGCAGTTTGACTCGGGCAATCCAAGCTTTACCAACCCTTCAACAGGAACGCCGTACCTCTCTGATGGCCATCGCTATCTGCTGAACGTCCGTCACGGCTCCACCCTGATGGATGGTTCGCTACGCTTTGGTATCGATTACACCAAAGTCCGGGACAAGGATTACAACTACTTCAATGACTTCAGTCCGCAAGTAGGTACCCAGGTCGACAGCCAGTTGCAGCAATCCTTTACTGCTGGTTACTACCAACAAAACTGGAACCTCACCTCGGAGATACGCCGCTACCAGATATTGTTGCCTGGTGCTTTGCTGCCTCACGAGATGCTGCCACGCATCAACTACAACTACTACCAGCAGGGTCAGTGGTTCGATCTGGCCTGGAACAGCGAGCTGACCAAGTTTGGCTATGACAGCGGCAGTGCCACTGCCCAGCAAGCCGGTGAACGCTACACTGCCACCAGATTTCATTTAGCGCCCGCCCTGACAATTCCTCTGGTGGATGCGCCCGGCTATTACCTCACCAGCCAGTACAAGCTGATGTTTACCTCCTACAACCAGGAGGTTCCCAAGGATCTGGTAGCCACCGATCGAACCCGCTTCACCGATGTTGAAAGCAAGCAATTGACCCTGGCGGATGGAACCGTCAATCGCACCCTTCCCTCCTTCCGACTCAAGGGCGGGCTCAACTTCGATCGTTCGATTGACTGGTATGATGGCAAGGGCACCCAAACGCTTGAGCCGGAGTTTCAGTATCTCTATGTACCCTATCGGAATCAGGATGAGATCGGGATCTACGACTCCACCACAACCCGTCAGGACTACTACAGCCTGTTTAGCGATCGCCGCTATGCCGGTCTCGATCGCATTAGTGATGCCAACCGGGTTACCGCTGGCTTGACCAGCCGGGTCTATGACAATGTGGGTGATGAAAGGTTACGCTTGGCGGTGGCTCAGGCCTTCGAAATGACGCCCCCCAAGGTACGCCTCTATCCATCGGATCCCAAGAGCACCAATTCGCGCTCACTGCTCTCGTTCGAAGGTGATGCCCGGATCACCGATGAGTGGTTTGCCCATGTAGGGAGCCAGTACGACACCTCCGAGGGTGATTTTACTGCTGGCAACGGTGCGGTCGAATATCGGGCCGGCAAGCTGACCACCCAGGTCAACTACCGTTATATCCAGGACGGCAACCGGGACTATCGCTACCCGAGCAACCCAAATCTGGCCGAAGACCTCAGCCAGGCTGGCCTGGTGATGATGGCACCGATCGCCGATCAGTGGCAGATGTATGGCGGTTACTACCGTGATATCAAGCAGGATGTGAACATTGACCGCAAAATCGGTGTCAAATACGACTCCTGCTGCTGGAGCATCAACATGAGCCTGGAGTGGCACAACCAGCCGGACAATATCACCCTGAAGCCAACTTCGGAAAAAGTCATTGGTCTGCAGTTTGAAATGAAGGGACTTGGCAGTGTGGGTACCGGTGGCCGCAGTGTCACACTGGATACCGAGCTGTTGCCCTATGTTCGCCCGTTTAATCTGAAAGACCAGCAATGATGCTGGTCCAGCCTTGAGAGATGGATATGAAAAAGACCCTGATTGCCCTGCTGACCGCGGGAATGTTCGGCGCCATGAGCCAGGCCGCTCTGGCTGCACCCGAGCTGATGGACAAGGTGCTGGCCGTGGTCAACAAGGACGTAGTGCTGTCCAGTCAACAGGACGCACTGGTCAACAAGGTAAAACTCTCCGCCCAGGAGAGCGGCCAGTCCCTGCCTGACGATGCCACTCTGCGCAAACAGGCGCTCGACCGTCTAATCCAGGAGAGCCTTCAGTTACAACTAGCGGATCGCCAGGGGCTGAAGATCAGCGATACCCAGCTGGAACAGGCTATTCAGGGCATCGCCGCCGACAACAAGATGACCCTGGATCAACTGCGTGCCCAGCTCGCCCGTGAAGGGATGACCTATGCCCAGTATCGGGAAGAGGTGCGCCGCGAGATCCTGATGAACGAGGTACGCCGCAACCAGGTGCGCCGTCGCATCAACATCTCCGAGCAGGAGGTGAAGCAAGTGGTGGAGATCCTGAAGAAACAGGGTCAACAGCAGAACGAATACCACGTCGGCCATATCCAGATTGCCCTGCCGGACAACCCGACCGCCGCCCAGCTGGATGCAGCCAAGAGCAAGATCGAGCGCATTCTGGCCGCCCTCAAGCAAGGTGCCGACTTCCGCAAACTGGCCATTGCCGAGAGTAACGGTCCCAAGGCGCTGGAAGGGGGTGACTGGGGCTGGATGAGCCCGCAAGAGATGCCGACCCTGATGGCCGAAGCGGTACAGGGTGCCAAGAAGGGCGATATCGTCGGCCCGCTGCGCTCCGGCGCCGGTCTGCACATCGTCAAGGTGTTCGACACCAAGGGCCAGCAGCAGGTGATGCAGACCGAGGTGAAGGCCCGTCACATCCTGATCAAGCCTTCCATCATCCTGAGCGAAGAGAAAGCCAAGGGGATGCTGGACGGCATTCTTCACGACATCAAGAGCGGTAAGGCCAGCTTCGCCAGCATGGCGGAGAAGTACTCCGAAGATCCGGGCTCTGCAGTGCAGGGTGGCGAACTGGGCTGGTCTGACCCCAACGTCTATGTGCCGGAGTTCCGCGACATGGTTAACCGCCTGCAACCGGGCCAGATCAGCGCCCCCTTCCGCACCAGCCACGGCTGGCACATCGTCCAAGTGGAAGATCGTCGCAGCCTGGATGCCACTGACAAGGCTCTGGAACAGCGTGCCTATCAGCTGATCTACAACCGCCGCTTCGTGGAAGAGTCCCAGGCGTGGCTGGATGAGCTGCGTGATGAGGCTTACATCCGTGTCGAAGGATCTGCGAGCTGATGAGCTGCCGTCGCCTTGCCGTTACCCCGGGCGAACCGGCCGGGATCGGCCCGGATCTGGTGCTGCAGATTGCCCAGCAGGATTGGCCGCACCAGTTGGTGGTCATTGCCGATCCAGCTTTGCTGCGCGAGCGGGCGGCCCTGCTGGGGCTGTCCATAGAGCTTGAGCCCTACGATGCAGGAGTCCCTGCTCATCCGCAGCGGGCGGGCACCCTGACCGTCTGTCCGGTCCCCCTCGGAGCCCCCGTGGTACCGGGCGAGCTGAACGAAGGCAACGGCGCCTATGTGCTGGCGACCCTGCAACGCGCCTGCGATGGCAACCTCAGCGGCGAATTTGCCGCCGTGGTGACCGGACCGGTGCACAAGGGGATCATCAACCAGGCCGGCGTCTCGTTCAGCGGCCACACCGAGTTCTTTGCCCAGCAGTCTGGCACCGCCGATGTGGTGATGATGCTGGCAACCGAGGGACTGCGGGTTGCACTGGCGACCACCCATATTCCGCTGGCCTATGTAGCGATGGCCATCACCGAGGATCGCCTCGGCAAGGTGATCCGGATCCTCAACGAGGATCTCGCCACCAAGTTTGGCATCGCCAAACCCCGTATTTACGTCTGCGGCCTCAACCCTCATGCCGGGGAAGGTGGCCATCTCGGACGTGAAGAGATTGACGTGATCGAACCTGCTCTGGCCACACTGCGCCAGGAGGGGATCGATCTGGTCGGCCCATTGCCGGCCGACACCCTGTTCCAGGAGAAATACCTCAAGGATGCGGATGCGGTACTCGCCATGTACCACGACCAGGGGCTGCCAGTGCTCAAATACAAGGGCTTCGGCAGTTCGGTCAATATCACCCTGGGGCTTCCCTTCATCCGCACTTCGGTGGATCACGGCACCGCACTGGATCTGGCAGGCAAGGGCCTCGCCGACTCGGGCAGCCTGATCACCGCGATCAACCACGCCATCAAGATGGTAGAGAAAAAAAGATATGAGCAGTAAGGTGCAGAGCAACAAAGTGCACATGGGCCACACCGCCCGTAAGCGTTTCGGTCAGAACTTCTTGCACGATCGCTACGTGATCGATCAGATCGTGGCCGCCATCAATCCGCAGCCGGGTCAGAACCTGGTGGAGATCGGCCCGGGTCTGGCCGCGCTGACCGAGCCGGTCGCCTCCCAGATGGACAAGATGACCGTGGTCGAGCTGGACCGGGATCTGGCGGCACGTCTGCGTGAGCACCCGACCCTCAAGGACAAGCTGACCGTTATCGAAGCGGATGCCATGCGTTTTGACTTCGGCACCCTGATGGGTGAAGGCAAGGGGCCACTGCGTATCTTCGGCAACCTGCCCTACAACATCTCCACCCCGCTTATCTTCCACCTGTGCGAGTTTGCCGACCGGGTTGAAGACATGCACTTTATGCTGCAAAAGGAAGTGGTTCTGCGTCTGGCCGCCGGTCCCGGCAGCAAGGCCTATGGCCGCCTGAGCGTGATGACCCAGTACTACTGCCAGGTAGTGCCAGTGCTGGAAGTGGGCCCTGGCGCCTTCAAGCCGGCGCCGAAAGTGGACTCTGCCGTGGTACGCCTGATCCCGCACAAGAATCCCACCATAGTCGCCAAGGATATCCGTTGCCTGAACCGCGTCTGTACCGAGGGCTTCGGCCAACGTCGCAAGACCATTCGCAACAGCTTCTCCAACTTCATCACCGACGCCCAGCTGACCGAGCTTGGTATCGATGGCAACCTGCGCCCGGAGAATCTCTCCCTCGAGCAGTTTGTCATGATCGCCAACTGGCTGGCAGATCAGCCAAAGGCCTGATCCTGTGGCACTCCCGCACATCGAGATCCGCCCATACCCCGTATATGTGGCGGAATCCAAAGACCCTTACCAGTTTCACTATCTGATCGAGATTGAGAATCTGGGACCCGGCCCGGTGCAACTGCTGCACCGGCGCTGGCTCATCACCGATGCCAATGGCAAGATGCTGGAAGTGGCAGGCCCGGGCGTGGTCGGGGAACAACCCGTCATTGCCGAAGGTGAGACCTACCGCTACCAGAGCGGCGTGCCGCTGGCGACCCCGCTCGGGGTGATGGAAGGGAGCTATACCCTGCAAGATGGCTCTGGTCAGCAGTTCGAGGCGCCTATCGCCCCCTTCACGCTGGCCATCCCCAATATTATCAACTGAGGTTTCATGGCGAACTGTTTTGTCGGTGACATCCAGGGCTGTTACGACGACTTGCGCCGTCTGCTGGATCTTGCCGCGTTCGATCCCGACCAAGACGTGCTCTGGCTCTGCGGCGATCTGGTCGCCCGCGGCCCGGACTCCCTCAATACCCTGCGTTTTGTCAAAGGGCTGGGCAACCGCGCCGTCACCGTGCTCGGCAACCACGACCTGCACCTGCTGGCGGTCGCCAATGGCGTTGCCCCACTCAAGAAGAAGGACAAGCTGCAGAGCCTGATGGATGCGCCGGATCGGGATGAACTGCTGGAGTGGCTGCGCCACCGCCCGCTGCTGGCGGAGCATCCGGATCTGCCCATCATGATGGTGCATGCCGGTATCTCCCCGGCGTGGGATGCCCGCACCGCCCGCAACTGTGCCCGCGAGGTAGAGAGCCTGTTGCGCGGCGAT
Source organism: Aeromonas sp. 600527 (assembly GCF_049175415.1). NCBI lineage: Bacteria > Pseudomonadati > Pseudomonadota > Gammaproteobacteria > Aeromonadales > Aeromonadaceae > Aeromonas > Aeromonas sp. 600527. The sequence goes on along the minus strand of NZ_JAAKVA010000027.1, from coordinate 18,163 downwards.
CAGTACCAGTGGCTGCTGCACAACATGTATGGCGACCAACCCGATGGCTGGAAAGATGATCTGGTCGGGATTGACCGCTACCGCTACATCATCAACACCTTCACCCGGATGCGCTTCTGCTACTTTGATGGCCGGCTCGACTTCAAATGCAAGAAGGGGCCCAAGGAGTCGACCCCGGGGCTGCGCCCCTGGTTCGAGCAGCGTGAACACCATGTGGATGACCCCATTCTGGTGTTCGGCCACTGGGCAGCCCTGATGGGCAACACCGGAAAAAGCGATATCAAGGGTCTGGATACCGGCTGCGTCTGGGGCAACAGCCTCACCCTGTGGCGCTACGAGGATGATGCTCTGATCGCCACCCCCTGCCCGGTTCACGCCAGCTAGGGAGTACGCAGCAATCAGGCGGTCGCAGTTGCACCGATTGCCACAACCCGCTCCAATAACAAAGCCCGGCAATCTGCCGGGCTTACTATTTTGTGTGCCCTGTTTTCCGGCGAATGAAGTTACAACTTGCGCCCCAGCCGCTTCTCGATCTGGCGCCGCTCCCACTCCGGGCCAAACAGTTTGAAAGGCTCGAATATCCGAATGGCATGGGACGCCAGTCCCAATCCCCACCCCAGTGCCGGCCACCAGGCCCAGATATACCCCGGGTTGCTCAGATAGTTGATGACAAACAACCCGCCAATCACCAGCAGATAGCTGGCGACATGGTGATAGAAGCCCTTGAGCCCCTCCACATAGCGCATTGCCGCCCGCTCCTCTGCCGATACCTGGACCGCATCCTGACCCATAGTGTCACTTCCTCTCATCTCGCGCTCCTGTTGCTCTGATCCATCCAGTTGAGCCACATCGAGTTCAAAGACGGCGGCCAGGGCCTTGAGAGATTCCAGTCCGGGTTGCTGCCCCTGCTCGATCCGCTGGATAGTGCGGACACTCAAACCAGTCAACGTTGCCAACTGATCCTGAGACCAACCCCGTTGCAATCTCAACTTCCTGACGATCATCTCGAACTCCTTGTGGTAATTGACAGGGCCAGCATAGGGCTTGCGCCGCGAAAGGTGACACGACAGATAGCCGACATACATCTGACAGTCCTTTAAAATCAGATGGTTAAGATTTTGATCTTGTCAGTCAGCCGCTCGTTCCCCCAGATATTGCACAAACCGTAACAGATAACCATCGGGATCCTGCAGCAAAAATTCGCGCTGCCCGGCCAGCATCTCGCCCACTGGATACCAGACTTCAGTGGGCTGCCGGAAAAGTGCAATCCCGGCGGCCTGCAAGCGGTCGAGTAGCGGCTGGATCTCGGTCAGCTCCATCTGCAGATTGATCCCCCGACCGAACGGTGGCTCCAGCGCCCCGACCTGCCAACCCGCCGGATGTACCTGCTCCAGCATCAGCTGTATCTGTTGCTGCTCAAGATAAGCAAAAGGAGGGTCATCGCGCCGATAGCGGACCGAGAAGCCCAACAAACCGGTATAGAAAACCAGAGATCGAGCCAGATCGGTAACCGACAGCTCCGGTACCATGGGATTCCAATACGGCCCATCCACCGCGACAGTAGGGTTCGTCATGGCTTACAGGCTCTGCATCAGCTCGGCGGCAATTTCAAAGGAGCGCAGCCGGGCCTGATGATCGACGATGGGGCCATTGAACATCAGCTCATCGGCACGGGTTTCCGCCAGCAGCGCCTTGAGGCCATGGCGGATCTGCTCCGGATCGCCCACTAGCGAGCGAGCCAGGGTCTGCTCCATCGCCATCAGCTCCCGGGGTGCCCACTCGTCGCCAAGCTGGACGACCGGCGCGGGCAGCTTGCCCGCATCACCGCGATGAAGGCGCAAGAACTGCTGCTGCACGGTAGTGAACTGGAAACGGGCCTCCCGCTCGCTGTCGGCGGCGATCATGTTGATGCAGACCACCGCATGGGGCTTGGGCCAGCGCGCAGAGGGACGATACTGGCTGCGGTAGATTTCCAGCGCCTGCAGCAACATGGCGGGCGCGAAATGGGAGGCAAACCCGAACGGCAAGCCCATCGCAGCTGCAAGTTGCGCGCTGTAGAGGCTGGAGCCCAGCAGCCAGATGGGTAGATGCAGCCCCTGGCCGGGCACCGCCTGCACCGCGCCGATCTCGTCGCCAAAGTAGCTCATCAGCTCGCGCACATCGGCCGGAAAATCATCCACCTCGCTGCTGCGCATTCGCCGCAGCGCCCGCATGGTGCGCTGGTCGGTCCCGGGGGCGCGACCAAGGCCCAAATCGATGCGGTCGGGATAGAGAGAAGCCAAAGTGCCAAACTGCTCGGCAATCACCAGTGGCGAGTGGTTCGGCAGCATGATGCCACCCGCCCCGATCCGCAGAGTTGTGGTGGCTTCGGCCAGATGGCCGATCAGCACCGAGGTGGCGGCACTGGCAATGCCCGGCATGTTGTGGTGTTCGGCCAGCCAGTAGCGCTGGTAACCCCAGCCCTCGGCATGGCGGGCTAGATCCCGCGAACGGCGAAATGACTCGGCAGGTACGGAACCTTCGGCAACAGGCACCAGATCGAGCACGGAATAGGGGATGGCAGGCATGAGTCACTCCATGGATTTACAGACCAGTAACAAGTGAGGCAATGTAGCACGGGATACCTGAATGAATCACTATCTCCTGCCAAGCTCTGCCTGGCAGTGGGCAACCATGGAAAAGCACAGATATCAGGCCAGTATTGTCATTTCTGTTATCGTATTGACACACTGCTGACAGATCGTCTCCGCAAGCATCACTGTGACAAGGAAATGTCCATGATCACTGCCAGATCCGGGCGCAAGCCCTTCTATGTTCACATTGCCACCCTATTTACCCTGCTGTTCAGTGTGCTGGGCATGCTGCTGATTCTGCTGCAGTTCCAGCAGGGCTCTCGCCAGATGCTGGAACATGAGCGCCACAACTTCAAACAGTACCGGGAACAGCTGGCCCTCGCTCTGCAATTGAACGAGCAGCCAGCCCGCATGTCCCTCAGCCTGCTAGCCAGCAGCCGACTGGCCGACATGAGCGATCTGGCAAGCCGACTGGAGTATCTGCCGCAGTTGGCAGAGATCTTGGCCAATCGCGACAGCTATGGTGCCGTCTACATCGGCTATGAGAGTGGCGATTTCTTTCTGGTACGAAAACTCACGGAACGGGCCCGGGCCCAGTTGCAGGCTGTGCCTGAAGGCAGCCAGTTGCTGGTTCAGAGCCTGAGTAGCGGGCGGGGAGAGTTCCTCTATTTTGATGAGCAGCTGCAACTTTTGGGGCGGCGAGCCATGGCGGATTATCGATTCGATCCCCGCAGCCGCGACTGGTACCGGCTGGCTCGCGGTTCATCAAAGATTGTCGCCACCACCCCCTATCTCTTTTTTACCACCAGGGAGCCGGGCATGACGCTGGCTGTCACCAGCCATAGCCAACGCGCCGTGATCGGGCTGGATGCCAGTGTCGAAGGGCTCTCGGCCTTGATTGGCGAGCTGCAGTTGCCGCTCCAAAGCCAGGTAGTGTTGTTCGATCGCTCCGCGACCCTACTGGCGGCCGATCCTGTACATCTGCCAGCCTATGATCAGCTAACCCAGCTGCCAGCGATCACGGCTCTGGGCAGCCCAGTCATGGCCGAGCTGAAAACTAGGCTAGAGAGGACGCCTGTGCTGCTGGATGGTTCTCCCCGGGAGCTGACCCTGACCACAGGGGAAAAACAAGAGTGGCTGGTCAATATCTCCCCCCTCGGCAAGGACACCCCTTTTTACATCGCCCTGCTGGTCTCGGCAGATCTGCTCTATCAGCAGGCACGCAATGAAGCACTGATCAATATGGCATGGGCGCTGACCAGCCTGTTGTTGCTGCTGCCAGTGATCTGGATGGTCTCCCGCCGTACCGCTACCCCGCTGCTGGCCCTGACCCGCGAGGCCGAGCGGATCCAGCGTTTCGACTTTGGCGAGGGGCAGGTTCCAGAATCGGCCATCCGGGAGATAGATGACCTTGCCCGCACCATGTCCGGCATGCGCCAAACCCTCGGCAACTTCATGAACATGGGTAGAGCACTGGCTGCAGAGCACCGCTTCGACTCCCTGCTAAGCCGCATCCTGCATGAAACCATCGCCGCGGTACAGGCAAAAGGGGGGAGCCTCTACCTGGCCCAACAGCAAAAGATGCAGCCGGTCCAGGCCCGCTGGCAGCAAACCGAGCTGCCCCTTGGGCAGGTTCCCTGGCCACAACCATTGCTATCCGGCATGGCCACTTCCCAGCGCATCTCCCTCAGCCTGGATGAGGCGACATGGAGGCAACACCTGGACAGTTGGGGTTCCTTTCCCGACCCATGCCAGCTGGTGGCTGAGCCGCTCTGCGGCCATCGTCAGGAGCTGATCGGATACCTCCTGCTGATCCTGCCACGCTGCAGCGAACAGGAGCTGGCATCGCGCATCAGCCTCATCGAAGCGCTGGCGGGCACTTCCGCCTCCGCCATCGAGAACCAGCGCTTGCTGGAAGAGCAGAAACAGCTGCTCGAATCCTTTATCGAGCTGATGGCCGGCGCCATCGACGCCAAGAGCCCCTACACCGGCGGTCACTGCCAGCGGGTGCCGGAGCTGACCCGGATGCTGACCGAGGCGGCCTGCGCCCAGCGACAGGGCCCCTTTGCCGATTTCACTCTCAACGAGGAGGAGTGGGAAGCCATCCATATCGCCAGCTGGCTACATGACTGTGGTAAGGTGACCACCCCGGAGTTCGTGGTCGACAAGGCCACCAAACTGGAGACCCTCTACGACCGGATCCACGAGATCCGCACTCGTTTTGAAGTACTCAAGCGGGATGTCTATATCGAGAGCCTCGCTGCCCGCTTGTCATCAGAGATCAGAAGTGCCTGCCGGGAAGAGGCAGCCCCGCGCTGGGCCGAGCTGGATCAGGAGTTTGCCTTCATCGCCGAGTGCAATCTGGGTGGCGAGTGGATGGCCCCCGAGAAGATTGAACGGCTCGACGCCATCGCCAGCCGCACCTGGCTGCGCACCCTGGACGATCGGCTCGGCATCAGCCGGGAGGAGATCAAGCTGCGTCAGAAAGAACCATCTCCCGAGTTGCCCTGCCTCGAGCCACTGCTGGCCGACAAGTGCTGGCACCTTGTGCCTCGTCCGGATGGAGATCGGTTCGACGAGCACAATCCCTGGGGCTTCAAGGTCAAGGTACCGCACCATCTCTACAACCGGGGGGAGAGATACAACCTTGCCATCAGCAGGGGAACCCTCACCGAGGAGGAGCGCTACAAGATCAACGAGCACATCATCCAGACCATACGCATGCTGGAGCACCTCCCCTTCCCCCGTCATCTGCGCTGCGTGCCGGAGATTGCCGGCGGCCATCACGAGCGGATGGATGGCAAGGGTTACCCACGCCAGCTGACCGGATCACAGATGAGCGTACCGGCCCGCATCATGGCTATCGCCGATATTTTCGAGGCTCTGACCGCCAGTGATCGCCCCTACAAATCTGGCAAGACGGTCTCCCAGGCTCTTGCCATCATGCAGAGCATGGTACGTGAACAGCATATCGACCCGGATCTGTTCGTTCTGTTTGTCAGCAGCGGTATCTGGCGCGATTACGCCAGACGCTTCCTCGAGACCGCCCAACTGGATCAGGTGGATGAAACCGCACTGCTAGCCGCACAGGCCTAGCTGGGTCATATCTTCTTACATTTGCGGGCTGGCCTGAACGCCCCGGGCTGGTTATAACGGTGCCCCTATAGCGAAGGGGGAGCAATAGACTCCCCCTCACACGTTGTCACACCACACTGTTCAGGTTATCTATGTCAAAACATCTCGTTCTGCTGGGCGCACTGACGCTCTCCGGTTGCGCCCTGTTGTCTCCCCCCGCCCCTACCGTCACCCCTGTGCACCTTGCCGATCCCAGCCAGCGCGGCTTCTACATCGAATGCAGCAGCATGACGGCCTGCTTTCAGCAGGCCAACCAGACCTGCCCGCAGGGCTACAAGGAGACAGATCGCCGCCAGCAGACGCTATACAGCACCCAGTATCTGGGGGGAAGCTATGACGACGAGAAGAAGGTCTACAAAGCAGCCAAGCCCTATCGCATCGCCAACACAATCCACTCGCTGACCATCCAGAGTCCCGTCACTACAGGCTGAGCCAACCGAAGGGGGACTCTCTTCCGTCACTACGAAAAAGAAAACGGTCAACCGAGGTTGACCGTTTTTCACTGCGCTGCGCCCTTAGAACAGCAGGTGTGCCACCCCGGCAATCACCGGCAAGGTAACCAGAGTGCGCAGCAGGAAGATAACGAACAGCTCCCACAGCTTGACCGGGATCTTGCTGCCCAGCAGCAGGGCGCCCACTTCCGACATATAGATCAGCTGGGTTACCGACATGGCGGCAATCACGAAGCGGGTCATGTCACTCTCGATGGTCGAGGCCAGCACCGCCGGAATGAACATGTCGGCAAAACCGACCATGATGGTCTTGGAAGCGGCTTCCGCCTCCGGCAGTTGCAGCAGCTCCAGCAAGGGGACAAACGGGGCGCCAAGCCAGTTGAAGATAGGGGTGTGCTCGGCCAGCATCAGGGCACAGGTACCGATCGCCATCACCACCGGCAGCACGCCAAACACCATATCCAGTGCATTCTTCACCCCTTCCCGTGCGACGGCGCCGAGATCAGTCATGCTGTCAGCCTTGGTGAGGGCACGCTCGAAACCATAGCTCATCACGCTGTGCTGGTGCGGCACTGCTTCCTGCTTGCGGCACAGGGGAGTGCCATCGGCATAGATGTCCTTCTTCCAGCAGAGCGGTGGCAGACGCGGCACCACGATGGCGGCAACCACCCCCGCCAGACAGACGGTCAGGTAGAAGGGGACGAACATGTGCTCCAGCTTCACCTGGGAGATCACCACCAGACAGAAGGTGATGGAGACGGCAGAGAAGGTGGTGCCAATCACCGCGGCTTCACGCTGGGTATAGAACTTCCCTTCGTACTGCTTGCTGGTCAGCAGGATACCGACGCTGCCATCCCCCAGCCAGGAGGCAAAGCAGTCCACTGCGGAGCGACCCGGCAACCGGAACACCGGACGCATGATGCGGGTCATCATGGTGCCGACAAATTCCAGCAGCCCGAAATCGAGCAGCAACGGCAGCAACAGGCCAGCAAAAATGAAGACCGAAAACAGCACCGGCAGCAGATCGTTGAGCACCAGTCCACCGGTTGCGCCGGAGTAAAGCACCTCTGGCCCCACCTGGAAGAAGGTCAGCAGCACGAAGATACCGCCCAATACCCGCACGCAGGCCCAGAAAGGGGAGACATTGAACAAACTGTTGAGGAAAGGACGACGCACCAGAATCGCTGGCTTGAACAGCCAGGCAATCACCGTCATCAGCATGGTGGTGGTGATCACCGCACTGACCATGGCGACCAGATAATCGGCAAAAACGCGCTGTACCAGCTTGGCCAGCACGGCCACCGGGATGGTGACGTTACCGTCATAGACGACCGGCGTCATGAACAGCAAGATACCGATCAGTGACGGTATTAGAAACATCAACAAGTTACGGCGGGTATTAACCGCAGATGCTTCAAGACTCTTTTCCAGCATGATAAGACTGCCCTAATGTTACTTTTCCATAGCCCGGCCTACCTGCGTATTCATGCATTAACCGGCAAAACGGGCGCAAGAATACTCTAAAAAAATGCACAAACAAGCCCTTAAGGCAGAAATATGCGCATAAATATTTCAACAGGTAAACCTTCCATTAAAACAATAAGATACAGCGGCGCATATCGATTCAATCGACATCGCCAGATGATTGTTTCGTTATTGTTAATTTTGGTGGGCAGTATAATCGGTTATCAGTAGCAGGCAATAAGTGACATCACAAATATACCTAATGAGTTGCTGCTCGATAGACATAAAAAAACCGGAGCCTGTTCAGGCTCCGGTTTTCAATGAGAGTGACGGGGATCAGTCACGGACGTAGATGACTTCAACGCCATCATCTTCGTCGTCATCCCAATCGTCATCATCAAGCCCTTCATCGAAGGCAAGAGAGGCAGCCAGTGCTTCCGCTTCAGCCTTGGCCAGCTGGTTCTTGTGGTAGTCGTCCCACTTAAACTCCACCTTCTCGATGGCGTCTTTGGCATCTTCCGCCAGCTGACGGGGCATGGTATCCAGCAGATCCAGTATGTCGTAGCAGACCTTCTTGGTGCCTTCCTTGCTGATGGCAGTGATGGCATAGACCGGACCTTCGTGGTTCAGGGCCGCCTTGACGCGATCCATCACCTCCTGGGCTTCCTCTTCCAGGATCAGATCCATCTTGTTGAACACCAACCAGCGCGGCTTGCCAGCCAGTTCAGGGCTGTACTTCTCCAGCTCCTTGACGATGGTCACGGCATTTTCAGCAGGATCGGAGCCATCAACCGGGCAGATATCCACCAAGTGGATTAGCACGCGGCAACGCTCGAGGTGTTTCAGGAAGCGGATACCCAGGCCTGCACCTTCGGCAGCGCCTTCGATCAGACCCGGGATATCGGCGATCACGAAGGAGCGGGAGTTTTCACCACGCACCACACCCAGGTTCGGTACCAGGGTAGTGAAGGGGTAATCAGCCACTTTCGGGCGAGCCGCAGAAACGGCGCGAATAAAGGTAGACTTGCCTGCGTTGGGCAGACCCAGCATGCCGACATCGGCCAGCAGCAGGAGCTCCAGCTTCAGGGTACGCACTTCGCCCGGGGTGCCGTTGCTCTTCTGGCGTGGAGCCCGGTTGACCGAACTCTTGAAGCGGGTATTGCCCAAACCGTGGAAACCGCCCTTGGCAACCAGCAGCTTCTGCTCGTGGTGAGTCAAGTCGCCCAGCAACTCGCCGGTATCGTCATCGGTTGCACGGGTACCGACCGGCACGCGCAGGATCTTGTCCTTGCCACGACGACCGGTACAGTTGGCACTCTGGCCATTCTCGCCACGCTCGGCAGCATGGAAACGCTCAAAACGGTAGTCGATCAGGGTGTTGAGGTTCTCATCGGCAACCAGATAGACGTCACCACCGTCACCACCGTCACCACCATCCGGACCACCGTTGGGAATATATTTTTCACGGCGAAAACTTACACAACCGTTACCACCGTCACCGGCATCGACTCGAATCTGGACTTCATCAACAAACTTCATAGGTAACCGTCACCTTAATTCGAAAAACCGATACGCAATTATAGTGGTACAGACCCCTGCGGGCGATACGCATCTTGCCTCTCCGGGCAATCTCGGTACCCGGGTCATCTGCGTTCCGTTTTTTCGTCATTATTTCGGAAAAACAAAAGCCCCGCCTGTTGGCGGGGCTTCGGATCCTTGCGGTCCGTAATTACTCAGCAACGATGCTAACGTACTTACGATTCAGCGGACCTTTAACTTCGAACTGCACCTTGCCGTTCGCGGTAGCGAACAGGGTGTGGTCCTTGCCCAGACCAACGTTCTCACCAGCGTGGAACTTGGTACCGCGCTGACGAACGATGATGCTGCCAGCCAGAACTGTTTCGCCGCCGAAACGCTTCACGCCCAGGCGTTTAGCTTCAGAATCGCGACCGTTGCGGGATGAACCGCCAGCTTTTTTGTGTGCCATCTATCGGACTCCTCTAATTAAGCGCTGATGCCAGTGATTTTGACTTCAGTGAACCACTGACGGTGGCCCGCTTGCTTACGGTGGTGCTTACGACGACGGAACTTGACGATAGTCACTTTCTCGCCACGGCCGTGAGCCACAACTTCAGCTACAACCTTGCCACCTTCAACGAAAGGAGCACCTACTTTAAAAGTGTCGCCTGCAGCAACCATCAGCACTTCGTTGAAGTCGATGGTAGCGCCAGTCTCAACGTTCAGCTTTTCCAGACGAACGATTTGACCTTCGGCCACACGGTGTTGTTTTCCGCCGCTTTGGAATACCGCGTACATTTGATTAACTCCGTAAAGGCATGTCTTTTGCTCAAGGCTAGACATGCGCAAAAACCTATAACAATGGGCGGGCATTCTACGCAAATCGATCTGCTCAGGCAAGGCCAATTTAGCAAAAAGTTTATTTTGTGCGCATATCTGCCGCCGTGGATAAACGCCTAACTGTAACCCATTGTGAAATCGTGTAGAATCCCTGCCATTACTAAAATCGCAGTTATTGCTGCTGTCACGTTACGAGACTTATGGACCAACAGACTATCCGTGCGCTCTGTGCCGCCGACATGACGGCGGTCAATGAACTGATCCTGGCCCGACTCCAGTCCGACGTTAGTCTGATCAATCAGCTGGGTTTCTACATTGTCAGCGCCGGCGGGAAACGGATGCGCCCCATGCTGACCGTGATGGCTGCGCGTGCGCTGGGCTATGAAGGTGAGGATCACCTGAAACTGGCCGCCATCATCGAATTCATTCACACCTCTACCCTGCTGCACGACGACGTGGTCGACGAATCCGACCTGCGCCGTGGCCGGGAGACCGCCAACGCCATGTTTGGCAATGCTGCCAGCGTGCTGGTCGGTGACTACCTCTATAGCCGCTCCTTCCAGATGATGGCCGAACTCTCCAACCTGCGGGTGATGGAGATCCTCTCGGATGCAACCAACACCATCGCCGAAGGGGAAGTGCTGCAGTTGATGAACTGCAACGATCCGGATACCACCGAAGAGAGCTACATGACGGTCATCTATTGCAAGACCGCCAAGCTGTTCGAGGCCGCCACCCGTCTCGCCGCCGTGCTGACCCATCAGCCGGAGCCTGTCGAGCAGGCCATGACCGACTACGGCAAGTATCTGGGTACCGCCTTCCAGATCATCGATGATGTGATGGATTACTGCTCCCAGAGCGAAGAGATGGGCAAGAACGTCGGTGACGATCTGGCCGAAGGCAAACCGACCCTGCCGCTGCTGCGCGCCATGGAAGTGGGTAGTGCGGAAGAGCGCCAACTGGTGCGTGATGCCATCGAGCACCGCAACGGCATGGAGCATCTCGACCAGATCCTGGCCATTCTCGACCGCACCGGTGCTCTGGAGTACTCCCGCATGCGCGCAAGGGAAGAGGCGGACAAGGCCATTGCCGCGCTCGCCATCCTGCCTGACTCCCCGCACAAACAGGCGCTGGAAACACTGGCCCACATGGCGGTGCAGCGCAGTGCCTGAGTAAACGACATGCATGAAAAAAGAGGCCTTCTGCCTCTTTTTTATTGTCGCTATCTGCTGAGCAGTGCATTTCGCCAGACTCAGCGACTCACCATCCAGAGGATCACGCTGCCAGCCACCACCAGCGAGCCGCCGATACGGCGTAGCTGCTCCGCCGGTTGTTCGCTCAACAGCCGCAGCATCTGCTGCCACACTCTTGGCATCAGAAACGGCCCCAACCCTTCAAACAGCAACAGCAGACCCAGCCCCGTCAGTATGGATGTCATCATTCTGCCCCTCTCCCGTCAAAAACCATTGACCCCGTTTGTTTGGCAGACAAATAAAAGGGCCTGACAAAGCAGGCCCCTGGCAAAACAACTCCCGACACTTACTGCTTGGTGCCTTCAGGAGACTTGAAGTAACGGAAAAACTCGCTATCCGGCTTGAGCACCATCAGGTCATTGCCACCGGCGAAGCTCTTGCGATAGGCCTCCATACTGCGCACGAAGCTGAAAAACTCGGGGTCTTTCTTGTAGCTGTCAGCATAGATTTTGGCGGCTTCCGCATCCCCTTCACCGCGCAGTTGACGAGCGTTACTCTCTGCATCAGCGATCATCACGGTCACTTTGCGATCGATATCGGCCCGCAGGATCTCGGCCTGCTCACGCCCCTGGGAGCGATGCTCACGGGCCACGGCAGTACGCTCGGCCCGCATCCGCTGGTAAATGGAGTTGGACACTTCCACCGGCAGGTTGATCTGCTTGATCCGCACATCCACCACCTTGATGCCGAGCTCGGAGGAGCGCGCCATCTTCATCAGAGCATCTTCCATCACGGTACTGCGTTCGCCGGAGACGATATCCTTGATGGTACGATTACCGATCTCGGAGCGCAGACCGTTGTTGATTTTGCGCTTGAGCAGATCCTCGGCCTGCAACTTGTTGCCACCACCGGTTGCCAGGTAGTACTTGGAGAAGTCCTCGATCTTCCATTTCACATAGGAATCGATGATCAGGTCTTTCTTCTCGGAGGTGACAAAACGGTCAGCCTGGCTGTCGATGGTCTGGATGCGTGCATCCATTTTGCGAACCTGGTCGATGAGCGGCACCTTGAAGTGCAGGCCCGGTTCATAGAGGCGGGGTTCACCGGAGTCAACCCGCTTCACCTTGCCGAACTGCACCACAATCCCCTTCTGGCCTTCATCAACGATAAAGACAGAGGAGAAGCAGACCATGGCCGCGACAGCGATTACACCAATAGCTAGCTTTTTCATCTATCAGTTTCTCCCTGAGCTGAAGCGGTCACCGCTACGCAGCGGCGTCGGAGTGGAGTTGGCGCCCTCGTTGGAAGCTGGCGTGGACTCGATGGTCGGCGCAGCAGCTGGACGCCCCTGCTGGACGCTCGCCTGCTTGCCAGCCAACTTGTCGAGCGGCAGATAGATCATGCTGTTGTTGCCAGCCGGCATGTCGACCACCACTTTATTGGCCTGCTGATAGAGCTCTTCCATGGTCTCCAGGTAGATACGATTGCGTGTCAGATCGGGCGCAGCTTGATACTGGGGCAGCAGCTCGTTGAAGCGGGCCACTTCACCCTGGGCTTTCAGCACAATCTGGGACTTGTAGGCTTCCGCCTCCTGCTCCAGACGCTTGACCTGACCACGGGCCTTCGGCTCGACTTCACGGGCATAGGCTTCGGCCTCGCGGATGAAGCGTTGCTCATCTTCCTGAGCGGCAATGGCGTCATCAAACGCATCCTTCACCTCTTCCGGCGGACGAGCCGGCAAGAAGTTGACGTCGACGATCTGCAGACCCATCTGGTAAGGCTCGATGATGCCATCAATCACCTGCCAGGTCTCCTGACGCACCTTCTCACGACCGGTGGTCAGCACGTCGTCCATCTTGGTGTGGCCCACAACATAACGCAGGGCACTGTCGGTGGCCTGACTCAGGCTCTCGTCAGCATTCGTTACGCTAAACAGATACTGCTCGGGGTTGACGACACGGTACTGCACGTCCATCTCGACCCGCACCACGTTTTCATCCTGAGTCAGCATGAAACCGGAAGCAGGCAGGGAGCGCACGGACTCGACATCCACAGGGATCACCTTGTCGATAAAGGTGGGATTCCAGCGCAGACCCGGCTCGACAATATGGGAAAACTTGCCAAACCGCAGCACAGCACCACGTTCCGCTTCACGAATGGTGTAGAAGCCGCTGACAACCCACACCACCACAGCGATCACCAGTGCGATGGAGATACCAAAGCGACCGACATCACCACCGGATGTGCCACCACCAAACAGGCCCCCGAAGCGACGGCTCATCTTGCGCAGCATTTCGTCCAGATCAGGGGGCCCCTGATTCTTGCCGTTGTTCCCCCAAGGGTCACGGTCTTTGCCGTTGTTACCAGGCTCATTCCAAGCCATCAGCGTCTCCATTAATACTTGCGGATGGATATCACCTCTATCAGAACATCAATGTCTGATAAAGCGTTGTAAACTCTCACCTTCCTGCTTTACGAGGCGGTTCCAGTCGGCCACTTGCAAGCGGACTTCCAGCACGAAATCTCCCTCCTCGCTAAAGCCTTCCTGCTCAATGCCCTTCAACTGATAAAGCGCACTGCGCAATCTTGCTGCCGAGGGTGGCAACTGCAGGGTGTGGTGCACCATGGAGCCGGCCAGCAGTTCAGTCAGCGCCGTAAACAGATGCTCACAACCTTCACCAGTCTGAGCCGACAGCCAGACGCGCAATGGGCGCCCCTCGTCATCTCGCTCCAGACCAGCAGGACGATCCGCCAGCTTGTCGATCTTGTTGCAGATCATCAGCTGAGGCCTGTCGTCAGCTTCAATTTCGGCCAGCACCTGCTGCACGGAGTCGATATTCTCCTGCATCTGCTCATCGGCACAGTCCACCACATGCAGCAGCAGATCCGCTTCGCGGGTCTCCTGCAGGGTCGCTTTGAAAGCCGCGACCAGATCATGAGGCAAGTGCCGAATAAATCCAACCGTGTCAGCCAAAATCACATCACCCACATCCCGGATCACCAGTTTTCGCAGGGTCGGGTCCAGTGTTGCGAACAACTGGTCGGCAGCATACACGCTGGCAGCTGTAAGTTGGTTGAACAAAGTGGATTTTCCGGCGTTTGTGTAACCAACCAGAGAAACTGTCGGTACTTCGTTGCGGTTGCGGGCACGACGTCCCTGCTCCCGCTGCTTGGCTACCTTGTCGAGCCGGCGCAAAATCGCCTTGATGCGTTCCCGCAGCAGACGTCGGTCAGTTTCAAGCTGGGTTTCACCCGGACCACGCAGACCGATCCCGCCCTTTTGACGCTCAAGGTGGGTCCAGCCTCGCACCAGGCGAGTGGAAAGGTGGCGTAACTGGGCCAGTTCGACCTGCAGTTTACCTTCATGGGTTCGGGCGCGCTGGGCGAAGATGTCGAGGATCAGACCGGTTCTGTCCACCACCCGGCACTGGAACAGACGTTCCAGATTTCGTTCCTGGGCAGGAGTCAGGGCATGGTTGAAGATCACCACATCCGCATCCAGCATCTGGACCTGGGACGCGATCTCTTCAGCCTTGCCGCTGCCGACAAAAAATTTGGCACTGGGCGCACTACGACTAGTGGTGATGACCGCCAGCGCATTTACACCGGCAGAACTCACCAACATCTTGAGCTCTTCCAGATCCTCCCGCTCACCCTCATCACTGAAGTTGACATGCACCAGAACGGCCTGTTCGCCAGCTTCATAACGGTCAAACAAGCGCTTGCTCCTTAACAGGAATCATGATGAATCTGAGTTGGCGAGTCGACTCGCCCAGGGATATCACGCCTCGGCATCACCCTGTTCATCAGCCGCGCCACCCGGAGTGGGCTGGTGATGATTGACGGCACGGGCCGGTACGACAGTCGAGATGGCGTGCTTGTAAACCATCTGGCTCACGGTGTTTTTCAGCAGGATAACAAACTGGTCAAAAGACTCGATCTGACCTTGCAGTTTGATGCCGTTCACCAAATAGATAGAAACAGGAATCCGCTCACGGCGCAGCGCATTCAAAAACGGGTCTTGGAGAGATTGCCCCTTAGCCATTTTTCTTTTCCTTATAGTTTGTTGTTTTTAAACACCGAATATCAATATAACAACCTGATTATACAGGGAGTGTCAAGCCGCACCAGCGCGAGCAAGCACGAGGTCAAGATTGCCAGACTCACCAGATTCCAACCAGGTCACGTCGGGCCAGCCGCGCAACCAGGTCATCTGTCGTTTTGCCAATTGGCGTGTGGCAACAATGCCACGATAACGCATCTCATCATACCCCACTTCACCGCACAGGTAGTCCCACATTTGGCGATAACCCACACAGCGAATGGAGGGAAGATCCGGGTGCAGATCGCCGCGCGCCATCAGCGCACGAACCTCCTGTTCAAAGCCACCTTGCAGCATCTTGTCAAAGCGCTGTTCGATCCGCTGATGCAGCAAGGCACGATCGCTCGGGGCGATGGCAAACTGCAGCACCCGATAGGGCAAGCCCTCCCCCTGCACCTGCGTCAGCTCGGTAAGGGTCTTGCCGCTGATGCGGTAGACCTCCAGCGCCCGAGAGAGTCGCTGCGGATCATTGGGGTGGATCCGCGCCCCGGCCACCGGGTCGATGCGTACCAGCTCATCGTGCAGCGCCTGCCAACCGAGGCGGGCAGCCTCTTCCTCAATCCCGGCTCGAATGGCGGGATCGGCGGAGGGCAGCGGAGACAATCCCTCCAGCAACGCCTTGAAATAGAGCATGGTACCGCCCACCAGCAGCGGAATGCGGCCGCGATCGGCGATCTCTTTCATCTCCCGCAGGGCATCCTTGCAAAAATCGGCCGCAGAATAGCTCACTGCGGGATCAAGAATGTCGATCAGCCGGTGCGGGGCCCGTGCCAGCTCATCGGCAGTCGGCTTGGCCGTACCTATATCCATGCCACGATAGATCAGCGCAGAATCGACGCTGATGATGTCGCAAGGCAATGCCTGACACAGTTCAATGGCGAGATCCGTCTTGCCGGAGGCCGTCGGCCCCATCAGAAAAATTGCGGTCGGCAAGTCACTCGCCATGTTCAAACTCCTCCAGCACGGTCGCCAATGAAAGCGGGCGTACCATGCGAATATCTGTCAGTTGGTCAGCGTGAGCGGCTACAAGTTCCGTCAGCAGACGACTGGCAGTTGAAAAATCGTATATCTTCTCGCGGCTTATCCCCTGCTCCACCAGCCATTGGCATAATACTTCAGCCTGCTGACCAGCATCACTGTCAGATCCGCCCTCGATAATTTGCAGCAATTCGGGTAACAGACGCACCAGATCGGTCTGGCGCAGCAGAGCCGGCACCCGAGTCAGGATCATGGTGTCGCGCCCCCCGCTTTTCAACTCCAGCCCCATCCGTTTCAGCAAACGTTCCTGCTCGGTCACCAGCGCGATCAAATTCTTCGGCAATTTGAAGGAGACCGGCAGCAACAGCGGCTGGGCAGCCAGTCCCTGGCCCCAGGTCTCCAGCAGCCAGTGGCGCAGCAGTACCCGCTCGGCGCGTACCAGCGAGAGCAGCACCAGCTGATTATCCCGCTCGATCAACAGGTAGGCCTGCTCCACCAGTGTCAGGGCACGACATCCCCCCTGTTTGGGTGACGGCACTGGATCAGTGGGCTGCGCAGGAGCAGCCTCAGCTGCGATAGGAAGCGTAGTGAGCAGAGCGCCCATGCCGCGCATCGCCTCCCGGCTTGGGGGCTCGGGCGGTTGATAGTTGCTGGCTCGGCCTGCACCACCACCGTTCCCTTCCCGCACCTGTGCAGGTGCCCGGTAGCTGTGCTCGGCACCGTACCACTCGGTACGCGGAGCCTGACCGGGATATTCGATCTGCGGGCTGACCGGCAGCTCGACCAGGGTTTCGGCCAGCGGAGTGTCCTGATGAGCGGCGCTGACCCCTTCGCGACGCAGCGCAGTAAACAGCGCCTGAAAAATAAAGTCGTGGATCAACCGCGCCTGATGAAACCGTACCTCATGCTTGGCCGGGTGGACGTTGACATCCACCTGACGGGGATCCAGCTCGATATAGAGCACATAGGCTGCAAAACGGTCAGCGGGCAGCAGCTCGTCATAGGCCTGACGAATGGCATGATTGATGAGCTTGTCACGCATCATCCGACCGTTGACGTAGGTGTATTGCAGGTCGTTCTGCGGTCTTGCCCCCTCCGGGGTTGCCAGCCAGCCCCACAGACGCACGTCGCTATGCTCGCTCTCTACCGCCAGCGCATGGTGCATGAAGGGGGTGCCGCAAACGGCGGCGAGACGTCGCTCCTGCTCCGGCACGGTATTGGCGGCCTTGTACTGGCGCACCACCTTGCCATTGTGGCGCAGGATCAGGGTGGCATCGAAGCGGGAGAGCGCGATGCGGCGCACCAGCTCGTCAATATGGGCAAACTCGGTCTTTTCGCTGCGCATGAATTTGCGCCGCGCGGGTGTATTAAAGAAGAGATCCACCACCTCCACCGTGGTGCCCACCGGATGGGCCGCAGGCTTGATGGTGACGCTCATCTCGCGCCCTTCCGCCTGGGCTTGCCAGGCTTCGGACTGCTCGGCGGTGCGGGAGGTGAAGGTGAGACGGGAGACAGAGCTGATGGAGGCGAGCGCCTCGCCACGAAAACCGAGGCTGTTGATCCCTTCCAGATCATCCAGCGTGGCCACCTTGGAGGTTGCATGACGCGACAGCGCAAGTACCAGCTCATCTTTGGCGACACCGCAGCCGTTGTCACGGATGCGGATCAGCTTGGCGCCCCCCTTGTCGATGTCGATCTCGACCCGGTCGGCCCCCGCATCCAGGCTGTTCTCCACCAGCTCTTTCACCACAGAAGAGGGCCGCTCCACCACCTCTCCGGCTGCAATCTGGTTGGCCAGAATGGGTGGCAAAATACGGATCGGCATCATTTACTCCTGAATTTCAATCTTGCGGATAGGGAGCCGTTCCACCACCTCTCCACCAACCGGAATCTGGTTGGCCAAGATAG
>NZ_JAAKVA010000026.1:0-41793 GCF_049175415.1 Aeromonas sp. 600527 | reverse complement strand
GCACCAGCAAAACCGTGACTCTGAAAGATGGCCCAACCCTGGTTGAAGGCTTTGCGGTGGGGCCGGTGACGGTCAAGCTGGAGACCCAACCCTGGCTCAAAGCTGCTCAGTCCCGTGAAGCCCTGAAAGAAGGCGAAACCAGCCAGGTTCCCGCTTATACCGAGAAGTTTTGGGGGCACGACGATGTGAAGCGCGAACACATCAAGGTGACTTCCGGCGACCTTTGCCTCACTGACCCTGAGCAGCCGCTACCAGAAGGGCACAAAGCTGGGCAGGCCCAACCGCCGCGCTTTATCACCAAGCACTCCTACGTGATTGAGGTGAAAGGCTATCAGCTGAATATCCTGCGTATCGGGGTGTTCTTTGACGGCACTGCCAACAACACCGCCAAGCATGAAGAGGGTAAAGCGGCGCTTGAGGACTTTCTGGCTCAATGCAGCGATCCGCTGGAGCAGGAGCGGATGCGTCAGCAGTGCATGGCTGGGGCGGTCTCGTTCAGCGATACCAGTCAGGCGAATGACGTCACCAATATCGGCAAGGCTTATGAGCTCTACCTTCGTACCCAGCAAGGGCGAATATCAGTTCCTGTCTATATCGAGGGGATCGGTACAGAGGCTGGGCAGGGTGATTCCATGAAGGGACAGGCGCTGGACTACGGTCCCACATCCAGTTACGACAAGGTTCTGTTGGCCTGTAGAGAGCTGGTTGTTGCAGAAATTACCCTGCAATTAGGGCGGGTTTTGCCGACTCTGGGGTGTATCCACAAGATCGAATTTGATGTATTTGGCTTTAGCCGGGGCGCATCGGCGGCGCGTCAATTCGTGAACACGATCGACCAGCAAACCGATCACCCGTTGGTCGAGGCGGTAGCCAAGGAATCTAGCATCCGCCTGAAAGCCGGTTTTGACTGGGCCAGCCGGGAAGATTGCCGGATAAAGTTTGTCGGACTGTTCGATACGGTGTGCTCGTCGTTGCTGGAGGCGCGTAGCGTCACGCTAGCCCCGGATTGTGCGGAGCGCGTTGTGCACCTGACGGCCAAGGATGAGTGGCGTTACTTCTTTGCCCTGACCCGGATCACTAATGATGTGGAGGGCAAAAAGATTGCGTCCAACTTCACCGAACTGGCGCTGCCCGGTTGCCATTCGGATATTGGTGGCGGTTATTACAGCCGCTGGAGCTTACGTAACCCTAATAGCGATCCGGCTCTGACAGAGCAAAAGGCTATCAAGCTGTTTCAAAGTATGGAACCCGCAGGAACTCGTCCAGAACAAAGTTCCGCTTATCAGCAAGCGATGGACTATGCCCAAGCCAAATTGAGTCAGGGGTGGGGTAACGGGCTGTCTGTGCTACCAACCCCTGCCAGTGACCCGATAAGAGGCAAAGTCAGCTTGCGGGTACGCACGTTGAACCGCCCCGAGTTTGGCTGGGAAAGACCGTTGGAAGTGAGTGTTACGGTGCTGCTCAACCGGGTGGTCGAGGGGGAGTATTCCCGTATCCCGCTGCACATCATGGTGGAAGCCGCACGGGCGGCAGGGGTGCCGTTTCAGGAGTGGAAAGCAGACAACAGAGACTTGATGCTGGAGAGCGGCGCCCCGATGCGGCCACGGGTTGATTTGAGCAAGCTGGATGAGCATTGGGTTAATGCAGGTAGCGAGGCTGGGGTGGCCAAAGATTTGAGCCAACAGCTCCCGGATGATGTCTATCGATACTTGCGCTTTGAGTACTTGCACCACAGCGCAGATGATGGGCTGGTGAATGGGGCAAACCGTATCAAAGGGCGAGAGGCTCGCCGTATGATCAGTAACTTGGAGGGGGGTAAATGAGACGATGGTTATTACTGCCGTTACTGTTACTGGGGCTGGCAGGGTGTAATGACAATGGTCCGACCAAGATGGATTGGAGCTATATGGTCGGATCTAATACGGATGAGATCTGGCATACCCGCGCCCTGTTTTTTCGAGAAGGGGTAAGAACCCATGAATCGAGCAATGGCGTAGTGTCTGTTGTGGGTGAGCGGCTGTTAAAAGAAAAAGATTATCAGTGGGATGTCGGAAAAGGTCGGAGTTTTTACGGCCAGCCGGTGCCGGACAAGGTAGAGCTAGAATGGGTGTCGTATCACGACAAGAAGCGATATGGGATTACGCTGGAACTACCCAAGGATCTGGGCAAGCAGATGGCGCAGCGTTATCGGCTTAACAACGGTCAAATAAAACAGCGCAATGTGATAGGGCTAGGATTTGCCCCCGGTGGGTATGTCGAGGTGTTTTTAACCAATCCTAAAGTGCAGCCAGACGTGCTGATTGCTAGTGGTATGGCCCATGAAGTGACTGACGATTGGTATGACAAGAAAGTACCACTCAATCGGCAGTATGGAATTGATGAGTTCACTGAGCGATTTGGGGCACTGTACCAGAAATATCCGATCCCAACCGGCGAGGCGTGGGCTCCTATCATGGATGCCTACCGCGCCGCACAGCCCAAGACGGATACCGATCCGATCAATTGATTGGGATTGCGGTTTAAGAGGTATCAATGAAGCAGTACCAAAACTGGCTGGCCCAGTATCTGATTTGTCGTCGTGATAACGACCATGCCATGGCCGCAGAATTGGCCGAGAGCATCTGTGCTTTCTGGCAGGCTAGAGGCGATAAGGCTGAACATACCAAGTGGCAGAAGGTCTGTCAGGATCACCGAGAGAAAACCACCTGACAGGCAAGGCTCATGGCCAGGGAAGGCGCCGCATTAGCTGTATGCCCAATCAGGTGGCCGCGTAGCATAACGCATTAGCCCGCAATGCAGCATCGTCACTTTTTCACTCAGCGAAGAATTTCCCATGATATATCGAGTCTTATGGCTGGCACTGGCAGTCAGTGTGCTTGCAGCCTGTTCTTCCACGACCCCACGTACTGACACCGAGTTATCCCAAGCGGCAAAGCAGGGGGATGGCCGCGCCCAGTATGAGCTGGCCAAACGTCTGGCAAGTCAGCCCGATTACCACAACGCCATGCACTGGATGCAGCAGGCCGCCGAGCAGTCTGGCCCCTTGTCCGCCGATAAAGAGATCCGCGCCAGCGCCGCCTGGCAGGTGGGTGACTGGTATCAGGCTGGGCTCGGGGAGCCCAAAAATCCAGCGCTCGCAACCCAGTGGTGGCAACGTTCAGCTCGCCTTGGCAACACCCAGGCCAGCTATCGGTTGGGGCTGATGTGCCAGGAGCAGCATCAAGGCAAGCTGGTGAGTGAATGCCTCGATTGGTTCGAGCTAGCGGCTAAGCAGGATCATGCTGACGCTCAGCTGGTACTGGCCCGCTGGTACAGCACCCAACCGGGGGCCGATACGGATGCCATCAAGTGGCTTGAGCGGTCCGCAGAACTGGGTAACCGTGATGCCCAGTACCTGCTGGGTGAGCGATATGCGCAAGGTAAAGGGGTAGTCAAACGACCAGACCTCGCCCAGCGCTGGAACGATAGAGCCGCCGCCCAACAGCAACCGGACGCCTTGTTGCTGCAAGCTAAACAGGCCGCCCCCACCAATGCTTTCGCTACCTATCTGCGTGCTGCCACAGCAGGCTCTGCTGAGGCTGAGCTCTGGCTAGGGATGGCTTATCTAGCAGGGGAACAAGTTTCTACAGACCCCGCCTTGGGTCGCTACTGGCTGGAGCTGGCCGCCGGGCATGGCTCCCATGATGCCGAGTACCAACTGAGTTTGCAGCAAGTGGATCGGGAGCAGCAGATCCACTGGTTAACTCGGGCTGCTGACGGTGGCGTACCAAAGGCATTGTTTGAGCTGGCGGAGCTACAGCATAAGCAAGGTGAACTGGAGCAGGCCAGAGCCAGTTATGCCAAGGCAGCCCAACAAGGACACATTCTCGCCCAGTACACCTACGGTGAAATGCTGCGTCTGGGACAAGGTGGCAAAGAAGATTACGCGCTGGCTCTCAAGCAGTATCGCCTAGCGGCCCAGCAAGGTGACCGCCAGGCCCAATACCGGATGGGAACACTGCGAGAGGAAGGCCTGGGGGCTCCGCGCAACCGGTGGATACATGCCTATGCCTGGCTCTCATTGGCTACCACAGAAGGGATGCCGGAGGCTATGCAGGCCCGTGATGAACTCGAGGCCACGATGACCAAGCCAGAAGTCAAACAAGTGCAGAAACTGTCGGAACATTGGTTTGGCAAGATGTATGGAGATGTTATTCACCTAACAATTGCCCACAAAAGGGAGTGGTCATACGGCTTCAAACCGGATAACAAAACGGTACCCCTACCGTGTTATCTTGAGTCACCATATGACCACCAACGAGAAAGTAGCACGTCGCAAACGCAGCCTGCTAGAGCTTGCCAAAGAGCTCAATAATGTCAGCAAAGCCTGCAAGCTCATCGGCTACAGCCGTCAGCAGTTCTACGAAATTCGCCGTAATTACCAGACCTATGGCGCCGAGGGATTGCTCGACAAATTGCCCGGCTGTAAAGGGGCTCATCCCAATCGGGTCGCTCCCGAGATTGAACAGGCCATACTCGATTACCCCCTCACCAGACCAACCCATGGCCCGCTGCTGGTCGCACAAGAACTGGCTCTGCAAGGCATAAATGTCAGTGCGGGTGGTGTGCGTGGCGTGTGGCAACGACACGACTTGCTCTCCAAACACGATCGCTTGCTGCGCCTTGAGAAAACTCACCGTGAGCGCTCATTGAGCTCAATGACGAGCAGATCCGCCTGCTCGAGCGCTTCAGCTCCGAGTTTCGCGAACGCCAGATTGAGGTTCACTACACCGGGGAACTGGTGGCGGTCGACACCTTCTTCGTCGGCGCACTCAAGGGGGTGGACAAGGTGTATCTGCAAACCGTACTGGACTGCTACAGTCGCCACGCTAGGGGACGGTTCTACACCAGCAAGCTTCCGATGACCTCGGTTCATGTTCTTAATGAAACGGTACTGCCGTTCTTCGAAGCCCACGAGCCACGGGTCTATACCATCCTGTCGGACAATGGACGCGAGTTCTGTGGGCGCCCTGACAATCATCCCTACGAGTTGTTCCTGCAACTGGAGGGAATTGAGCACCGGACCACCAATATACGCAGGCCACAGAGCCACAGCTTTATCGAACGGCAGCATCTTACCCTGTTGGATGAACATTTCCGTATCAAGGGGAGGACGACCAGGTATGAGTCGATGGAACAGAAGCAGATAGACCTGGATAGCTACCTGCAGCACTACAACATCCAGCAGCCACATCAAGGCAGGATGATGGAGGGACAGACCTCCTACAGCATGTTCAAAAAGGGTCTGAAATTGATACCGAAGGAAGTGCGCACTAAAGTAGCGTAAACAAGACACCGGTTTGAGGCCGGTGTCAGGTGATAACTAGATCTGTACATACAGAAATGGTTTGGATTACAACAGCCAGTCGTTACAGAACGTGAACAGAAGCGGTGTTGGTGGTGCCGCTCGGTACCAGAGCACCGGAGACCATCACAACCACGTCACCTTTCAGACCCATGCCGATTTCCAGCGCGGCTTCTTTACCGATGCGATAGAAATCGTCGGTAGAGGCGATGCTGTCAACCACGTGAGCAACCACACCCTTGGTCAGAACCAGCTGGGCAGCGGTCTTCTTGTTGGTGGTGATAGCTAGGATCCAAGCTTTCGGGAAGTACTTGCGAATGGCCTTGGCAGACTTGCCGCCTTCGGTAGCGACCACGATCAGCGGGGCGTCCAGCTTCTCGGAGGTCTCTACGGCGCCTTTACATACGGCTTCGGTGATGCGCAGCCTGTTGCTGTCGTTGGCAGCAGACAGGTTGGACGGCATCACGGCATCGGTACGCTCGCAGATGGTGGCCATGATGGTCACGGCTTCCAGCGGGTACTTGCCCTTGGCGGATTCACCGGACAGCATGACTGCGTCGGTACCGTCCAGGATGGCGTTGGCCACGTCTCCGGCTTCGGCGCGGGTCGGACGAGGGTTCTTGATCATGGAGTCCAGCATCTGGGTGGCAGTGATAACCACTTTGCGGGCCTTGTTGCACTTGGCGATGATCATCTTCTGGGCGAAGATAACTTCTTCAACCGGGATCTCTACACCCATGTCGCCACGAGCAACCATGATGCCGTCGGAAACAGCAAGGATCTCGTCGAAGTTGTCCAGACCTTCCTGGTTTTCGATCTTGGAGATGATCTGGATGTTCTCGCCACCGTGGGCTTTCAGGTGCTCACGGATTTCCAGAACGTCTTCTTTCTTGCGGATGAAGGAAGCAGCAACGAAATCAACGCTCTGCTCGCAACCGAAGATCAGGTCGCGCTTGTCTTTCTCGGCCAGGGCCGGCAGCTTGATGGAGACGCCCGGCAGGTTGACGCCCTTGTTCTCGCCCAGATCGCCGTTGTTCAGTACTTTACAAACAACTTCGCGCTCGGTGATTTCGATAACGTCCAGACCGATCAGGCCGTCATCAACCAGGATGCGGTTGCCGACGCGCAGATCGTTGGCGAAACCTGCATAGGTCACGGCCACTTTGTCTTTGTTGCCAACCACGGTCTGGTCGGTGGTGAAGGTGAAAGTCTGGCCAGCGACCAGCGCAACGTCGTTGCCGCCTTCCAGCTTCATGGTACGGATTTCCGGACCCTTGGTGTCCAGCAGGATAGCTGCGCGCTTGCCGGTCTCGGCCATCACTTCGCGCAGGTTGCGGATACGGGTGCCGTGCTCTTCGTAATCACCGTGAGAGAAGTTCAGGCGCATGACGTTCATGCCGGCGTCCAGCATTTTGGCCAGCATTTCTTTTGAATCAGTCTTCGGGCCGATGGTGCAGACAATTTTGGTCTTTTTCATTTTTGAGTTCCTAGTTTTATTTAATTTCTACAAGCGCCATCAGTTGACCGGCAAACATAGCAATCAGCCTTTAAGCCAGAGACAGTCGGATACTCCGCCTCGACGGCGGCAATCACCTCGGCCACCTTCTCGGGACGCAACAGGGCGACCACGCAGCCGCCGAAGCCGCCGCCGGTCATACGCACGCCGCCATCTGTGCCGATTTTAGCCTTGATGATCTCCACCAGACCGTCGATGGCGGGCACTGTGATCTCGAAGTCATCGCGCATGGCGGCGTGTGATTCGGCCATCAGCTCGCCGAGGCGGGTCAGGTCGTGGCTGGCCAGCGCATCGGCCGCCGCTAGAGTGCGGGCATTTTCTCCAACGATGTGGCGGGCACGGCGATAGCAGGCTTCATCCAGTCCGGCCTTGCCTGCTTCGAGAGCTGCCAGATCGAGATCGCGCAGCGCCTTGACCCCGTAGTGACAGGCGGCCTCTTCGCACTGCTGGCGACGGGTGTTGTATTCGCTGTCCACCAGACCGCGGCGCACATTGGAGTTGACGATCAGCACCGCCAGATCCGCCGGCATGGGGATGAGGTGGGTCTCCAGCGAGCGACAGTCGAGCAGCAGGGCATGATCGGTTTTGCCGCTGGCGGAGATCATCTGATCCATGATGCCGCAGTTGCAGCCGACGAACTTGTTCTCCGCCTGCTGGCCATTGAGGGCGATCTCGGCCTGAGTGATGTCGAGCCCCAGCGCCTCTTTGAAGGCCTGACCAATGGCCACTTCCAGCGAGGCGGAGGAGGAGAGCCCCGCCCCCTGCGGCACATTGCCGGAGACTACAAGATCGAGGCCGCGCAGGGCATAGCCACGCTCCTGCAGATACTTCACCACGCCGCGGATGTAGTCGCTCCAGCGCTGGCTGGGGTGGTGTTCAATGGGCTGGTCGAGGTCGAACTGGTCGCGCTGGTTGTCGTAGTCGGCGGCGATCACCTGCACTTGCCGGTCATCGCGCAGGCCGATGGCGACGCAGGTCTCGTAGTCGATGGCGCAGGGCAGCACGAAGCCGTCGTTGTAGTCGGTATGTTCACCGATGAGGTTGACGCGGCCGGGGGCGCGCACCAGCAGATCGGGCGCTTTGGCAAATTGCTCGGCAAAAACGGTGCTGACGCGTTGGCTGGGGGTCATAGGGCCTCCTCATTGGTGTGGCTGGTCTGGGTGTAGTGAACGGGGCTCAGAGCGCGCAGCCGCTCGGCGGCCTGCTCGGGGGTAAGGTCGCGCTGGGTTTCGGCCAGCATCTCGAAGCCGACCATGAATTTGCGCACGGTTGCGGAGCGCAGTAGTGGCGGATAGAAGTGGGCGTGCAGTTGCCACGCCTCGGGGCAATCCGATTTGGGCGGTGCAAAGTGCCAGCCCATGGAGTAGGGGAAGCTGCACTCGAACAGGTTGTCGTAGCGGCTGGTGAGCTCCTTGAGCGCTACCGCCAGATCCTGTTGCTGGGCCTGGGTCATATTGAGCATGGAGGGGACGTGCGCCTTGGGCAGTAGCAGGGTTTCGAACGGCCAGGCGGCCCAGAAAGGAACCACGGCAAGCCAGTGCTCGGTCTCCACCACGATGCGCGAGCGATCCGCCAACTCCCGCTCCACATACTCCAGCAGCATGGGGCAGCCATGCTCGGCCAGCCAGTCACGCTGGTGCTGCTCTTCGCGGGCGATCTCGTTGGGCAGGAAGTCGCTGCCCCAGATCTGGCCGTGTGGGTGAGGGTTGGAGCAGCCCATGACGGCCCCTTTGTTTTCAAAGACCTGCACCCACCCCCACTGGGCCGACAGCTCGGCGACCTGATCCATCCAGGTGGTGATCACCCCCTCGATGGCGAGCCGCGGCAGCTCGGGCAGGGTCTTGCCGTGATCCGGCGAGAAGCAGATGACCCGGCTGGTGCCGCGGGCGGCTTCCAGTTTCAGCAGGGGATCGCTGGCGCTATCGGCGGCCGGAGTATCCTGCATCAGGGCGGCGAAGTCGTTGGTAAAGACGAAGGTGCCCTTGTAGTCGGGGTTGATGTCGCCAGTGACCCGGGTGTTGCCCGCGCAGAGGAAACAGTCGGGATCATGGGCCTGTTTGGGGGCCTGACTCACCTTCTCCACCTGTCCCTGCCAGGGGCGTTTGGCCCGGTGGGGGGAGACCAGCACATACTGGCCGGTCAGCGGGTTGAAGCGGCGATGGGGATGATCGACGGGGTTGAACATCATCTCTCCTGAATAAGGTATTGAAAAATAGAGTCGTTTATTACCGGGGAGCAGGCGGACCTACTCCTCGTAACCGTTCGGATTGGCGGATTGCCAGCGCCAGCTGTCGGCACACATGGCGTCGATGTCCCGGGCCGCCTGCCAGCTCAGCTCACGCTGTGCCTTGGCCGGATCGGCCCAGCAGGCAGCGATGTCGCCCGGGCGGCGCGGTTCGATGCGAAATGGCAGCGGCTTGCCACAGGCCGCAGAGAAAGCGGCGACCAGCTGCAACACGCTCTGGCCCTGGCCTGTGCCCAGGTTGTAGATGTGCACGCCACCCTTGCCTACGCAGTGTTGCAGCGCCTTGACGTGTCCTTCGGCAAGATCCATTACATGGATGTAGTCGCGCACGCCGCTGCCATCAACAGTTGGGTAATCGTTTCCAAAGACCGACAGGCAGTCGCGACGGCCGATGGCGACCTGAGTGATATAGGGCATCAAATTGTTGGGAATGCCTTGGGGATCTTCCCCCATGGTGCCCGACTCGTGGGCGCCGACCGGATTGAAGTAGCGCAGCAGGGTCATGCTCCAGTGGGGCTCGGCCAGCTGCAGATCTTCGAGGATCTCCTCGATGATCAGCTTGGATCGCCCGTAAGGGTTGGTGGCGCTGCGAGGGAAATCCTCGCGGATCGGCAGGCTGGCGGGATCGCCATAGACGGTGGCCGAGGAGCTGAACACCAGATTGTGCACATTGGCCCGCTTCATCGCCTGCAGCAGGGTGAGGGTGCCGCCGAGGTTGTTCTCGTAGTAATCCAGTGGAATGCGGGTCGACTCGCCGACCGCCTTGAGGGCGGCAAAGTGGATCACCGCGTCGATCTGTTGCTCGGCGAAGATCCGGTCCAGCAGGGCTGCATCGCGAATATCTCCTTGATAGAAAACGGGTTGTTGGCCGCTGATGGCGGCGACTCGGGCCAGCACGCTGCGTTTGCTGTTGCCGAGGTTGTCGACCACCACGGGATTCATGCCTGCCGCTTGCAAGGCCAGACAGGTGTGGCTGCCGATATATCCGCAGCCGCCGGTGACTAGAACCTTCATCTTGCTCTCCATATAAAAACATTGGCAACAGTCTAAACGAGAGGCCTCGACGTAAACTGTGAGCTCATCTACAAATTAGTGTAAGCGGTTACACTAATTTGGTGTGAGACTACATTGCAAGATGTTTTTTCTCTATTCTTTTCAATTACTTTCAAGGGTATAATGGTGTTTAACGATAATGTGAAAATGAGTGAAAACAGTATGAGTACCATCAAGGACGTCGCTCGGTTAGCCAACGTATCGGTGGCAACAGTCTCACGAGTGATGAACAATTCACCAAAAGCCAGTGCAGCGTCCCGGGTCGCAGTGCAGAGAGCAATGGCTGAGCTTGGTTATACTCCCAATGCAAATGCCAGAGCCCTGGCTAACCAGTGTTGTGATACCTTTGGTGTTGTTGTTGGAGACGTGGCGGATCCCTTCTTTGGGGCATTGGTGAAAGGTGTAGGCACTGTTACTACGGAGCAGGGGCTGCATTTGTTGATGGGAAATGGACGACACACAGCAGATGCAGAACGGGAAGCAATAGAGTTGTTGATTGCTCGCCGTTGTGAAGGGCTTGTTGTACATAGCAAAGCATTATCTGATGACGAATTGCTGCAATATGCTGAGCGCATTCCTGGTTTGGTATTGATTAATCGTTACATTCCAGCTCTTCAGGCGCGTTGTATTGCATTGAATAACCAGCAAGGAACCACGTTAGCCACTCGGCATGTATTGTCGCAGGGACATGTCAAAATTGCTTATCTGGGTTCAAATCGACCTATCGAGGATGCCGAGTCACGCTTGAATGGTTATCGGGATGCATTGATATGCGCAGGGATTGCGCCAAGTGATGAGTTGATTGAATTTGCCCAACCAAATGAAGAAGGGGGGGAGCAGGCGACGCTGAACTTACTCGCCAAAGGAGCAAAGCTTACAGCTATAGTAACCTACAATGATGCTATGGCGGCAGGCGCACTCTCTGTACTGGCTGATAATGGAGTCAAAGTTCCAGAAGAAGTGTCCGTGATAGGCTTTGATGACATTATCTATGCTCGATATTTGCGTCCTAAACTAACGACTATGCGTTACCCTATTGAGTTGATGGCGGCTCAGGCTGCAAAGTTATCACTTGCCTTGATTCGTGGGGAGTCTTCACCCGAGCACTCTCATATATACACACCACTTCTAATAAACCGTCAGTCAGTTGCTCGTCCAGTGTCGGAATGACAACTTGTTAGTTCTCCCCGCGGCATAAGTCAATCATTTTGTGTGCGAATAACTAGCCCGCTATCACAACGTGTCTAGCGTACGCCTAGCTCATCTCGGTACCTGCTATGTACCAAAATCAGGTTAAACATAGTTCCTTTATTGCCAATTAGAGTGAGCATAGTGCGAGCGCTATCTAGTCATTGCTTACGTTAATGAGTTTACTTTGTGGTATCGTTTTCCTGCTTTTTTATGAAAAAAGTAGATTTTTATTAGTTTATTTGTGATTTTTATCACTTATTTTCTTTTCGAGCCCTCTCTGTGGTGTAACCGATTACACAAATTGTATCTCTCGTCACATTACGCTCCATCATAAGTGCGTACTCTTGCAGTCATGGGAGTGGATCTTGATGGTTCGCTCAAATGGTCGGCTTGTTATGTGAAATGGGTGGATACTTGATGAGCATTGAAAGACTGTTCGGATTGAACAAAAATTTGGTAATGTTTGGCGCCATATTCTTCCTTTACTTCTTTATAATGGGAGCTTACTTTCCTTTTTTTCCAATTTGGTTACATGATGTAAATGGCATCAGCAAGGCTGAAACTGGAATTGTTTTCGGCACAATTTCTCTATTTGCACTTCTATTTCAGCCCGTGTTTGGGTTGATTTCTGACAAGCTAGGGCTGAAAAAGCATTTGCTCTGGATAATCATCGGATTGCTGGTCTTCTTCGCTCCCTTCTTTCTTTATGTATTGGCACCATTGCTGAAATTGAACATCTATCTCGGTTCTATCGTAGGGGGCATGTACATAGGTTTTGTATTTGCTGGCGGGGCTCCAGCCATCGAGGCTTATGTTGAGAAGGTGAGTCGTTCCAGTCAGTTCGAGTTTGGCCGCGCAAGGATGTTTGGCGCAATAGGCTGGGCTCTCTGTGCCTCTATCGTAGGTATCATGTTTACCATTAACAATGAGTTTGTGTTCTGGATGGGGTCTGCTTTTGCTGTTGTAATGGCGGTTCTATTTTATTTTATAAATCCTGGTCGTGGTAGCACCAGTGAGGTATTAGATAGTATTGGCGCCAATCAGAAAGGGTTTAGCGTAAAACTGGCAATGGGGTTGCTGAAACAAGCAAAATTCTGGTTTTTCACCCTCTATGTAATCGGTGTGGCATGTACGTATGACGTATTTGATCAACAATTTGCAAACTTTTTTACCGGATTCTTTGATACAAAAGAAGAAGGTACTCGTTACTTTGGTTATGTCACCACTATGGGGGAGTTACTTAACGCCAGCATCATGTTTTTTGCCCCACTGATTGTGAATCGAATTGGCGGAAAAAATGCCCTACTAATCGCTGGAACCATCATGTCTATTCGAATCATCGGCTCCTCATTCGCCGAGACGGTTAGCCATGTCATTTTGCTGAAAACTCTGCATATGTTGGAAGTTCCATTCCTGTTGGTCGGCACATTCAAGTACATCACTAGTGAATTTGATGTTCGCTTTAGTGCGACTATCTGGTTGATTGGCTATCAGTTCTTCAAGCAGCTAGCAACCATGTTTATGTCTGTGTGGGCTGGATCTATGTATGAGGTGATGGGCTTTCGTGAAACCTATTTGGTATTGGGCATTATTGCCGCAACTTTCACCTTTATTTCTATTTTTACCCTCTCAGGAATGGGACCACTTGGGCTGTTAAAGGGTAGATCGATGCTTTCAAAAAAAGCCGCCAGTTACTAACAGACTGTTTTGTAATCAGAGATTTGAAAAAGGTTATAAAAGATGAATAACAGTATGACGTTACAAAAAATCGTTTGTCGTGCCGATTGGCAAACACAGGCTGTGACCAGTGTTAATCGTTTACCCGCCCATACCCCCATGTTCAGCTGGCGCAGCGAAGCGGATGCCAGGGGGGATCTGGCCTCTTCCTCCCGTCTCTTGCTCGATGGCGAGTGGCGCTTCTCCTTCTTTGCCGCTCCCGAATTGGTGCCTGAGAGCTGGCTGGCGCAGGATCTGGTGGATGCTTGCCCCATTACAGTGCCGGGCAACTGGCAGCTGGATGCCGCCTATCCAGCTGCACGGCCGCTCACCGATGGCCCCATCTACACCAATATCAAGTACCCCTTTCCCTGCGATCCGCCCCGAGTGCCAGCAGAGAATCCTACTGGCTGCTACTCCCGCGAGTTCGAACTGCCCGCCGACTGGCTGGCAAGCGGACAGAGCCGGATCATCTTCGACGGGGTGAGCAGTGCCTTCCACCTCTTCTGCAACGGCCGCTGGGTAGGTTACTCCCAGGACAGTCGGCTGCCCGCCGAGTTCGATCTGACTCCTTATCTGCAGAGCGGTCGCAACCGGTTGGCGGTGCTGGTACTGCGCTGGTCTGATGGCTCCTATCTGGAAGATCAGGATATGTGGTGGCTGTCGGGGATCTTCCGCTCCGTCAGCCTGCTGCACAAACCGTCCCGCCATCTGATGGATATGCGGGTGACCCCCGAGCTGGATGCCTGCTATCGGGATGGCCGTCTCAAGATTGCACTGCAGGTGGCTAATGGGGCCGGTTTGTCGGTGGAGGCCAATCTCTATGACGGTGGCGAGCGGGTTGCGACCCTGCGCCAGCCAATCGGCACCCAAGTCATTGATGAAAAAGGGGCGTATGACGATCGCGCCGAGCTATGGCTCGACGTGGCTGCGCCGCGCAAGTGGAGCGCCGAGACGCCCCATCTCTATCGTATGACCCTGACCTTGCTGGACGAACAGGGCCAGGCCATCGAGAGCGAAGCGTGCGATGTGGGCTTTCGGGTGGTGGAGATCTGTGGCGGCCTGCTGCGGGTCAACGGTCAGCCGCTGCTTGTTCGCGGTGCCAACCGCCATGAACACCATCCAGCCAAGGGTTATGCCATCGATCGCGCCACCATGGAGCGGGATCTGCTGCTGATGAAGCGGCACAACTTCAATGCGGTGCGCTGTTCCCACTATCCCAACCATCCCGATTTTTATCGCCTGTGCGATCGGCTTGGCCTCTATGTGGTGGACGAGGCGAATCTGGAGACCCACGGCATGACCCCCATGGGGCGGCTGGCGCGGGATCCTGCCTGGAGCAACGCCTTTCTGGAGCGGGCCACCCGCATGGTGGCACGGGATTTCAACCACCCCTCCATCATCATCTGGTCGCTGGGCAACGAGTCGGGGTACGGCCCGGCCCACGATGCCATGTATGGCTGGATCAAGCGCAGCGACCCGAGCCGTCCGGTGCAGTACGAGGGGGGAGGGGCCGATACCCCGGCCACCGACATTATCTGCCCCATGTATGCCAGAACCCATCAGGATCAACCCTTCCCAGCGGTGCCCAAGTGGGCGCTGGCCAAGTGGATCGGCCTGCCCGGCGAGCACCGGCCGCTGATCCTCTGCGAATATGCCCACGCCATGGGCAACAGTCTCGGGGGCTACGCCCACTATTGGCAGGCGTTTCGCGATCATCCACGTCTGCAAGGCGGGTTTGTCTGGGATTGGGTCGATCAGGGGCTCGACAAATACACCGCCGATGGTCGCAACTACTGGGGCTATGGTGGCGACTTCGGTGATGTGCAAAACGATCGCCAGTTCTGCTGCAACGGCCTGCTGTTCCCTGATCGCACCCCCCATCCCACCCTGTTCGAGGCAAAACGTGCCCAGCAGCCGTTCCGCTTCAGCCTGCTTGAGCACACCCCGCTGCGGGTGCGGATCGAGAGCGAATACCTGTTTCGGGAAACCGACAACGAGCGGCTTTGCTGGCAGCTGTGTGAGAACGGCCATGTGCAGCAGCAGGGGGAGCTCTCCCTTGATCTGGCGCCACAGGGAGTGATCGAGTTGACCCTGAGCAAGACACTGCTCCCTTTTGCTGCAGGCTCACTGGCCTGGCTCGATCTGGCCATCGTGCAGCCGCAGGCTACCCTATGGTCGCAGGCGGGTCACAAGGTCGCCCGTCAGCAGTTCACCCTGCCGACCCCCCTTGCTTTGCCAGCGCCGGTCGCTGCCGCCACCCTGAGCGAGCAGCCGGATGGCTGGCGGATCACTGCCGCAAACAGCCAGTGGTGGCTCGATAAGCTGAGCGGCCGCATCACCAGTTGGCAAAAATCGGGGCAGGAGCAGTTGCTGGCGCCGATCATGGATCACTTCTACCGCGCCCCGCTCGACAACGACATCGGCACCAGCGAAGCGGATCACACCGACCCCAACTCCTGGATTGCCCGCTGGCAGGGTTGTGGCCTCGGCCAGTGGCAGCACCGCTGTCTGGGGCTCGCGGTCGCCGGAGGGGATATCCGGGTCAGCCATGGCTACTTCCACCGCGATGAGCTGCTGCTGGTGAGTCACTGGCATCACCGCTTTACCGACGATGGCGCCATGAGCCTGGAGATAGAGACCGAGCTGGCACAGGTGCTGCCGTCGCTGCCGCGGATCGGTCTGTTGCTCCATCTGGCCGAGGTACCGGCGCGAGCCGAATGGTTGGGGCGTGGGCCGCACGAGAACTATCCGGATCGCCTGTTGGGCGCCGATCTGGGGCGCTGGAGCCTGCCGCTGGAGGCGATGCACACCCCTTACATTTTCCCGAGTGACAACGGCTTGCGCTGTGATACCCGCCAGTTGCAGCTGGGCAGCACGACGGTGAACGGCAGCTTCCATTTCAGTGCCAGCCGCTTCAGTCAGCAGCAGTTGGCCGCCGCCCGTCACCAGAGCGATCTGGTGGCTGAAGAGGGGCTGTGGGTCTGTCTCGATGGCGCCCACATGGGGGTGGGCGGTGATGATTCCTGGAGCCAAAGCGTGCGTCCCGAGTATCAGCTACTTGGACACCGATACCGCTGGGGCTGTACCTTATATTAAGTTAAGTCTACAGGACTATTATAACGAAGCGCCGGGTTACAACCCGGCGCTGTTGTTTGCACAAGAGTGCAAGTTTAATGTGCCAAGGATACTCTCTTGCATATAGCTGAATAATGACATTATTTATGCCTCATATGAGATCGCTGATAAAGCAGTTCTGCTGACGTTGCCTCGTGGCTCTTATTTAACAATGACTGTTAGTCAAGTTTTTAGTTGGCTGTTATTGCTTAAAGAAGTCGGTGAAGTAAATGCTTTATCTAGTTGATAACTATTCATGAAAATATGAAGCTTAATTTTCACTGAATCTGGGGTTAATTTTTTTGTGATATAGATTACATGATTCAATAATAAAAAAATAAAACAAAGTGGCGGTGTGGATTGATGGTATGAAAATAAAAGTAATACTTAAGTGGAGTAGGCAATATTTACTTTAAATACAATAGGGTATGTTTGCTTGATGATTTTTAATTGGTTTATTATTTGTTTATTATAGCTTAATTAACTTCTTCGGTTTCACTTGTTCCTTGTATAGTCCCACCGATAAAGGCATACCCTAGGAACTATTTATGAATTTCACACCAAGCAAGGTCCATCAGTTTATGTGGGCTTATCTCTTTTTAGGACAGCAGGCATTATTTCCTGTGGCTTATGCGGCTGGGCAACTCTCCATGCCCGCAGCCAAGCAACCTGAACTTATCCGCTATCAGATAGCAAAGGGAGATACGCTTGGTTCTGTCTCACGCCAGTTTGGCATAACCCCTCACCAACTGTTGGCATTAAATGGCAACCTAACGCTAAACGGCCCTCATTTGCCGGTAGGTGACACTATCAATTTACCGCGTGCGTCCGTTTTACCTGCGCTGTCAGGCGCCAATCCACTGCATTTGACGGCGCCTACGCCAACCCCTGTGGATGTCGAGCAGAAGGTTGCCGAGCAGGCTGCCCGCTTGGGGCTGCTGTTTTCGCCTGCCGAGTCAGAGATGCCGGCAGATCAGGAAAACCACAGTGAATTGGTTAAGGGGTTTAAACGAAGTCTGCGGCATCTACCGCCTTCCGCGCAGAGCGTTACACAGGATGCGACTGCACCGCATCATGGGCCAGAACAAGAGAAGCAGTATTGGCGTCAGCAACTGGT
This sequence comes from Aeromonas sp. 600527, assembly GCF_049175415.1. Lineage (NCBI taxonomy): Bacteria > Pseudomonadati > Pseudomonadota > Gammaproteobacteria > Aeromonadales > Aeromonadaceae > Aeromonas > Aeromonas sp. 600527. The sequence continues at coordinate 24,494 of NZ_JAAKVA010000026.1, read as the reverse complement.
CACCCATTTTGAAGAGGAGGCCAATGCCTATGCAGCATCCTTGCTGGGGACGATGGGTACAGCCAGAACCCGGGTGACACTGGATGACGATTTCAATATGGTCACTGCCGAGGCGGATCTCTTGTTGCCGCTTGCGGAAGAGCAGCAGACCCTGCTGTTTACCCAGTTTGGTCTACGCCGAAATGGGCAGGCGCGCACCATTGCCAACTTGGGGGTGGGCCAGCGTCATTTCCTAGACCGCTGGATGCTGGGCTACAACCTGTTTGCTGATTATGACCTGACCAACCGGCACTGGCGTGCGGGAGTCGGGGCTGAGGCGTGGCGTGACTATCTCAAGTTGGGTGCCAACTTTTATACACCACTGAGCAGTTGGCGTGACTCCCCACGGTTTGAGGGTATGGAAGAGCGCGCAGCACGCGGTATGGATGTGCGTCTTGAGGCCTATCTGCCGGCCTATCCGCAATGGAGCGCATCGCTCACTGCCGAGCAGTATTTGGGGGAGCGGGTTGACTTGCTGGGCGCAGATCAGCTTGAGCGCGATCCGCATGCCATCACTGCCGGTCTGCACTATAACCCCTTCCCGTTACTCAAGATGGATGTCGAGCAAGTTGAAGCGAGCGGCAGGCAACATGACACCCGTTTTACGCTGGGGCTGGAGTGGAAGCTGGGGGCAACACTCTCGGACATGTTGAATCCGTCCCGTGTCGACAAGTCGCTGGCGGGTATGCGCCACGATCTGGTTGAGCGTAACAATGACATGGTACTTGAGTATCGCGACAAGGTACTCCTCAAGGCCTCTCTCAACGACCAATATTCTGCGGGAGAGGGGCAAGCCCTGACCTTGACGCTCAACATTCAGCATTCCCGCCAGATAGCCTCCATCCAGTGGTTTGGCGAGATCCTGGGGCTCAGTGGACTTGGCCCTGCCGATACGGTTGGGCAGGACAAACGTTCCCTCACACTTCCAACCTTACCCATCTATCGCATTGGTCAATCCAATCAATATCCGATCGTTGCCATCGTCACCGACATCGATGGCCATGAAGCCATTGCGGAAGGGGTTGTTGCCGTTTCGGAAGACTCAGGGCTGCAACCAGCTATCCAGTTGGCAGAACACTTTGTTCAACTTCGCCCCGGTGCTCACTACCAAGTTGATTGGGGGGTTGTTGACCCCCGTCAGAAGCCCTCCAAAGCACGCAATGCGATCCCGATTGAGAGTATTGAGGGGGATGTTGAAGCGGACCGCGATGGTTATCAGTACCGCTATCGCCTGACATTTCAGGGGCCTGCACAAGTACTGAGGGGGCGTGAGCTGGTTGCTCCCGGGCAACCCAACCCCGGCACTCGTTATCGCCTGGATGTCGAGGTCACCTTCCCCAGTGGCCATGTGGCGAATGACAGCATGGAGTTTGAGTTTATTGATGACGCAAAGGTGCCGGGGGCCCCGACGTTGACCGCGACCGACAGCAATGGTGACGACAAGCCGGAAGTCAGTGGCAAGGCAGAGCCGGAGAGCACGGTGACCATTACCTGGCCGGATGGCTCGACCAGCACAACGACCGCGGACGTGGATGGCAACTACAGCCTGGAAGCCCCGACGGTGCAGGGGAGTGGCACCATTACCGCCACGGCTACCGACAAGAACGGCAATACGGGGCCGGCTACCAGCGTGAACTACACCGACTCAACGGCGCCGGGGGCCCCGACGTTGGCTGCGACAGATCGCAACAGCGACAACAAGCCGGAGGTCAGTGGCAAGGCAGAGCCGGAGAGCACGGTGACCATTACCTGGCCGGATGGCACGACCAGCACCACGACCGCGGACGTGGATGGCAACTACACCCTGGAAGCTCCGACGGTGCAGGGGAGTGGCACCATTACCGCCACGGCTACCGACAAGAGCGGCAACACGGGGCCGGCTAGCAGTGTGAATTACCTCGCGAGCTTGATGGGAGTGACGATTACCGGGCTGGTTAACGGCTTCCCTCAGGTGGGCTCTGTACTGACGGCCGTGCCTGACTGCGGCTCGAGCGCGTGCCGTGCAGGACTGACCTGGCAGTGGCAGGTCGAGGAGGGGGTCGGTACTGGACGTTTTGTGGATATCGCTGGGGCGACCAGCGTGACCTATTTACCCGTGCGAGAGGATCAGAAGAAACGGGTGCGCGTCATTGTTGCGGCGCTGTGAGCATCCGGAGTGGCGTTTATCGACGCCATGTAAGTCATTTTTTGTAGCCAAAAGGAAGAGAGCAAGTGATGAGAAAGCAAAAAATCGCGGTATCGATCGCAATGGTAATGTGGGGGGTAGCCAGTGGCGCCAGCGCGCTGACATCGGCTCCAACCGATACTGTGAAGGGGCGACCCCCAACGTTGACTGGAGTGTCATTCAACTATGTCGATGTCAACAACAACGGTCGAGTGGATGTAGGTGACAGCCTCAAAATTGAAGAACAAGGTTTTGATGATCCGGATATGGATGCTCAAGCACCGAGTGAGTACAAGTGGTATCGCGATGGCATTGATATGGGGGTAACCGGTGATAGTTATACCCTGACTTTGGCAGATCTTGGTACCCAAATCACAGCAGGAGTGATTCCACAAACCGATGCAACCACGACAGACCCTTATCAGGGGAATGAAGTTGCGGCGGCGGGGGGCTCTCCTGATGGCGATGGTTCTGTTGATGTGGTTGATCCCAATGAGGTGGATGCCGTCGAGATCGTCATTGCGGCCACTGACGCTGCGCTTGGTGGCAATCCGATTGTCTCGACCGAACTCAGGGCCAAGGTCACTACCAGTGCCGGTGGGGTTGGGGTGGCGAGTGATTACAACTACACATGGCAAATTGAGGATGGTGCAGGTGGCAACTACATCAACATTCCTGGGGCTGTCAGTGAAACCTACACCCCAAGCAAGGATGATCAGAAGCGCAAGCTGCGGGTTGATGTCACCAAGAAGTAAAGCCATCACCAGCCCCGGCTGGATGGGCATGATATTCGGACCATCGCCCGCAGCAAGAGGTTGATGGTTATCGGATGGATAACGGGTTGTCCTGCCTTGCCAGGGAAGGTGAGGTGGGCACATCAATCAGTAATACAGGGCGCCCGCGGGCGCCCACCATTTTAATCAGCTTGGCCTGTAAAAATGGCGAGGCTGGCTAGTTGCAGCAGGTGATGGTGCTGTCGTAAACCGGAGAGTGTTTGAATGAAGGTGATATCTCGTTATTTGTCATATCTGGCACTGTGGCTGGTGCTGGGGCAAACGACAGGAGCAATGGCCGAAAGTGCCAACACCCTGTCGGTGCAGGGGCGTGCGCCAGTGGCATCTGGCGTGACACTGACTGGCCCGGCGGCGCCCTTGGTGGGGGATACCCTGCTGGGAACATATACCTTTAATGACCAGGATACTGATGAGGAACAGGGCAGTGTATTGCGCTGGCTGAATAATAGTGACATCGAACTCGCCAGAGGTGATCGCTATCTGTTGACCGATGCCGAGCGTGGCAAACAGCTTCGCTTTGCGGTCATCCCGGCCACCAATCCGGCGGTGACCGATCCGTCCGAGGGGGTCGAGACAAGCAGTTCGCTCTCTGCGGTGGTGCAGGGGCGGCCAGACCCCGCCAAATCCACCTTCAGTGTCGACAAGTCCACCATAGTGGCGGATGGGGTTGATAACGCAGTTTTGACGCTGACCCTCAAAGACGACAATCAAACACCGGTAATCGGCATCAGTGATCGGGTGGAGCTAGGTTATAGCGGTGTGGATACAGATGTTATCTCCCTGATGGAAAACGACCGGGGCAATGGCATCTATGAGTACATCCTGACGGGGACCAAGTCTGGCGTTGTCACCCTGACGCCACAGCTGGATGGCGCTCCCTTGACCACTCTTCCTCAATCACTGCAGGTGACTCTGGCCGCCAACCCTGCCACCGCGAGAGTGGCCCAGCTGGTGACCACCACTGACAATCAGCCTGCGGATAACGTCAGCGCTGACCTGCTGACTGCGACTGTGCATGATATCGAGGGGAACCCCATGCAGGGCGCTAGCGTGGTATGGTCGCATGGCAGCACCACGGCAACCTTGGGCGCAGCGACAAGTGTGACCGACAGTAATGGTCTGGCAACAGTGACCCTCATCAACACCCAGGCTGAGACGGTCGCCGTGACGGCAAGGGCTGAAGCCAATTCCGGTGACACGGGCATGACCAGTGATGCCAACTTCGCACTCTACCCGGTGCTCGATAGATTAGCCGTGGGCACCAATAATCAGCCCGCCAATAATAAGGCCTTGAACACAATAGTGGCCAAATTCAAAGACCTTGCTGGGTCGGTTCTGGCAAATGTGCCGATCACTGTGCAGTTCAGTGCTGACAAGGGCACCGCCACGTTCGATAACGAGTCGCCATGGACGACCACTACCAATGACGTTGGTGAGGTGATCGTGTCACTGCGCAACAGCGTGGTTGAGGATGTGGAGGTGACGCTATATGCGAAAAATAGCGATACCGTGCAAAAAGCGGCAACGGTCAGCTTTACAGAATTGATGATAACGAGATTCCTCAAGCCGGATCCGGCCACCATGAATTGGCTGGATGCCGACAACTACTGCAATAGCATCGGACGCCGTCTACCGACGGTAGCTGAATTGCAGGCATTGTTTGTCGAGATATCTCCTTCTTCTGGTGAGAATTATGCCTTGTGTCATGTTCATGGATGGCCACTGGCTAACAAGTGTGGTGGCTCTTTCGATGACTATTGGACGAGTGAGACGTACGACCCTCTTGCTGTTAGTGCACATGCCGCCGTCTATATGCACACAGGTCTCGCTGGTGGATTCGGTGACACAGAGCCTAGCCAGGTGGTGTGTATACGCCGTTAAGGGCCGCGAACAAATCTATAAGGTGTAGAACTGACGGGGTATGGCGATGATATGATTATCGCCATACCTTTTTACCTCCCATCATAGGCAAGCTGTATCAGTAGCTTGCCTTTGTAAAATAGGTATTTTATTGACGGTGGATTATTAACATTTGGATTGATACCAACGCTCCATTCGAGTTGATAAAAAATATGGGTGTGTACTTAACATAGAGTGTGAGGTAAAGGTAGCCAATTAATCGCTCTCCAAGTAAGTATTACCTATCTATTTGTCGGAGTAACGAGATTCAAGACTATCTAAATCAATACTTCGCAGTCTATATAGGCCCACGCCATTTGCCTGTTTATCTGATGCCCCCAACAAGTTTATCTATTGTGCTGATGTGCTTTAAATCGCATTTAACCGTCTTGAAATGTCTAATCTAATATAGTAGGCCTGTACCGATAGCTAGTATAATCCAGAGCATATATTTTAAAATTAGAAACGCTTACAAGATCTTAAAACCAGTGAGCTAAATTAACAGAAGGTATAATAAGACGTTTATAAACGTTTTGGATTGAGGTATATATTCAAGATGTGCCAAATCATGGTTGGAATGCACCTTGAAAATATAATGATTAAGACACTGTGAACTCGAAATGTTGCGTGGATTAGAATTGATTTTTTCAACCGCAAATGGGGGGGGCGAACTAATCAAAACTGGTTCAATAATAAAGTGTCTTGAATTTATTATTTTCATGTTGTTGTGGTTGAATAACTTATGGGCACATGTGGTACAGAGGATTTTCTAGTGCGTCATTTTTTATTTCCTGTTTGACTGAGGTGGATGGATGATAAGCTCTAATGGGAAGGGATGATATAAATTCATGGAGGATTATTTATCATGTAGTAGCAGACGCGTTAAAGCAGGATAATTAGTTGTTATTACTATAAGCATCTTTGGTTTTAGTAACATAATACAATACCTCACCAAAATATTTTAGATTCGCGTCTCCTATGATGCTCATTCATAAGGATATCAGAGAGCGATGTTTTGCTGTTAGCGATTTCATCACTTATTCCACATATAAATTATAGCGAGTGTGTCGACGACACCATGAAACGTGCAATGGTAATGCATGTTTTGTGTGTGTGTTATTAATAGTAACTTATGAAAAAGTTGTGATTCGCACTTTTTGTGCATTGTAGCGCTCTAACTGTATGATTTTTATAGTCTTTATGTTTTACGATTTTATTATTTTACTATCAATACATTAGGTGAAAAAAATTAGATTATAGATGTGAAATGATTAATAAAGGTCAAATAAACAAAATTTAGCCTGTCGGAGGTAGTTCTATGTATAAGAAGATGGTGAATAAGTCTAGGGATGTATCATTTGATCTTGAATCGGGAATTGTTGAATATAAACTTTCAAATGGAAACTTGATGTACTCAAGATTAGGTAAAAAGGATAGGGATGTTCTTAATTATTTAATTAAGAACATTGGCCGCCTGATCTCCAAAGATGAAATACTAGAAAATGTTTGGTTAAATAGAATTGTGTGTGATAACACAGTTGCTGTTTCTCTATCTAACATTCGTAAGGTTATAAAGAAAGCGGATGAAGATTGTGCGTGCCTTACAAATATATCAGGCGCGGGTTATATATTTAATCCAAGTAAGTCTGGTTTTAAATTGGAAGCTGAAAAGAATATTAATGACCTTGTAATGTAGATATGTGTATTTAATAGTAAAAGTAATATCAAATAACGAATAATCACAAGGTTGCATAGGATCGAGTGCTAATGGATAACAATGCAGATTTTTTCGATGGAAGTCAGACCATAGAATGGTGGAACAGTTATACAACACTACATATGCAAGATATCTTTTGTATAGATCCAAGGAAAAAGAATGCTTGCTTGTACTTTAGACCTCAATATATTGAAGCTAAACATTTTTATCACTCATGTAGCATTCAGATTTTGGAGGTGATTACAAAAGTACAACTACATCTTTTGGTTGATTGTTGCCGCGCATTTCATTGCGTAGGAAGGCGACCAAGTGCTATTTTTTTTAAAATTGAAGCGAGAATTATTCCTTCCGTTATTTGTTTGCTATTGAGTATTTTTGACGAACTAAAGTCACAGAGAATAGAAATAATCTTAGATATAAATATGCCAAGCTTACCACAAGACACTATATATGATGAAGTATATAGAAACCTATATCGTATTGTGGATAGTGGCCATATGGTTTGTATGGGGGGATATGATTGGAAAAATTGCTTACCAAGGGACTTAAAAATCCCTTATGAAGTTTTTAAATATTTCAGGTTGGGTCCACCACCTGCGAATGTTGCTGAGATTAATCATTTTATGGACACTTGCTTCTATGTAAAAGAAAAATATAGTCTTAATTTAATTCTAGATAGAATACAAAGCAAAACCGAGCTAGATGTAGCTTGTAGAGCGCCATATTATGCCTTGATGGGGGAGTATCTATCTCCAGTTCTCTTGGTGAAAGACACTGAAAGCATTTATACTAAGGTCACACCATGAATCATGTCAAAAAAGTTTATATACTGTTGTCTGTAGTTTCAATAGGATTATGTAACATTATCTATCAAGGAGTATTCCACCATCTTGCAACTGATGGGCACCATCATTCAGAATATAGTATAACTTGGGCTCCCAATGCATACATGGTATTTTTTCTATGGGCATTTTCAAATTGCATCCCTAAAAAAATTATTATTTCTTTGTTGTTCATGACGATAATTGGATTCAACTTATTATATTTTTCTAGCCAAAACTATCCCGTTGGAATGGGCACATATGGCACATCAATTATTATGTATGCAGTAAATAATACGATATTTATATTTGGTTTTTTTTATTTATTAAAGTTTTGGCAGCTTCATTTTTTTGAGGGTAATAAAAATTATGTTATATCGTATGTTGTATTGCATGTCGGTGGTGCTATATGTACGTTGATCGCTAGTTTTTCTATTGTAATATTTCCTAGCGCGTCATTAGTATTGGTATATCAGCTATTTTCAGCAAATCTCATGGCCTTTACATTTTTTACATCATACTTGTTTTTATCCGACATGTTGATACCAAATGATAAGAATACTAAGCTTTTTCAGTTTAGTTTATTAGTGTTACTGTCATCTATGGTTTTTTACATCGTGAATATACATTTTCATGATCTATCTAAAGAGACATTTGCTCTTATTTTAATGGCATCATTTATCTTTTTGTTCATTCGAACAAGCATATATTTAAAGATAATGATTGTTTCACTTGTCTCCGCTCTCTTTGCAGCAGTAAATGTAGCTCTCTCACTTTCATTGTATGACTTTATTCTATTTTATGGCATTTGTGTGAGTACTAGCATAATTTTAATTATGCGGAGGAAAGAGATTGAATTCATCAATGAATTGCAAGATAACCTTGAGGCTCTAGAAAAAAGCCGTTTAATGGACCCATTAACTGGAGTCTTAAATCGTGAAGGTTTAATCAATGCACTAAAAGAAAATGTTCTGTGTAAAAAAGATTGCTTGGTTGCATATGCTGACTTAGATAAATTTAAAGAAATCAATGACGTAATGGGACATTCATCTGGAGACCTTGTATTACGAATTGTAGCAACAAGAATCAGAGCTGCACTTGGTCAAAATCCTGTAGTCGCGAGATTAGGTGGTGATGAGTTTGGCTTCATTATTACTGGAGATAAATCTTACACATTGGATCTATGCCAAAACATTATTGATAAAGTAAAAAACCCAGTGATTGTCAGCGGCGTAGAGCTTTCTATTGGAATATCTATAGGCGTTTGCTTTTATCCAAACCAGGAGACTGTGCTTGATTTTATTTTAGATAAGGCTGATATCGCTATGTTTGTAGCTAAACGAACCAAGGCTAAATCTCCTGTTTGTTTTGAAAGGCACATGGATCATAGAAAGAAACATGAGAAAATATCTTGGAGCAGAACTTTTAATGTTGAAGATATTCTGAAAAATAGTTACGCAGTATTTCAACCGATGCATGATATAGAAAACGGTAAAGTTACATCTTTTGAGGCACTTCTAAGACATCCAACTATCGGGACTATCGATATAATAAATTGGGCTGAAGAATATGGTTATATGAATGAGATTTTTGAAATGATGGTTATAAGCGCGTTGGATATTATTCGCACCACGAATATACCAGTTACCGTTAATATATCACCATCACAGTTGATATTTAATGGTGATATGATCGAAAGTTTTCTGGCGGAGATTATTCATGATAATGGACTTTCGCCATACTCCATTAATATTGAAGTGACAGAGTCTGTGCCTATTCTTGATCAGGAGCTATTTATTGATGTTGTTGGAAGAATAAAGGCATTAGGTATCAGAATTTACCTAGATGATTTTGGTACTGGATATGCATTTTTCTCAACTTTGAGTATAGGTACATTTGATGCAATTAAAATTGACCGTAAACTAGTACGTGAGATTCATGAATTTCAATCAACACAGCGTCTTCTATCATCAATAATCAGTTATGCATCAGCAACTGGTATAATGATTATTGCTGAGGGAGTTGAGACTAATGCTGAGTTAGAAATACTAAAAGCGCTTGGCATGAGATATATTCAAGGATTCTATTTTTCAAAGCCTTTAAAAAAATTACAGGTGCTATCTTACTTATCGGTAGAAAAGAGTCAAAATGATAATGTCGTTTCAATAAAAAACACTAAGGGCCCTTATATTTATTTGAATTAAAAACAACATGACTTAGGCAACAATAAAATAGTCAAAAATAGAGATTGACATGTAGCTAAAGTTAGATACTAGACAGCGCTACTATCTGTACAGATCTAGTTATCACCTGACACCGGCCTCAAACCGGTGTCTTGTTTACGCTACTTTAGTGCGCACTTCCTTCGGTATCAATTTCAGACCCTTCTTGAACATGCTGTAGGGTGTTTGACCCTCCATCATCCTGCCTTGATGTGGCCGCTGGGTGTTGTCGTGTTCAAGCTAGTTATCCGGGTTAGTCTCCAGCTACTCCACCGACTCACAGCAGGTCGTTCTCCTCTTGATATGGAAGTGTGTAGTGGTCAACTAAATCCGGACACTTGGTTAGGCCGATCTTCGGCTTTTGCTGGCGGTATCCCATTATTGTGGTGATGTGGACGCCGCCAGTTGTAGTAATCCATCAGGTAATAACTGATATCCCGCTTTGCCTCCCGCACGCTCATGTATCCCATAGCCGGGAGCCACTCTGACTTCAGGCTTCTGAACAATCGCTCCATCGGGGCGTTATCCCAGCAGTTACCACGACGACTCATGCTCTGGGTCATGCGATAGCGCCACAGTCGTTGCCGAAATGCCCGGCTGCCATATTGGCTGCCCTGGACGCCCTTCTAAGAGTCAAGTCGTTATTTGAGTGCTGTTGATCAACCGGTTTTGATTGCGTAACAACGTATAGACTTCACGCGAGATATAACGTTTTAGGCAACGTAGCGCTTCCATTTTTGAGTGACCCTCAGCTACCCGTTTGGCCACATATTCTTGTGTTTTCGTATCGGTGCGCAATCGTCCTATAGCGATAATATGCAGAGCACTATTGGCGGCACGATCACCACCACGATTCAGTCTGTGACGGTTTGTTTTACCGGAAGATACGGGGACTGGGCTGACGCCACATAAAGCCGCAAAGCCAGACTCAGAGGTCAGGCGCTGAGGATTATCACCAGCAGTGATCAGCAGTTGAGAAGCACATTCGTACCCTACAGCTTTTCGCCTGATAAGCTCTGGCGCTAGCTCATCGACAATCGACGTTATCATAACGTCCAGATCGGCTATTTCGTCATGTAACTCCAGATATCTTCGAGCCAGTGATTTCAGTGCAATACGATAGGCATCCTGAACATTGCGGTAGGCGGTAACATCGGGTCGCCACGAGGCCAGTGTGCGGATCAAATGCATCCTCGTGAGATGACGGATCTGGTCACGTAACTCATCAGGAGCTGACACGATATTCATCTGGATCATTTGTAGTGCAATGCGTCGGGCTGCAACAGCTGTTTTACGGCAGACTTTCAGGACGCGAAGCGCTTCAATCATTCCGCTACGTGTTTTGGGCGTGACGGTGCGTATGCGGGAGAAAGCAGCGTGGGCAGCACTTTCGGCATCGATCGTATCGCTTTTACCACGTTTACGACGTTCCATTTTATCCGGTGCGGTGACCTCCAGTACCTCGATCTCTGAACTCTGGAGGTAGCGCAGCAAGCCTGCGCCATAGGAGCCAGTACATTCAACTCCGATGCGCTCAATCGTACCAAAAGATGCCATCCAGGCCAGCATTTGTCGGTATCCTTGGCGTGTTGCCGCGAAGAACTCACTCCCCAGAACTCGGTTGTTTTGATCAACTACAGCCGCGACATGTAAATCTTTATGCGTATCAACGCCCCCAACAACGGACGGTGATTGAGCGGATTTTGTCTTTGCCATAAGTCATTTCCTGCTTCGGAAACTATCCGTCATTTCTCCTGACGATAACCCGGACAGGACAGTAAAGAGACAAGCCGTCAGGCCCTTCTTGAGTCACGCGCATCGGTGAGGAGATGCCTCGCATGAAATACTTCCCGGTAACCGACAGGTCCAGGGAAAGACACATTTCTGGTCGTTCAGAGTGAGGGTCAGGAAACCGGGGAGTCTTCACTGCATCAGTGATCTTACCAGTCAGGCAAAACAGCAAGCATGGCGATGAAAACTGACAGTGACATTATTACTGTCGGAGTGAAATAGCACACCGGATGGGCAACCCCGCTGCTGATAGGCCATCTCCAGTGCTTTGATTGCCAATTCTGCATCAGGCTTCTCAGATATCGCCCACCCCACAACCCGCCGGGTATGCAGGTCAAGCACCGCTGCCAGGTAATGCCAACGACCACCTGCCCAGACGTAGGTGATATCGCCACACCACACCTGATTGGGTTGCTGGACATCAAATTCTCGGGCCAGCAGATTGGGAATGTCCGGTCGTTCAGACCGAGCGACCTGATAGCGATGAGCGCCCGGTTGCTTGGATACCAGACCGGCTTCCTTCATCAGGTTACGTACTTTGAATCGACCAATCTGATACCCCAACTCTCGCATCATCGACATCAAGGCACGGCTGCCCGCTGAGTTCCGGCTTTCTTTGAACAAACGGCGCAACTCACAGCGCTGTTGCATACGTTCACGGTTAATCGTCCGCCAGCGAGCCAGATAATCGTAAAAACAGGAGGTGGGAACATCGAAGGCGCAGCAGACCAGAGTGATGGGGGCTTGCTCCCTTAATCGGTCTATCAGCGCGTACGTGTGAACTCGTCCGCCATCAAGAGAGCAGTAGCCTTTTTTAGTATGTCCTTTTCACGTTCGAGCCGGTTGATACGGGCTTCCAGCTCCTGGATTTTCTGCTGCTCAGGAGTCAGCGCTTTGCTGATTGGGGTTGTGCCACAGCGTTCGGATTGAAGCTGCTGAACCCAGCGGCGGAGCACTGTTTCACCGACATCCAGTGAACGGCTTGCTTCGGGGACAGAATATCCCTGGTCGAGCACCAGGGATGCGGCTTCGAGTTTGAATTCGGCAGTAAATGAGCGACGTAATCTTGTCATTGAACACCTCAGGTCATGGTGGCGACTGTACCACCTAAAATGGTGTCCGGGATGATTAGACCACTACACATAAATCGGTAGAGTCGATGCCTCTAGACTTAGAGGGCTACAATACTCACGCTAGGGGGGAGAAAAACGCCATCCCGTCAGCAAGTTGAATAATGAATTTGAAATGATATTAAAATAAAAAAGTGGACACTGCACAGTACCCATTTGGGGTGCTTCATTAAGTGGTAATCAGAACGGTATAAATATCACCAGAACCCTAGTTTACCAACAGTATTTGCCTTGTAAATAAAAAATGAGGGATTTCTGACCATGACTAAGTCATATTCCTTTGTATGAATTTGTTTTGCCGAAAAAATTGAAGCGTCAGAAATGCTGATATTTACCATGTCATTTTCATTTAAAAGTGTTGGTTTGCTTAACTCTTTAGATTCCAAAACGAAGAATATAATGTCATTATTTTTTTTTGCGAGTATTCCACTGTAGTATATTTTCTCGCCGGTTTTCTTATTCCATCCAAGGGATTTAACTTGACCAAATTTGCATGAATTAAGATATGTGATTTGGTCATAGCGAGCTTCTGTTTTGAAGTCACAGCCGAGGCCATTAATAAATGGAGTGAGGGCATAGAAACTAAACATAACTATGCTAATTACTTTTATATATTTTAAGGTCGTGTGAATAATTTTCATGTCCATAAAAAAAATCACCTTTTTCATCTTTTAAGAGATGTTTCAATGAGTTTTGCTGTTTTTCATTTAGATAAAATACACCACATGCTCGAGTTGAAGAATTTAATTGATAGCAATATAAATCCCCCGTGTATGTGAAAAATACAAATGAAAGATAGAGTATGAGGATAATGTAAACGAAAAATAAAAGACCTTTGGCTCTTATATAAAGCTTCCTTGTTACAGGTAAATGATTGGCCGTTAACAAGGTTGCCTTTTGTTTTTCCTCGATAGATAAGTCATCATCAGTTTTTTTCAAAGAATCCAAAGTTGAAGGATGACATTCGTCCTGTTCATCCTGTGAGGCACTCTGACTTTCAAAGGCTAAATTATCAATAATTTTAAAACCTATAGCATTACCATGTAATATGTATCCTCTGCGGTGAACAGTTTCAATACTAAAATCTGGTGCCGCATTTGATAAAGCTTGTCGGATGTTTTTTATCGCGACAGCAAGAGAGTTTGGAGAAATGAACTTGCCTGGCCATCCGGCAGAGAGAAGGTCATCCTTGCTTGAAAAGTTATTAACATTTTTGAGTAGATATGCGAAAATAAGACTCTCACTTCGGTTGAGTCTTGCTTTTTTTTCGTCATTCCAGGTTAAGTCACCCGATACAATGTTAAATCGTAGCATTTTTTTCCTATAACAACCCTATTCATAATAAAGTATCACCGAAGTTGGATGATTTTACAATTCTCTACGTTTAATGGTAGTAAAAGTTAACGATTATTTTTTAGCCATAGGCTGAGGTGATATAACTACTTGAAAATATTGGTTTTTGTTTCGGTGTTGGACTGTGTGATGAAGTCTTACTAATACTGACATTACTGTCAATTGAGGTTGCTGCTCGGTAATTATGGAGAGTGTTTATCTACGTTAACTTTCGTGATTAAACATAATGGTTGATGTGATGTGCAAGAAATGCAATATGCATATATAGGTTGAGACAAGTACTGTCTTTCGATTTCAGGTATGAGATCTTGAAGAAGTAAAATATTTTTGTTTAATAAAATAAATGGTGTATATATGCGTGCGGCTATTGAGTAGGCATGGCTGATAGTGTGCTAATGTTGCCTTGAGTGGCTCTAGTATGTTCAACAACGTTCAGTTTAAGCTGTATATCAACGCCCACTTGGCCTCGTTATATCGAGGCCTTTTTTATGATGTATTACTGGTAAATAATGGCGTTATTGTCCAAATTGATCCAGTTAAAATGGATCCGAATGAGGGCTTTGTGACCTGATCATCTGCATTCTCTTCAAGACTGCATCATGGGCACATCGTTTCACCCCATCACTAACAAGCCTCAATACAACAAGTCCTTGATTAACCGTGGCTCACTCAACCTTCTGGGTTTATGCCGAGGCCATGAGCAACTGGTTTCACTACAACCATCATGGTGACGGGGCTGTAGCCAGCTTTACGCTGGCCAGATCATGATGCTCATGGGGATTTTCAAACTCACTCTGTAGGCGACTCAGAGACTACTCGGTTCTCTGTTCAAGTTGAGAAACCTACCGCTTTGTGTCCCCGAATCCAGCGGCGTCAGATTAGCATGCACAGTGGTAGTGGCTAGATTGGCCCCTTGAAGATCCAGACACTTCGCCCCTCTTAACTTAAGAGGTAGTCTTGGAACTATGTTCAGTACTAGTCGCAACGAGAAGATGGTCGAAGTGTTAACAGGGGCTGAGCGCTGTCGACGCCGGACTCCGCAGGAAAAGCTCTCCATCGTGCAGCAGACCTTTGAGCCAGGAATGACCGTCTCTCATGTCGCTCGCTTGCACGACGTCAACGCCAACCAGCTTTTCAAATGGCGTAAGCAATTCCAGGAAGGGTCTCTCACGGCGATCACCGCCGGTGAGGATGTTGTTCCAGCCTCAGAGTTGGCTGCTGCCATCAAGCAGGTCCGAGAGCTCCAGCGTCTGCTCGGGAAGAAGACCATGGAGAACGAGATCCTCAAAGAAGCCGTGGAGTATGGTCGAGCAAAAAAATGGATTGCGCATGCGCCCTTGTTGCCGGGGGACGACGATTAAGTGCTGTGAGCCAGGCCCTTAATGTATCGCGTGCGCAGCTATCCGTTCGTGTTCATCGAAAACCAGGTTGGCAAGATGGTCGTCATCATCGCCAGCATGATGATGCTGCCTTACTTGGCCGGATCATGGAGGCGATGGCAGAGCTTCCCTCCTATGGCTATCGCCGAGTCTGGGCGCTGCTACGGCGTTAGTCAGAGGCAACACGACAGCCTGTGGTAAACGCCAAGCGGGTATATCGCGTCATGCGCGATCATAGACTGCTGCTGGAAAGAAAACCGGCGGCACCATTGACCCAGCGGGCACAGAAGGGGCGTGTTGCAGTCAAAGAGAGCAATCGACGTTGGTGCTCAGATGGCTTCGAGTTTCGCTGCGATAACGGTGAAAAACTACGAGTCACGTTCGCCATGGACTGCTGTGACAGGGAAACCTTGGATTGGGCTGCCAGTACCGGGGGTTACGACAGTGACACGGTGCAAGATGTCATGCTGAGGTCTGTCGAACGTCGCTTCGGGGATTCGTTGCCGGCATCACCGGTGGAGTGGCTGACTGATAATGGCTCGGCGTATCGAGCCCATGAGACCCGCGCGTTTGCACGAGAAATCGGGTTGGAGCCCCGAACGACTGCGGTGAGAAGCCCACAGAGCAACGGTATAGCGGAGAGCTTCGTCAAGACGATGAAGCGAGACTATATCGAGATGATGCCGAAACCAGATAGCCGAACAGCGGTAGGCAATTTGGCCATCGCGTTTGAGCATTATAACGAGCACCACCCGCACAGCGCCTTGGGATACCGTTCACCCCGGGAATTTCTGCGCAGTCGGGTATCACAACCCTAAGCGGGAAAAAGTGTCTGGAGCTATGGGGTCAAATCCAGTGGCCTATCGGCAGTCCTCAAAAAGGGGGGCGGTCATCATCACCTGGTTATGGACTTGGCGGGCCTGAAGGTGTTTGATGAAGGCGAGTGGGAAGTCAGGAAACGCAGTGCGGAAAAGCGCCGAGTGTGGTGTAAGTTTTCTTTAGCGGTGGACACGGCAACCCACGATATAGTGGCAGCAGAAGTGTCATTGGAGAATGTCTATGATGCCGAGGTGCTGCCAACCTTACTCACTCCACTGCTTTGCATGCTGGGACGTATTAATGCGGATGACTGCAAAGCCTGCAATCAACTAATAGAACACAAAGGGTTACGGCCTGTATCCTGCCTCGAAGAGCGCGAGGTAATGAGAAAAGGGGCATCTGAGAAATGAGGCGGTGCTGCTGATGTGCAAGGAGGGGCTGGCGCACTGGAAGAAGATATCGGGGTATCACCGTCGCTCGCTGGCAGAGACGGCCATGTATCTGTTCAAGCAGTTACTGGGTGAAAATCAGTCTGCGAAAATACAACGGTTAGGTAGGAGCAGTGATGGTGTATTTGAGCGCGACAAACAAACTGAATAGCCTTACCGTCAAACCGCCCTGACTGTATGCAATAAAAAGAGGGAGGCTAAATGCCTCCCTTACTCATGAGCCCCAAAGGTTGAGACTAAAATATTTGTGACAGACTTAAATTAAGAGTCTGAGCTTACCTTATAATTTTTTGCATCTGATTCTAGCAGTGATCTGGGTAATCTATTACCACCATACCTCTACATTAAAGCCGAATGTCGCTTCGCTTTCACTACCAGCGTTACCACTACTTAAAGTGACAGGCTTACCATATACATCGCCTTGGCGACTCCATTCATTATCCAGCTCGGCATAGGTAGCAAATAGGCGGAGGGTCGGCCGTGCCCAGACCGAGCGACCAGCTTGGAACATCTGTGCCAGCGTGACCTTAGAGAAGCTGTTCACACCAGCACCATTTTGTGCCTTAACTCGTTCATAGCCGACTTCAAGAGCTGTTGCTGTAAAGTCATTCCAGCTGTATTGTGGCCGTATACCCGCACTAAACCACTCACTACCATAGTCATTATCTAAATCTAGATTTTGATATGCAGCCGAGTAAAGGGCACCCCAGTTGTCATTAAGGAAGAGATCTCCATGGTTTATAACACGAAAACTACTGCCATCATGATCAACTCCAATCGCATATTTTACAGCTGATGCACCCTCAGCACTCATCAAACCGCCAGCCAAGCCATCGATACCATACTGTATAGCAAGCGTATTACTACCTAGTGCCCATTTCTGCTGGTATAGCATACTCAACATTGCACCGCTATCAGTGATATTTTGGCGTGTATAGCCATTGTTATCAAACTGCTCAAAATTATCATTTTGGGAGAATACATAGTTCAAGCCGAGAGTTATATTTGCATCTTCCCATACATTTATGTCGGATAGGCGAACATCAAAGTGATGTAACGACCGGCTTTCATCATGATAATCTCCGCTCTCACTAAACGCAGTATAATTACTCTCCGGGGTAAAATAGGCGAGATGAAGTTTAGCACCGTTAAGGTCAATGCTTTCAATACCGAAACCCTTATTAGAAACATCCCAATACTTGACATCGATCATATGAACTTCATGACGCTGATAAAAGCGTTCACCAGCCCAGACTACTGCACCTGGCAAACTTGGTAAGATATTATGGGCAGAAGACCAGACCTGTAGCGTACCAACATCCCCCCACTTGTCTCCACTGCCAATATAATATGTAAAGTCGAAATAAGCTTCATCTTGTCGCCACAAGTCAGCCTTGAAACCTAACTCCCACCAGTTCATCTCATTGCCAAGACGATAGTTGCCATATCCCTCTTGAGCACGTAATACAGTATCTAGCTCTCCTTTCCCTCCATTACGCTCATCATTATTAGTGCTGATATTGCCCCATTTGGCATACCCCATAGTGCTGAAATTTTCAAAAGCAGCCTGAGAAGACAAAGGTAGCATGGTTAATACGAACAAAGTGAAAAGGTTTGATTTTTTAATTTTCATGTTTTCCCTTATTTGTTTAATTAAATTGGTTTTGCATTCTAACGCGCAGGAAAATACAAGGCATAAGTGATTACACCTAGAAAATATAGTCCTTCGGATGTGATAATAGTGCGACAGTCACCGAGACGTTAAATGACGAACGCACTTATCACTTACAAGCCGTTCGCCAATATTTTTACGCTCGACCCAGTGCCGCCAGTACCTCATCATGAAACTTACCATTGAGCTTGTAACGTGATTTATAAATTAGATAGCTCATACAAATTAACAGACTCGGAATACCTAGCATCAAGACCTGCATTCCAAATACTGTGCTTTCGCTTTGCACAGTATTTGGCACGTAGCCAACTATTGTTAAGCCAATACCTGTTAGGAAGCCTGCAAATGCACTTGCAGCTTTCACCAGCATGGTTTGCACCGAGAAGACGACACTTTCACTGCGCATGCCCATCTTGTATTCACCGTAATCAACCACATCGGCCAGCATCAGAGTTGACATCGCCAAGGCAAAACCTGAGCCAAACTTCATTGCGGCTCCTGCAATTCCGATCAGTAGAGTGTTCTCTGGCATAAAGTTGCCAGCAAGCAGCAAGATGACATAACTCATGAGTGGGAAAATGCAAGCCAGGCGCCAGATCATAGGGCGAGATAGCTTGCTAACGATCAGTGGAAAAAGCACCAACCCCATGATCTCGGCAGAGCCCGCAAATCCCATGAAGACTGCGAACATATCTTTATCACCCATCGCATAGGTGAAATAGTAGATAGCAAAGCTACCGGCTAACTGCATCGCTAAGTTAAAACACAAAACAATACCAATCAGTGCCTTGAGTTGGTCATTTTGGAAGATGATCGCTTTAACATCCTTGAAATTAATCTTCTCAGATACTGTGGTCGCAATAGCGCTATCTTCTTTTACTTTCAATGCGGTCAGCAAAGCACTCAAAATAAATAGCACAGCGATAATCATAGACACCTTGGCGAATCCGGCTCCACTATCACCATCACCCAATATATCAATAGCCTTCATGCCAAAGGCTCCCATTACAAACCAAGCAAAGCTTGCGAACAGACGGGGGATTACCACAATCTGCTCTCGTTCTTTTTTATTACTGGTTAAAGCTGGAATTAATGACCAGTAGGGAATATCCATAATAGTATATGTCATTCCCCAGAGGATATAACTGATAGCTGTATAGATGTAAAGTGCAGTCCCTTCAAACTCATGAGTGAAGAATACAGCCACCATCACTACTGAGTTAATTAGGGTGCCAATAACGATCCATGGTCTGAATTTACCATAGCGGCTACGAGTATTATCAACAATCATCCCCATGATGGGATCGTTAAACGTATCCCAAATTCGGGCGACTAAAAATAAAGTACCTACAAATGCAGCTTCAAGACCAACTACATCTGTATAGTAATACATTAAATAAATGTAAATTATCGAACATGCCAAATCTTTACCAAGAGCTCCTATACCGTAGGAGAGTTTGGCTCCATTGCTTATACTCATAACATTTCCATCCTTATTGTGTGTGTCATACGTGATTTTCATTATTAAGATCGAGGGATGGCCCTCAATTTTTTATAAATAAGGTTCAAAACTGAAGTGTTACATCAGCCTCGCTTATTAATAATAAATATGCTATTGATGGCGACCACAATTAAATGGCCGCCTCACTATGCTTAATGTCTATTTGTGAATGTTTACAATTAAACTATCGTCTTATAAGGCAGAGATATCGATCAAGATAGCTGTGGTTGGATCAAGAACGGGCATTGCCAGACCAACCTGACTCAACCATTCACCACTTAACACGATGCCATCAACAGTCCACGCTGGCTGTTGATTAACCAAGCCATTATGAAAATTATCTGGTTGCGCAATAATATTGACGCGATAGCGTGTTTGTTTGGTCAATCCAGGTATCCGTAAAATGCCGCTATGAGCATAGGTAGGCATCTCCATTTGAGCGACCATCAGTAATGCCTGTCTGGCATCTTGGGCTACAACAGCATGAATTTTCTGTGCTTGCGGATCATCACTCTCTATACGGTAGGTGATCCCACTATGAAGAAGGGGTCTATATTGCTTGTGTAAGGCAATGTATTTGGCAAAGCCAGCCTTCTCTTGATCAGACTCTTTTACCGGATCGAGTTCGATCCCCATATGGCCAAACAACGCAGTGATCCCTCGGAAGTCGATATCAGACACTCTGCGAGTTGCATGGCAATGCCGAGCGCCAATATGAGAGCCCATCACTTCAGGTGGATAAAAATAGCTAAACCCGCGCTGAATCTCCTGGCGTTTGAGTGCGTCATTGTTATCAGATGGCCAGAAACGTTGCACTCGCTTAAGGATCTCATAATCGATACGGCCACCACCGGCAGCACATGACTCAATCTCGATATGTGGGTGTCTGGTTTTGAGCTCATCCATTAGCCGATAGACATTATGTACCTGGCGTGTTTGGCAAGCCTGACCATGGTGCGCTGGTTGGACGGTCTCGCGGTTCATATCCCACTTGAGATAAGCAATATCATATCGACTCAGTAGGTTATCTAGACGTTCTAGTAAGTAGGCAAAAGCGTCAGGATTCTGCAAATCAAGAAGATATTGATTGCGACCGGTAGGTTGGTGATAACCATCGAGCTCCATCAGCCAGTCAGGATGCAGGCGAAAAAGATCTGAGTCTTTACTTATCATCTCGGGCTCAACCCAGAGACCAAACTCCATGCCTTGTGACTTGACATGTTGGATCACCGGCTCTAATCCTGCGGGGTATTTTTCCTCATCAAGGTACCAGTCACCCAGTGCAGCTTTGTCGTTATTACGCCCCTTAAACCAGCCGTCATCGATAATAAAGCGCTCAATTCCCATCTTGGCTGCTTCGCTGGCCATACGCATGATGTAATCTGGGTCATGATCAAAGTAAATGCCTTCCCAAGTATTAAGGTGGACCGGGCGGAGGGTCTGATTATTGCGACGTTCCGGGAAGGTAAGAATGTGCTTTCGAACAAATTGATGAAACTGCTGGCTCATGTCATTTAGCCCATTAGAGCTATAGGTCGCATAGAGCCAAGGGGTACTGATGCACTCATTGTGAGCCAGAGAGATTTCGCCTGGATAATAAAGAGCCTCAGCTTGTAAGAAGCGCCGGCCATCAGCTTTAACATCCACCCGCATTCGATGGTTACCACTCCAAGCCAAATGGACCCCCCATACTTCACCATGCTGTTCACCAAAACCTTTTGTACCAGTGATGATTGCAGGGTAATGCTCGTGTGATGTACGACCACGACGGTTTTCTTGCTGGTAGCCACCATGCTCTAGAGTGTGGCGATGCTGTTGGAACTCATTAACCCATCGGCCATAAAATGATAAGCACTCACAGGCACGCATTGGCAACGGCAGAGTCGTTGCCAGTCGATTTACCGTGAAGGCGTCTTGGCTGTCGTTGCACAACGTGTGCCTCACGGAAACCACGTCAGAGGTCTGATCGATTCTCAACTCCGTGAGCAACGTTAGGCAGGCGACCTGATCATTGCTGATGATGCGCAGGGCATGATCATCTTGCTGTAACTCACGTATGGTAAAGACCGGTGACCAGTCTTTACCTGCGCGGTGTCCTTCTAGGGCTGGAGCACTGAAGACACCGCTACCTGCATCGGGGAATAATGTCAATGGCACATCACAATCAAGGCGGCCGAAAGGAACAGGGCGGTCTAGTGCTGGGTTGCAACTAGCATAAGGCTCGGTCAGTTTGTTGCCCCAATAGATAACTTCGGCACCTTGCTCAAGGTTGACTAGCAAATCGGTACGTCGACCACTCATCTTGCAGATTTTTTCCATTACGCTTCCCCAGCCTGTAAACAAACATTAATCGTTGATTGATTTTGCGCAGCTTAATCAAAGCAATGATTGATTAATGTGATTTGGTCGACAGTAGTGTAATCGGTTTCACTCGTGCGACTAAAAAATGTCAATAGCACAACTCAACTCACAAAAATTGGTCAAACCAGCTATTTTTTGATCATTGGGTGATTCGAATGAGTTGCTTTTTATCGGCTGGCTGCCAAGCGTTCAAGCTAGGGCATGATGGACAACCTGACGATGGAATGGCTGATGTACATTGATAATGCTGAGTATTTAAGCTCTAGATGAGGTCAGGTTTTGTAGGGGGGAGGCTAGGGTGAAAGTTCGCAACGCGTGAGGCATAGCGTGCCTGCAAGAAGATCACCTGTGACGCATGGCAATAACATTCATATGTGCAGAACACAGATGATATCCAGGAAATGGTTGCAATAAATGTAATCGATTACAGTTCTTTGACTTGAAATCCAATTAGGTAGTGAGGGCCGTTTGGGCGTCAGAGACTTTCACCTTGATGGTGTTGGCAGGTCTCAAGAGAGAGGTGCCCGTCCGCCTCCAGATAGCTGATTGGCCGTGCCGGTGGATGCATCAGTCATTTTCGAGTGTGGTAGAGGTCGAGCATTCAAAAAATCACGAATTGCTCATTCACATAGGGCTTAACGAACTGCGGCGCCATCAGTTTGACGGTATGCCCCAGCCCTTGCAATTTATTGGCCCAGTTCAGTTATTTAGTAATCATCGATGACTTGTCAGTATGACATTGAGCTCAGGTGGCTGCGAAATCGTGATAAGCCACCTGACCGGCAAGGCCAATGGCCAGGGAAGGCGCCGCATCAGCTTTATGTCCATCAGATGGCTACTTAGCATATCAGCTCTTTTTTACAAAATAGTACATTAGGCAAAGAAACAGAGAAGGAAGCGGCCCATCAGGGCCGCTTCCTTCTTATTCAGTTGGCAAATCACCAGCCACAAACTCAGCCCACGCATCCATCATAGGACGTCGCTGGTCCAGCAAGTCAGTCCGATGGTAGGCCGCTTCGACCTTGTTCTGCACTGTATGGGCTAACGCTCGTTCAGCGAGATCCCGCGCATAGCCCTGCTCGCTACACCAGTCGCGAAAGCTGGAACGAAAACCATGTGCCGTTGCCAGACGGCCAGGAGTAGAGCTTGGCGCTTTTACCCGTCGTAAAAATGTTGTTAGTACCATATCTGATAGGGGGACCTGATCGCGTGGTGAAGGGAAGACCAATTCATCATGCAACCCCTGCAATCCCATCAGGATCTCAACAGCTCGAAGAGATAACGGGACGCGATGCATTTGTTTGGCCTTCATTCGTTCCGCTGGTAAGGTCCAGACTCTTGCTTCCAGGTCTACTTCTGACCATTTCATCGATCTGACTTCACCTGAACGGCAAGCCGTCAGGATCAAGAACTCCAGCATTAAGCGAGTTACATCGTACTGTTGTGTTGTCCTGAGATGCTGCTGAACAAAGGTTGGAATATCACGCCAAGGCATGGCTGGTTGATGCTCGGTACGAACAGCTTTACTGGGTAGTAGTGGGAGTAAGTGATTTACCACATCGACCGGGTTTGCTTGGCAATGACCATGCGCCCAAGCCCAGGCCATGACCGCATGCAGCCGTTGTTTCACACGGCTGGCAGTTTCAGGGATCTCCAACCAGATCGGCATTAAGACCTCAGCGATCTGCGCAGGAGTGATGGCAGAGATTGAGTACTGGCCAATCATGGGGAATGCATACTGCTCGAGCGTCGAGATCCACTGTTTGCCGTGTTTGGGGTTTTTCCATCCAGGCAACAGTTTGGAGTGAACTTCTCGAGCCGCAGCCTCAAAAGTTGGGATAGAGGGTTTGCTCTCTTCAGCACGTTTGAGTTCGAGTGGGTCAAGGCCATTGGCGAGTTGCTCTCGCATCTTCTGTCCTTGCTTGGTGGCATCTGCGATGGATATCTCTGGGTAAGAACCAAGCCCCGCATTTCTGCGTTTGCCGGTCACAGGGCTGACATAACGAAGCACCCAGTTGCCACGACCTTTCGCTGTTGATGGATGAAGTGCAAGGCCTGTTACACCACCATGTGCAATTGCTTTGTCACCCGGCTTGAGATTACGTGCTTTGGTATCGGTAAGAAGTGCCATAGGGAAGATTCCTTGAGAATGTAGCATGCCATGGACTATGCCATCCATTGTGCCATTTAGATCGGGATCGTGTCATTTATAGTCGGACGATGTTGGACGATTCCGTCTGTAAGTCATTGATTGTAATTTGATACGTAGGATGTGACTGGCTTTGGCTGGACTTGATTCAGGCGGTCTCCCTCACCGCCAAATTGAAAAGCCCTGATGGAAACATCAGGGCTTTTCTTTATATGCGATTTTTGATACGTCCTC
>NZ_JAAKVA010000025.1:0-42362 GCF_049175415.1 Aeromonas sp. 600527 | reverse complement strand
AGGCCTTCCCGATTGGGAAGGCCTTTTTGCTATGGGCGGTTTGCTCATAAGAGCCACAGATTTGCACACCAGAGCCAACACAAGCCCAGTCTGACGACCGGGCTTTGGTGTTTTAGCTTGTTAAACCAGCCAATGGCTCGCTTTTACCTGTCGGAAGAATGGCCAGATAGCAGACTATTCCCACCATTTTCTGGCTATATCAGCGTTCTATCAGCTTCATTTACAGTTATTTGAATGATCCTGCAGGTGGTCAAATCAGGCTTCTGTCGCTTGCTGGCTACAGAGCAGTTCCATATTGACCACCCCCTCCTCCATCTGCACGTCGATCTTGAAGCCAAGCCGTTTGGCGAGGTTGACCATGCCGCGATTGCTGGGCATGGTCATGCCGGATAACTTGCCAATCCCCTGTTCTTTGGCGTAACGGATGATCTTCTCCATCATCAATTTGCCGAGCCCCACCCCTTTCAAGTCCGATCGCACCAGAATGGCAAACTCGGCATCGCTCTGGTCCGGGGTCGAGATAGCGCGCACTACGCCGAGGATCTGATCCTGCAGCTCGCCATCTTGCCCCACCGCTACGAAGGCCATCTCCCGGTCGTAATCGATCTGGGTCATGCGGGCCAACTCTTCGTGACCCAGTTCACCGACATCGGCGAAGAAGCGTTTGTACCTGTCTTCATCAGAGACTTGCAGCACGAACTGCTTGTGAGCCGGTTCATCTTCCGGCCGGATCGGGCGCAGTAGGATATGGCGTTGATCTTTAAGCCAGGCACCTTCCTCCAGTTCGGTAGGATAGGGGCGGATCGCCAGTCGGTTGCTGGTTGTGATGGCGGGGTTAGCCAGCGTGAGGCTGGCATCCAGTACCACCATCTCGGCGCCGCATGCTTGCAGCGGGTGCAGGTCCAGCTCCTGAATCTCCGGAAAGGCGAGCAATAGCTCGGAGAGCTGGCAAAGCACTTGGCCCAAGGCATCAATATCCAGTCGTTCCGGCGTCGCCTGTTCGCGGATCTTGCGGCTCTTGAGGGCACCGATGATCTGATAACGCGCCAGTGCCTGATTGAGCGGTGGCAAGGCTGCTACCATCTCCTGCGGTTCGGCGCCCGACTCACCCAGCAGGATGACGGGGCCAAAGATGGCGTCTTGCTGGATCCGCACCCGCAGCTCCAGGCCGCCGCTGCGGCGGGCCATGCGTTGCACCAGCAAGCCTTCGATGCGGGCGCCCGGATCGTGTTGTCTGACCCGATCCAGAATGGCATCTGCGGCTTGCGCCACTTCTGCCGAGGTGCGCAGATTGAGCACCACCCCGTGTACGGCAGACTTGTGTTGGATGTCGGGTGAGCGCAGTTTCACTGCCACCGGATAGCCGATCTGCTCGGCGGTCAGGGTCGCCTCGATGGCATCGGTGACGATCCAGGTTGGCAGGGTCGAGAGGCCGGCAGCCTGCAAAATTGGATGCACCAGATGGGTATCCAGCCTCAGCTGCTTGCGCTCCTGCGCCTGACGGACCAGATGTTGGCAGAGCTCGACATTGAGCTGGTTGCCATGCAGTGATGCCGGTGTCTCCATCAATTGCTTCTGGTTGCGGCGGTATTCCACCATGTGCATGAAGGCGGCCATGGCACTTTCCGGCGTGCGATAGGTCGGGAAACCTGCCTCGGTAAAGAGTTTGCGACCCTCCTGCGCCGAGTATTCGCCCGCCCAGTTGGTGAGGATATTGAAACGGCGCGCTCTGGGATGCTGTTTCAGATGGGCGATAAGATGGCTGGCCAGCGGTGCATTCGGTGCTGTGAGCGAGGGTGCGTGGATAATCAGGATGGCGTCGATACCATCCTCCTGCAACACGCTGTCCAACGCCTCCTGATAGGTGGCGATGGTGGCATCGCTGCCGATGTCGAGCGGCGGGCGAGCCAGCTTGCCGCCACGCTCCAGCAGCACATCCACCGCCATATTGGCCAGCCCGCGGCCGTTGGAGATGATGGCGAGCCGCTCCCCCTTGAGGGTCATAGAGTGGCTCAGTGTTTCCACTGCGGCAAACAGCTCGTGGGTATCCCGTACCCGCAGCATACCGGCGCGGCGGATAGCGGCGTCATAGACATTGTCGAGGCCGTGGGCCGGATCGTGGCGCCCGCTTTTCAGTACCAGGATCGGCTTGTTGCGCGAGGCGGCCCGCGCCGCCGAGAGAAAGTGGCGGGCGTCGTGCAGCTTGTCCATATAGATCAAGATGGCACGGGTGACGCTGTCGCGGGAGAGCTGATCCAGCAGCTGGCCGAAGTCGATATCGCAGTGATCGCCAAGTGAGATAAAGGCGGAAAAGCCCAGTTCATGCTGCTTGGCCCAATCCAGAATGGTGGTGCTGACGGCGGCGGATTGCGAGAGAAAGGCGACCTGCCCCGGCTTGGCGGCAATGGGTGAAAAGCTGGCGTTGATCCCTTGGCCGGGTAGCAGCATTCCCATGCTGTTGGGGCCGAGCAGGCGAATGCCGTATTGTTGGCAGACCCGTTTCAGCTCCAGCCGCTCCTCGGGGGAAAAGTCGGCGGCCAGTATGATGGCTGCACCAGAGCCCTTATGGCCGAGCGCTTCCAATAGTGGCAAGACTCGTTCCCGTCTGGTGCAGATGATGGCGAGATCCGGGATCAGCGGCAGGCTGGCAATATCGGGATAGGCCAGCACGCCGGCGATGGCCTTGTTGCGCGGAGTGACCGGGAGGATGGGCCCTTTGAATTGGCCTGCCAGCAGGTGACGCACGATCACATGACCCGCCTTGAGCGGGTCGGTCGAGGCGCCGATCACGGCGATTGATTGGGGTTTGAACAGCCGATCCAGACCGCTTGCTTTCATGGGCACTCCCGACAAAAGGGGGAAGATACCAGTCTAATACGCCTTTGCTGCGGGTTCTGTGACCGGCTCCCGATCACCGTTTGTTCAGGGCATTGGCACGCAGATAAAAGCGCAGTTCGCCCTGTACCCGACGAATGGCTCCCAGGTAGCGTTCCTGCAGATAGATATCCTGCTCCCTATCCAGCGCCGTGCTGGGCACCCCCATACTTTGCAGATACTCGTCAAACAGGGTAGAACCCTTGATCTCTACCAGATGCTGTTTCATGGCTCTCCTCCCTGCGCCTTGGTGTTTGTTGATGAGTGCTCAGTCTGCGATGAGCTGCATGGTTTGCCTATTGTCACTTTTGACACGAGAGCGCTCACACATCTTTCAGAGAGGGCACCGTTGAGCCGCTGGCTGGCGTTATAGTATGGCGAGGAGAATGAGGTGCATGAGGAGCGGATGGTGCACGGGATGATCAGAGTCTGGTGGTGGTGTATGGGATTGTGGGCGGTTGGCGTATCGGCAGCCGAGCAGCCTATCCGCGCCTGGAATCTGTTGCTGGATCACCCCAACCCCGCCGTCGTCCAGTTGCTGCGGCTCTCTCTCGATCTCACCGTACCGGAGTATGGCCCCTACCAGCTGGTCCCCAGCCCCCAGATGGAGCAGGGGCGGGCTGTGAAGGAGTTGCGTAGTGGCGAGCTGGTTCAGATTGGCGTCTTTGCCCCGGATGGTGAACGGGAACGAGAGCTGTTGGCGGTCCACATTCCGCTGGCCAAGGGGCTGCTGGGGTGGCGGGTGTGTCTTGTTCGGCAGGGTGACGAGGGGCGTTTTGCTGCGATCGGCTCGTTGGTGGACTGGCATCGCGCCGGACTCTCCATCGGTCAGCACAGATCCTGGCCCGATACCCAGTTGCTCAAGGCCAACGGCCTAAAGGTGACGGTGGGCAATCTTTATGAGGCGCTTTTCAACATGCTGCGCAAGAAGCGTTTTGACTGCTTCCTGCGCTCGGTCATCGAGATCGAGGATGAACTCAGGCAGCACCCGGATCTGGCCATCGAGCCTCGTCTGGTATTTCGCTATCCGCTAGCGCTGCTCTTCTTTGTCTCGCCCAACTATCCGGAGCTGGCGCAGCGTATCGAGCTCGGCCTGCAGCGGGCACGGCAATCGGGCGCTTTTGATCGGGTTTTTGAAGAGGGATTTGGCAGCACCATTCGGCGGCTAAAACTGGATGAGCGGGTGCGCCTCGAGCTGCACAATCCCGACCTGCCGTTGCCCAGTCGCGTCATGATGGCTGATCCGGCACTCATCTATAAACCGGTGTCAGCGCAGTGAACCCTGATTCTGCGCGGTATCCCAGAAGGCGCGGATCAATGGCTCCTCCAGCCGCTTCTTGAGTACCCCGATCCCCACATCAAATGGCTTGAAGGCGGGCTTGAGGTCGATGATCCGTACCTTGTCGCCGAGCGGGCTGTGGTCGATCACCGCCGCCGGTACCAGCCCCACGCCACAGCCGAGCGCCACCATGGCGACAATCCCCTCGTTCCCCGCCACTTCGGCATAGATGTTGGGGGCTATCCCCTTGTTGCGAAACCACTGATCGCTGCGTTTGCGGGCCAGTCCCTGCTCGGAGAGGATGACTGGCAGCTGCTCCCAATCCGGCTCCCCTTGACGGAACCACTGGTTCAGCTGCGGGGCATTGCGCGGCGCGATGAAGACCAGCGGCACCAGCTGCAGGCTGGCAAATTCGAGTTTGGCCGGCAGGGCATCGGGGCGGGCGGCGATGGCGAGATCGGCCTCGTCGGCCAGGATCTTGTCCACCGCCAGCGCCGGGTCGCCGGTCTCCAGCTTGATCTCCAGCTGGGGGTAGCGGCGGCGAAAGCGCTCCAGCACCTCGGGCAGCAGAAAGTAGCTGGCAGTGACCGAGCAGAACACGCGCAGCCGTCCCTGCAGTGGTTCATCGCTGCGTTTAAGCTCCTGCTTGAGCTGGCGCCACTCCTGCAACAGGCCGCCGCCAAACTCCCGCAGCTTCTCGCCGGCGGGGGTGAGTCGCACTGAGCGGTTATCTCGCTCGAACAGGATGCAGCCGGTCTCCTGCTCCAGCCGCTGGATGGCGCGGCTCAGGGTCGAGGGGCTGACCGCCATGGCATCGGCGCTCTTGCCGAAATGAAGGGAGTCGGCGAGGTGGAGAAACAGTTCGAGATTACGAAGGTCCATTGATCACTTCCTGCAGCTGTCAGGGCATAAAGTCATGCCGAACCGTCCGGCTCTGGCAACCGCATCCCCGCACAATTCAGCGGCAATATTGCCGAAACGGGGCGTGCATGGGGCGCAATTGCCAAAAATCATCTTTCAATTATTGCAACGTACTGTTTCGAATATATCAGTTCAGGCAATAAGTGTCCCGCGCTATAGTGGTTCAGACAACGCCGCTACCCGGCATGGAATCAATCGAACGGAGCAATCACCATGGCTAACTATTTCAACACCTTGAACCTGCGTCAGCAGTTGGCCCAACTGGGCAAGTGTCGTTTCATGCAGCGCGAAGAGTTCGCGGACGGCTGCAACGTGCTGAAGGGCAAGAAGGTGGTGATTGTGGGCTGTGGTGCCCAGGGTCTGAACCAGGGTCTGAACATGCGCGACTCCGGGCTGGATATCTCCTACGCCCTGCGCAAGGCCGCCATCACCGAGAAGCGTGCCTCCTGGCAGAAAGCCACCGACAACGGCTTCGCGGTCGGTACCTATGAAGAGCTGATCCCGACTGCCGATCTGGTGCTGAACCTGACTCCGGACAAGCAACACTCCGACGTGGTCAAAACCGTGATGCCGCTGATGAAGCAGGGCGCCGCGCTGGGTTACTCCCACGGCTTCAACGTGGTGGAAGAGGGTCAGCAGATCCGCGCCGACATCACCGTCGTGATGGTGGCGCCCAAGTGCCCGGGTACCGAAGTGCGCGAAGAGTACAAGCGTGGCTTTGGTGTGCCGACCCTGATCGCCGTTCACCCGGTAAATGACCCGAAAGGCGAAGGCATGGCCATCGCCAAGGCGTGGGCCTCTGCCACCGGCGGCGACCGTGCCGGGGTACTGGAATCCTCCTTCGTGGCGGAAGTGAAATCCGATCTGATGGGCGAGCAGACCATCCTCTGCGGCATGCTGCAGGCCGGTTCCCTGCTTTGCTACGACAAGCTGGTTGCCGAAGGCACAGACCCGGCCTATGCCGGCAAGCTGATCCAGTTCGGCTGGGAAACCATCACCGAAGCCCTGAAGCAGGGTGGCATCAGCCTGATGATGGACCGCCTCGCCAACCCGGCCAAGCTGCGCGCCTTCGAACTCTCCGAGCAGCTCAAGACCCTGATGCGCCCGCTGTTCGAGAAGCATATGGACGACATCATCGCCGGTGAGTTCTCCCGCGGCATGATGGCCGACTGGGCCGAAGATGACGTCAAACTGTTCACCTGGCGTGAAGAGACCGGCAAGTCTGCCTTCGAAAATGCCCCTGCGTTCGCTGGCAAGATTGCCGAGCAGGAGTACTTCGACAATGGCGTGGTGATGGTGGCCATGGTCAAGGCGGGTGTCGAGCTGGCGTTCGAGACCATGGTGGCTTCCGGTATATACGAGGAGTCTGCCTACTACGAATCCCTGCACGAGTTGCCGCTGATCGCCAACACCGTTGCTCGCAAGCGTCTGTACGAGATGAACGTGGTCATCTCCGATACCGCCGAGTATGGCAACTACCTGTTCGCCAACGCCGCCGTGCCCTTGCTGCGTGAGCACTTCATGCCGACCCTGAAAGCGGGCGATCTGGGTGCCAGCAAGGCGGAAGGGCAGAACGTGGATAACCTGGCGCTGCTGGCGGCCAACGAAGCGACCCGCAACCACCCGATCGAGAAGATCGGTCAGGTACTGCGCGGGTATATGAAAGACATGAAACGTATCGCCGTTGGCGGTTAATCAGGTATGACCCGCAACCATGCCTGATGCGAGAAGAGCGGTCAGGTACTGCGCGGTTATATTAAAGACATGAAACGCATCGCCGTCGGCGGTTAAGCCGGCATAGGGCAGGATGATGAAGGGGCGGGGATGACGATCCCCGTCGCCGGTCGGACTGGACACCCGACCGGCCAGCCAGAAAAACCAGCCTGACAGTCATAAAAAAGCCCCGCTCATCGAGCGGGGCTTTTGCATTCAGAAAGGCTGGATAAATCAGGCTTTCCACGCTTTCCAGGTGTTGATCAGACCGTTGGTGGAGCAGTCGTGGCTGGTGACAGCCTCGTTGTTGCCCAGTTCTGGCAGGATCTTGTTGGCCAGCTGTTTACCCAGCTCCACGCCCCACTGGTCGAAGCTGAAGATGTTCCAGATTGCACCCTGTACGAAGATTTTGTGCTCGTACATGGCGATCAGGGCACCCAGGGTTTTCGGGGTCAGGCTCTTGAACAGGATGGAGTTGGTCGGACGGTTGCCTTCGAACACCTTGAACGGCACCAGATCCTTGACCTGCTCCAGGGTTTTGCCAGCAGCCAGGAACTCGGCTTCAACCTCTTCCTTGCTCTTGCCGAAGGCCAGCGCCTCGGTCTGGGCGAAGAAGTTGGCCAGCAGTTTCGGATGGTGGTCACCGATCGGGTTGTGGCTGATGGCCGGCGCCAGGAAGTCACAGGGGATCAGCTTGGTGCCCTGATGGATCAGCTGGTAGAAGGCGTGCTGGCCGTTGGTGCCCGGCTCACCCCAGATGATGGGGCCAGTCTGGTAGTCAACCGGCTTGCCGTTGCGATCCACGTACTTGCCGTTGGACTCCATGTTGCCCTGCTGGAAGTAGGCAGGGAAGCGGTGCATGTACTGGTCGTACGGCAGAATGGCTTCGGACTCGGCACCGTAGAAGTTGTTGTACCACAGGCCAATCAGCGCCAGCAGCACCGGCACGTTCTGCTCATAGGAGGCAGTGGCGAAGTGCATGTCCATCTCGAAGGCGCCTTGCAGCAGGGCTTCGAAGTTTTCGAAACCGACGGAGAGAGCGATGGGCATGCCGATGGCGGACCAGGAGGAGTAGCGGCCGCCAACCCAGTCCCAGAACTCGAACATGTTATTGGTGTCGATACCGAACTCGGCCACGGCCTTGCCGTTGGTGGAGAGGGCGGCGAAGTGCTTGGCAACGTGGGCCTTGTCACCGGCGATGTTGATGAACCAGTCGCGGGCGGTCAGGGCGTTGGTCATGGTCTCCTGGGTGGTGAAGGTCTTGGAGGCCACCAGGAACAGGGTGGTTTCCGGATCGATCTTCTTCAGGGTCTCGGCGATGTGGGTGCCATCGACGTTGGAGACGAAGTGCATCTGCAGGTGGTTTTTGTAGGGACGCAGTGCCTCGGTGATCATCACAGGGCCCAGATCGGAGCCACCGATACCGATGTTGACCACGTGCTGGATCGCTTTGCCGGTGTAGCCTTTCCACTCGCCGGAGATGATCTCCTCGCAGAAGCCCTTCATCTTGGCCAGCACGGCGTTTACTTCCGGCATCACATCCTTGCCGTCGCACTCGATGGGGCGGTCGGAGCGGTTGCGCAGGGCCACGTGCAGTACGGAGCGGCCTTCGGTCATGTTGATCTTGTCGCCATTAAACATGGCATCGATCGCGCTGCGAAGATCGGTCTCTTTGGCCAGATCAACCAGCAACTTGAGGGTTTCTTCGGTGATCAGGTTCTTCGAGTAATCAACCAGGATGTCGCCGCCGAAGGTAAGGGAAAACTTGTCAAAGCGCTTCGGGTCCTGCGCGAACAGATCCTTGAGTCGGGTCTCTTTGTTTGCTGCAAAGTGGGCTTCCAGTGCCTGCCAGGCCTGGGTTTGGGTTGGATTGATATTTTTCATAGGATTCCTGAAATGCCAAGTTGTGTTTGAACCTTGCAGGCAAGGTCCCGCCAAACCTTATTATCCGAGCATTATAGCGAGCCGGCCGAGCGGCCCGTGTAACAGAGTTTTACCGATTGTCTTTAACCGCAATGGGGCAACCGTCGGGAGTATACAACCAGAACATCGGGATTATGAGTCACGAAAGCAAGGGGGATCTTGCGCTCGCTCATGATTGGGGCTGGCCCGCAGCTCTGAAATTGTTTTCATTCAGCCGGCCTGATTATGCAGCGGATGGCGCGCTAGAAATGACAATGCCAGCCCGAAGGCTGGCATTGTGGGTTGCTGCTTTACCGCGATCATGCCTGCGGTTTTTGCATGTGCATCACCATCTGCGGGAAGGGAATTTCGATCCCTTCGGCATCAAAGGTGAGTTTCACCTTCTCGTGGAAGTCGAACCAGACACCCCAGTAGTCGCCGGTCTTGACCCACGGGCGCACCACGATATTGACCGAGGAGTCGGCCAGCGCGGCGACGGCGATGGTAGCGGCCGGATCCTTCAGGATGCGCGGCTCTTCGTTCACCAGACGCTCAAGGATCTGCTTGGCCTTGCGCAGGTCGGAGCCGTAGCCGATACCGAAGGTCATGTCGACGCGGCGGGTATCCATGCGGGAGTAGTTGACGATGGTGCCGTTGAGGATGGCGGAGTTCGGAACTACCACCATCTTGTTGTCACCGGAGGTGAGGGTGGTGGTGAATAGCTGAACGGATTGCACCACGCCAGACGTGCCTGCCACTTCGATAAACTCGCCCGCCTTGATGGGGCGGAAGATGATCAGCAGGAAGCCAGCGGCAAAGTTGGAGAGCGAGCCTTGCAGCGCCAGACCGATGGCCAGACCGGCGGCACCGATAATGGCGACGAAGGAGGCGGTCTGCACGCCAACACGGCCCAGCGCGGCGATCACCACGAACACCAGGATGGCGTATTTGAGGATGCTGCCAACGAAGTGGGTGACGGTGGTGTCGAGCTTGCGCGCCTGCATCACTTTTACCACGCCACCGCTGAGCAGATTGGCTGCGATATAGCCGACCAGCAGGGTGAGCAGGGCGGCCGCGATGTTGACGGCATACTCGATCAGCAGGCCCTGGTTATTGACCAGCCAGGTCTGCGCTTCGGTAATGATTTCGGGTTCCATAGGATGTCCTTTCGGGTGCTAAAGGTTTATGGCGCATGAATCTAACATCGCAGCGCGACAGTCCGGGTCGCATCTGGTGCTTATTTTACTGCCATAAAAAGCTGCCACAAAAAAGAAGGGAGGCCAAGGCCTCCCTTCTTCAAGCTAGGTGAAAGCGCTGCCGATCAACTTTGTAGCAGTTGACTGCGAATAAATTGCCACTGATCCTCAAATCCGGCGGTGGGCTTGAGCTTGAACTCGGAGCGGACAAACTGGCTGATGCGGCCCTCGGTATAGGCCAGCAGCAGATTGGCCAGCATGGTCTCATCGAGCTGGAAGCCCTGACCCTCGCGCAGCCGCTTCTCGCGCAGCACCTGTTTGATCTGGGTCTCCAGCTTGTCGAACAGGATGCTGATGCGATCCCGCAGCCGATCGTGCTCACCCAGCAGGGCGTCGCCATTGAGGATGCGGGTAATGCCGGGATTGCGCTCGGCGAACACCAGCAGCAGCTGCAGAATGTGGTGGCAGCGCGCCATGGTGTCCTTCTCTTCCGCCATGATCAGATTGACCCGTGACAGCAGGGAATCCTCGATAAAGTCGATCAGCCCCTCGAACATCCGCGCCTTGCTGGGAAAATGTCGATAGAGGGCTGCTTCAGAGACGCCGACCTCGGCCGCCAGACGGGCCGTGGTGATACGCTGACCCGGACTGGTTTCCAGCATATGGGCGAGCGCCTGCAGGATCTGATCGCGCCGACTCTGTTTCTGATTACTGCTTGCCATGGATTCCCCTAAAAAAACAATGGCTTGATTCTGTTATTAGGCACCGCCCATCAGGTTGGTGTGGTCTGTTATTGACGACCGGAAGAACCAAAACCGCCTTCGCCCCGTTCGCTCTGGTTGAACTCATCGACCAGTTGGAAGCTGGCCTGAACCACCGGCATGATTACCAGCTGGGCGATACGCTCGCCGGGTTGCATGGTGAACTCATTCTTGCCGCGGTTCCAGACCGAGACCATCAGCTGACCCTGATAGTCGGAATCGATGAGACCGACCAGGTTGCCCAGCACGATGCCGTGCTTATGGCCAAGGCCGGAGCGGGGCAGAATGGTGGCACACAGACCCGGATCCTGAATGTGAATAGCCAGACCGGTCGGTACCAGGGTGGTATCACCCGGAGCCAGAGTCAGCGGCGCATCCAGCAGGGCACGCAGATCCATGCCGGCAGAGCCGGGAGTGGCGTAGGCGGGCAACGGGTACTCGGTACCGATACGGGCATCCAGAATCTTCAGTTCAATTTGTGTTGTCATGAATCGCTTTTTCAGTTGGATCTTGTGTTGGCGCCCCTCTTGGCAAGGCGGGGCGCCGTGAGTCTTGTTCTTTCGGGACGCTCAGCGCCGATAGTGACGCGCAATCAGGGCGATCAGGTGACGGGCCAGCGTCAGCTTGTCGGCCAGTGGCAGCGGGGCCTGGCCCCCTTGCCAGAATACGGTCAGGGCGTTGTCATCGGCGTTGAAGCCTTGCCCCTCGCGGGACACATCGTTGGCGGCGATCATGTCCAACCGCTTACGCTGCAATTTATCGAGGGCGTATTGTTCCACATCCACGGTTTCGGCGGCAAATCCGACAGTGAAGGGCTTGTCTGAAAGGG
Organism: Aeromonas sp. 600527; assembly: GCF_049175415.1. Lineage (NCBI taxonomy): Bacteria > Pseudomonadati > Pseudomonadota > Gammaproteobacteria > Aeromonadales > Aeromonadaceae > Aeromonas > Aeromonas sp. 600527. The sequence goes on along the minus strand of NZ_JAAKVA010000025.1, from coordinate 30,887 downwards.
CGCCGACGGCCGCGATGATGTCGGGGTTTTTCACCAGCTTCACCACCATCTGGTCGTTGTCACCAGTCTTCTTGATCTTCTGGCTGGCGACCTGCTCGGGGCGATAGTCAGCCACTGCTGCGCAGCCGATGAAGAGGTCGCACTCGCCCACCAGGCTCATTACCGCCTGATGCATCTGCTCGGCGCTCTCCACATCGACACGGGTCACGCCTGCCGGCGTAGCCAGCGTCACCGGCCCGCTCACCAGCGTCACCTCGGCGCCCGCTTCACGGGCAGCGCGGGCGATGGCAAAGCCCATCTTGCCGGAGCTGTGGTTGCTGATGTAGCGCACCGGGTCCAGCGCCTCGCGGGTCGGGCCTGCGGTCAGCAGCAGCCTGACGCCCGCCAGCAAGGGCTCGGCGGCCAGTTGCTGGCAGCAGCGATCCACCAGTTCGAGGGGATCCAGCATCCGGCCCGGGCCCACATCGCCACAGGCCTGGCTGCCGGCATCCGGCCCCCACAGCAGAATGCCGCGGCTGGCCAGGGTCTTGAGGTTGGCCTGGGTCGCAGCGTTGAGATACATCTGCTGGTTCATGGCGGGCGCCAGCGCGATGGGCGCTGGAGTGGCCAGACAGAGGGTGGTCAGCAGTTCGTCGGCCATACCGGCCGCCATACGTGCCATCAGGTTGGCGCTGGCGGGGGCAATCAGTACCAGATCGGCCCACTTGGCCAGCTCGATATGGCCCATGCCTGCTTCGGCAGAGGGGTCCAGCAAGCTATCCGCCACCGGATGACCGGAGACCGCCTGCAGGGTCAGCGGGGTGATGAACTCCTTGGCGGAGCGGGTCATCACTACCCGCACTTCGGCCCCTTGATCTTTCAGGCGGCGTACCAGCTCGGCACTCTTGTAGGCGGCGATCCCGCCACTGACACCCAACAGGATGCGTTTATCGGCCAATCTCATCTGCTGTTTCTCTATCCGGCTCACTTTGACTGGTCGGCTAAGATACCACAGGCTGGGGATGACGACAGGGGTTGGCATCAAGGGCTTGTGGCGGGGAACACGCAAATATTTGCTATGTTTTTCCTCAACAGGGAGAGAGGAGAGACAAATGAGCATCAAGGAGTGGCCGGAAGATGAACGCCCCAGAGAGAAGCTGTTGCGTCAGGGGCCTACTGTGCTCAGTGATGCCGAGCTGCTCGCGATCTTTTTGCGCACCGGAGTCAATGGTTTAAGTGCTGTCGATCTGTCACGCAACCTGTTGAATAAATTCGGTTCTTTGCGAAGTTTGCTGGATGCGGATCAACAGACATTTTGCGAGGCCCACGGCCTTGGCCCTGCCAAATATGCCCAGTTGCAGGCGGTGCTGGAGATGGCGAGGCGCCATCTGGCACAGCAACTGCAACGGGGTGATGCGCTCACCTCACCCCAGCTGACCCGCGACTATTTGCAAGCCCAGCTGCGGGATCGGCCGCGCGAGGTATTTGCCCTGCTGTTGCTCGACAATCAGCACAGAGTCATTCAATTTGTTGAGCTTTTTTTCGGCACAATCGATTCGGCGAGCGTCTGGCCCAGAGAAATCGTGCAGATCGCACTCAAACATAATGCAGCCGCGGTGATTCTGGCGCATAATCACCCGTCCGGCGTCGCCGAGCCCAGTCGGGCCGACCGCCAGATCACGGATCGGATCACGGCCGCCTTGGCCCTGATCGATATCAGAGTGCTGGATCACTTGGTGATCGGTGACGGCATCACGGTTTCTTTCGCCGAGCGCGGTTGGTTATGACTGTGCTCTGGCGCCGTATTAGTTGATCTTTGATCACGGATGCTGTATAAAATGCCGCCTTCTGTTTGCCCCGCAATCGAAGGCCAGCGGGGCAGATATTTGCTCGAGCAATGAAGTAAGATTTGGAGAGACTGACATGTCTAGAGTATGCCAAGTAACCGGCAAGCGCCCGGCAGTTGGTAACAACCGTTCGCACGCTAACAACGCTACCAAGCGTCGTTTCCTGCCGAACCTGCACACTCACCGTTTCTGGGTTGAGAGTGAAAAACGCTTCGTAAGCCTGCGCGTATCCGCAAAAGGCATGCGTATCATCGACAAGCGTGGCGTTGAAGTGGTTCTGGCTGAACTGCGCGCCAGCGGTGTTAAGGTATAAGGAATTAGATCATGGCTAAAGGTATTCGCGAGAAAATTCGCCTGAACTCCAGCGCCGGTACTGGTCACTTCTATACCACTACCAAAAACAAGCGCACCATGCCCGAAAAAATGGAGATCAAAAAGTTTGATCCCGTTGTTCGTCAGCATGTGATCTACAAGGAAGGCAAAATCAAGTAATTACTTGATGCTGCATTCCCAAAAACCCGGCTTCGTGCCGGGTTTTTTTATGCGCCGAATTCAGTACACTGCCGGTTCAAAGGGAGGCTTGCCATGTTCAAATTGAGCCGCAAAGGCTGGAATAACGTGATCATTGTGGTGGTGCTGATCGTGATCACTCTGTTGCACCGTATGGAGACTGCCCAGCAAGAGAACAGCGCCAAGCGGGCTCGCCCCTTGTTGCCGGATGCGGCCGTGGTGCTCACTTGGCAGGGGCCTAGTTGGCAGATTGAGCGGATCGGTCAGGGCTGGCGCAGCGTGCCGGATTTGGGGCTCGACACTGCTCAGCTGGATGCCCGTCTGGCACGCTGGCAGAGCTGGTTGCTGCCCCCCGGTGAGGCGGTACGCGGTGCGCCGGTGACCATCAAGGTGTGGATTGCCGGCCAGAACGATCCGGTCGAGATCGGCCTCTATCAGAACAGCGGTCAGTATGGTGCCCAGCTGCCGTCCGGTCTCTGGCTCGCCCTCACTGCCGAGCAGTATCGCGATCTGCTGCGTCCTGCCCCCTGATTTCCTTTTACTTGCGAGGTGCCCATGCCTGAATTGCCAGAAGTTGAAGTCAGCCGTCAGGGGATCTCTCCCTGGCTCACCGGTATCAAGGTGACGCGCGTGGTGGTGCGGGATGGCCGCCTGCGCTGGCCGATACCCGGTGAGATTCAGGAGCTGGTGGACCTCACCATCCATCGGGTGCGCCGCCGTGCCAAATACCTGCTGCTGGAGACCGATTTCGGCACCGCCATCCTCCATCTGGGGATGTCCGGCAGCCTGCGGGTACTGGATATCGGCACGCCAGCCGAGAAGCACGACCACGTGGATATCGAGCTGGAGAATGGCAAGCTGCTGCGGCTCAACGATCCGCGCCGCTTCGGTGCCCTGTTGTGGACCCGTGAACCGGCCGAAGCCCACGCGCTGCTCGCCAAGCTGGGGCCAGAGCCGCTCACCGATGCCTTCAATGCCGATTACCTGCAGGGGCGAGCCAAGGGGCGCAGTACTGCAATCAAGCAGTTCCTGATGGACAATCAGGTGGTGGTCGGGGTGGGCAACATCTACGCCAACGAGGCGCTCTATGCCGCCGGCATTCACCCCAAGCGGGCGGCGGGTACTATCAGTGCCAAACGGCTGGGAACCCTGGTGGCAGAGATAAAGCGGGTACTGGCCGAGGCGATTCGTCAGGGCGGCACCACCCTCAAGGACTTCACCAGCGCCGATGGCAAGCCGGGCTATTTCGTGCAGCAGTTGCAGGTCTATGGCCGTGGCGGGCAGCCCTGTTTCCACTGTCACACCCTGCTGACCGAGATCAGAATGGGGCAGCGCACCACGGTTTTTTGCACTCATTGCCAGCGCTGAGCGTACTTTTTTCCCCGATCCGGGGGAAGTTGTAACAGCATATTTCCAGGCTGTTGAATATTTGCGCAGTCATCACTAGTATCTGCGGCCGTTCAGGCGGTTTGAGAACTAGAAATGACTTTAAAATCAATAGACTGGGAATATCTATCCCAGCAAGAGCGCTATTGCGCCAAGAAAATGGCCCGCTTCCTCTACCCCGAGGGGTGCGAGCGCCAAACCTTCAATCGCGGCAAGTTCGTGCTGCGCAGCCTGCTCTATCGCAAGTCGCTAAGCCGGGTCTTCAATCTGTTCCGGTGCGAGTCGCTCAAAGCGCTGCCGGCCATTTATCCCGAGCTGCTCGACAAGCCGATGCGTCCCTATCGCTTCGCCAGTGCCAGTGCCCGTCAGCGGGCCGAGATGCTGGAAAACCACTATCAGCTGCAGCTGAGTTGCTATCCGCAGCTGGTCGAGCCGCTCTATCTGGCGGGCGGCATCGAGCTGGGGCGTTATCCCCAGAGCGATTGCCGCATCGTGCTGCGCCATGACGGCACCTTCCGCCGCGAGGCCGAGCTGGCCCTCTCCATCATCGATAGCGAGGGGTTGCGTCTCTACAGCTGCGCCTTCTCGCTGGCTGGCAGCGCCGAGCAGCTGCATCTGGTGATCGGCTCCATGCAGGGGCCGGAACCCGGGGTGGCCAACGCGCAGGATAAGGTACGCGAGCTGACCAAGGAGGGGCAGGGGCTGCGGCCCAAATCCCTGCTGGTGCAACTGGTGCAGCAGCTGGCGCTGGCGATGGGCAGCGGCGAGGTGCTGGCGGTGCGCAAACGGGCTCACGTGTTTCAGGCCAAGCGTTACAGCAGCAAGCAGAAGGCCAACCTGCAGGCCGATTACGACGAGTTGTGGCAGGAGTTTGGCGCGCAGGATGTGGATGCCAACTTTGTCGCCCTGCAGTTGCAGCCGCGCAAGCCGCTGGAGGAGATCGCCTCCAAGAAGCGGGCCATGTACCGGCGCCGTTACGAGTGGCTCGATCAGCTGGCGCTGGCGATCCGCGAGCAGTTTGCCCGCCGCTAGGCGTGCAGTGCGTTGATGCAACAAGGGCTACCCGTGGGTAGCCCTTGTTGTATCTGCCATCAGGGGAGGAATTAGCGCTGTTGCTGTTTGGCTGCGATGGCCTGGGCCACCACGGGATCGACAAACTGACGAATGTCGCCACCGTGCAGCGCCACCTCTTTCACCAGGGTGGAGGAGATAAAGGAGTTCTCCTCGGCTGGGGTGAGAAAGACGCTCTCAAGCGTGGGCATCAGGCGGCGGTTCATGTTGGCCAGCTGGAACTCGTACTCGAAGTCGGAGACGGCGCGCAGGCCGCGGATCAGCACGTTGGCCTGATGCTCTTTGGCAAAATCGACCAGCAGGCCGGAGAAGCCCACCACCTTGACGTTGGGAAGCTGGCTGGTCACTTGCTGGACAAGCTGGACACGTTCTGCCAGATCGAACAGCGGGCGCTTGCTCGGGCTGTTGGCGACCCCGACCACCACCTCGTCAAACAGCTTGGCGGCCCGGCCGATCAGATCGGCGTGGCCATTGGTAACGGGATCAAAAGTCCCGGGATAAATTACCCTGGTAGTCATCTTTGCGGTCCTGCAACCTGGAAATTTGGTCGCATTATAAGGTCGTCGCTTGAGAATAGCAGTGCATCAGGCAAGAATACGCCATCGCGCATCAAGCCTCCTTGCATTGGTGACAGGGAGCAAAGGGATTTTTTATGAAACGTATTCTGGTCGTTCGCAATGACAAGATTGGTGACTTCATGCTGGCGTGGCCGAGTTTCGCCATGCTCAAAGGCTCCATGGAGTGTCATGTGACTGCCCTGGTTCCGGCCTACACGGCGCCGCTGGCCCGGCTCTGCCCCTGGATTGACGAGGTGATCATCGATCCGGGCGTGCGGGCCGACAAGGAGCAACAGCGAGCGCTGCTGGCGCGGATCAAGGCGGCGGCGTTCGACGCGTCCATCTGCCTCTTCTCCAACTCCCGCAACGCCATGCTGGTGTGGAAGGCACACATCCCTTACCGGTTGGCCCCGGCGACCAAGCTGGCCCAGGTGCTCTACAACCAGCGACTGGTGCAGCGCCGCTCCCGCTCCCAGAAGCCGGAGTCCGAGTACAACCTGGAGCTGATCCGCCGCTTCCTGGCCGATCAGCAGGTCGCCGTGGTGGAGCCCAAGACCCCCTTCCTGCAGTTCGATGACGAGACCCTGCGGCAGGTGCGTGAGCAGCTGGCACTCAAGCTCAAGCTCGATGCCAGCCGCCCCTGGTTGATGGTGCATGCCGGTAGCGGCGGTTCGGCCAACAACCTCTCCATCGAGCAGTACGCCCGCATCATCATCAAGCTCAATCAGGCCTGCCCCGAACTGCAGTGCGTGCTGACCGCAGGCCCGGGTGAGGAGAAGATGGCTGAACAGCTGGCGGCCGAGCTGCTGGCCCACGGCGGCAACGGCTGGATCTACCGCTCCAGCGACGGTCTGCCGATGTTCTGTCAGGTGCTGGCCAACGCCGCCCTGTTCGTGGCAGGCAGTACCGGGCCGCTCCATATCGCCGGTGCGCTCGACGTGCCGACCATCGGTTTCTTCCCGATGCGCCGCTCCGCGACTCCGCTGCGCTGGAAGCCCCTCAACAGCGAAGGGCGTCACCTTGCCTTCAGCCCGCCGGAGGATAGCGACCATCCTGAGGATATGAGCCAGCTCGATCCCAAGACCATGGTGCCGGTGATGGCCCGCTGGGCGGCGCCTTTCTGGCGCAAATAACGTACGCAGCAATGCAAACAGGGCCCCGCGGGGCCCTGTTTCGTATGACGGTTATTCCGGCTGCTGCGGCTGCTGGCGCACCCAGAGGTCGGCGTATTTGACGAAGGTGGAGTGGGCGGAGAGGATGGCCAGCAGCAACCCCTGCTTGCCATCGAGGAAGCCCGCTTTGAGCAGGTACATCTTGAGGAAGCAGCCGACCGCATGGATCAGCCCCTGACTGAGGGAGCCCTTCTTGCCGCGGGCGGTGCGCTGGTCGGCCCAGGCGCGGGCATAACCGGCGGATTTGACCAGATAGTGCTCCAGATCCCGATAGGTGAAGTGGAGCAGGTCGCCATGAATATTGACGATCTTCATGTTGGCCCGCACTTCCACCTTTTCGTGCACCAGCGCCTCGTTGTAGCTGGTGAGCGCCTTGGGATAGAGGCGCAGCACCCGATCCGGATACCAGCCGCTGTGGCGGATAAAGCGGCCAAACACCCAGGAGAGGCGCGGGATCGAGTAGATGGTATCGCTGGCCGGATTGGCCATCACCTCGGCGATGGCGGTTTTCAGCTCGGGGGTGAGCCGCTCGTCGGCATCCAGCCACAGCACCCAGTCGGACTGCACGTGGGACTGGGCCAGTCGGCGCTGCTTGCCAAAGCCCGGCCACTTGGCGTTGACGAAGAAGCGGGCGCCAAATTCGGCGGCAATGGCCGGGGTCTCGTCCTGACTGCCGGAGTCCAGAATGACGATCTCGTCCACCAGTCCGTCGAGGGAGGCGAGGCACTTGCGCAGGTTGTCGGCTTCATTCTTGACGATCAGAACGGCAGCCAGAGTCGGTTTTTTCACGAATGTGGGCTCACGGTTATTGCCCGGCTGGCGGGTCGAATGCGTATTGATGGACCATTCTAACGGAAAAACGGGTCAAAGAGAGAGCCGCCATTGCCCGTTTCTGCCAGCTGTTTACCTGTCCGGCTGGCGTTGCGTCTCTTCAGAAGACCTGTGGAAAAATGAGACGGCAGAGGTACCTGGCAAGGATCTTCTGTTATTTATCCGACCATTGCATGTGGCGCGTAATCTCGCCCAGTTGGAAGAAGATCGTCACTGGGAAAATGAGACGGCAGAGGCGATTGCCAAGGATCTTCTGTTATTTATCCAGTCATTCTTGGGGCATAATCTCGCCCAGTGATGATTAACAGCCGGGCCCGTCCCGAGAGAAGACGCGTGATGAAAATATTGGTGATCGGCCCCTCCTGGGTCGGCGATATGGTGATGTCCCAGAGCCTCTACAAGGCGATCAAGGCCAACCATCCGGAGTGCGAACTGCACGTGATGGCCCCCGCCTGGTGCTGCGCCCTGCTGGAGCGGATGCCGGAGGTGGACAAGGCGATCACCATGCCCCTTGGCCACGGTGACTTCAAGCTGGTGGCGCGCCGCCGCCTCGGCAAGCAGCTGGCGGCCGAGCAGTACGATCAGGCCATCGTCCAGCCCAACTCCATGAAGTCGGCGCTGATCCCCTGGTTTGCCCGCATTCCGGTGCGTACCGGCTGGAAGGGCGAGAGCCGCTACGGCCTGCTCAACGACCTGCGCAGCAACAAGTCCGCCTTCCCGCTGATGGTGGAGGGCTATCTGGCGCTCGCCTATCCCAAGGCGCAGATGAAGAGCCGGGCCGATATCCCGACCATTCCGCACCCGGCGCTCCACGTCGATCTGATCAACCAGAGCAAGGCACTGGAGCGGCTGGGGCTGGATAGCACCCGCCCGGTGCTGGTGCTCTGCCCCGGTGCCGAGTTTGGCCCGGCCAAGCGATGGCCGGAGGGGCACTACGCCGTGGTGGCCCAGCAGCATCTGGACGAGGGGTGGCAGGTGTGGATCTTCGGTTCCAACAAGGATGTGCCGGTTGCCAACACCATCCGGGATCGGGTCAACCTGCTGACTCGCCCCAACTGCCACGTGCTGGCGGGCAAGACCAGCCTGCACGAGGCGATCGATCTGATGGCGCTGGCCAGCCGGGTCATCTCCAACGACTCCGGTCTGATGCACATCGCCGCCGCCCTCAACCGGCCGCTAGTGGGCGTCTATGGCTCCACTTCGCCGCTCTACACCCCGCCGCTGGCGGATCGGGTCGAGATCGTTCACACCGACATCGAGTGCCGCCCCTGCTTCAAGCGCACCTGCAAGTTCGGCCATCTCAAGTGCCTGATCGACCTGGCGCCGGAGCAGGTGGTCGATGCCTGCAAGAAGCTGGAGCAGAGTCAGTAAGATGCCCTACCGCCTGCTCTACAACCTGCTGATCCATCTGGGATTGCCGCTGGCGCTGCTGGCCCTCTACAAGCCGAAGAAGGGCAAGCCCGGCTTTGGCAAGCGCTGGGCCGAGCACCTCGGGCGGCTGCCCGCCACCGGACAGGAGGCGCCGCTCTGGATCCATGCGGTGAGTGTGGGGGAGACGCTGGCCATCACGCCGCTCATTCGCGCCCTCAAGGCGGAGCGGCCCGATCTGCCGATCCTGCTCACCACTACCACCCGCACCGGTGCCGATCAGGCTGCCAAGCTGGGGGATCTGGTGATCCATCGCTACGCGCCGCTCGACTACCCCTGGGCCATTGCCGCCTTTCTCGACACCTTCAAGCCGCGCGCGCTCTGGGTGATGGAGACCGAGCTGTGGCCGAATTGGCTGGCCGCCTGTGAGGCGCGCCACCTGCCGGTGACCATCATCAACGCCCGTCTTTCCGAGCGTTCCTGCCAGCGTTATGCCCGCTTCCACGGCGCCTTCGATGCCCTGAGCCGGCCGTTGACTCATCTGCTCTGCCAGCATCAGGATGACGCCGACCGCTTCGCCCGCCTCGGCATCGATCGTTCGCGGCTGGCGGTGACCGGCTCCATCAAGTTCGATATCCAGTTTGGTGACGAGGTGCAGGCCAAAGGGCGTGCCCTGCGCCAGCAGCTGGGCGCCGAGCGGCCGGTCTGGATCGCCGCCAGTACCCATCTGGGTGAGGATGAGCAGGTGCTGGCCGCCTTCGATCTGCTGCTCAAACGCCAGCCCGACGCGCTGCTCATTCTGGTGCCGCGCCACCCCGAGCGGTTCGACCGGGTGGCCGAGCTGTGCGCCCCTTATGGCTGCGTGCGGCGCACTGATGGTGCTACGGTGAGTACCGGGGATAAGGTCTATCTCGGCGATACCATGGGCGAGCTGCCGCTGATGCTGGCGGCGGCCGATGTGGCCTTCGTCGGTGGCAGTCTGGTGAAGATCGGCGGTCACAACCTGCTGGAACCGGCGGCGCTCGGCAAGCCTTGCCTGACTGGGCCCGCCTACTTCAACTTCAGCGACATCACCCGCCAGCTGGTGGCTCAGGGTGGCGCCGCCATCGTGGCCAATGCCGCCGAGCTGGGCGAGCGGGTGAGCCAGCTGTTTGCCGACGGCAACACCCGCCGCGAGATGGGGGAGCAGGCTCGCGCCGTGGTGCTGCGCAATCAGGGAGCGCTGGCGCGCACCCTCTCGCACTGCCTCACTGCGCTGGAGAACGACTGAACCCATGACGAGCACCGCTCTGGCTCTCGATTTTCAACTGCAAAAGCGTCAAAGCAGCAGATCCCCGTTTCACACGTCATCAAAGAGGCAACCATGTTCAAGGCTCTGTTACTGGAAAACCAAGACGGCAAGACTGTTCCAACCCTGACCCGACTGACCGAGAGCCAGTTGCCGGAAGGTGAAGTGCGGGTAGCGGTCGCTTACAGCTCCATCAACTACAAGGACGGGCTGGCCATTACCGGCAAGGGCAAGATTGTGCGCCAGTGGCCACTGGTGCCCGGTATCGACTTCGCCGGTACCGTGCTCGAGTCTGCCGACAGCCGCTATCAGCCCGGCGACAAGGTGGTGCTGACCGGTTGGGGTGTGGGTGAAGGCCACTGGGGCGGCATGGCCGAACAGGCTCGGGTCAAGGGTGACTGGCTGGTGCCGTTGCCCGCCGGGCTGGATGAGCGCCAGGCCATGTGCATCGGTACCGCCGGTCTCACCGCCATGCTCTGCGTGTTGGCGCTGGAAGAGGCGGGTATTACTCCGGATAGCAGCGAGGTGCTGGTCACCGGCGCTGCAGGCGGCGTGGGCTCCACCTCGGTTGCCCTGCTGGCTGCCCTTGGCTATCAGGTGGCAGCGCTGACTGGTCGTCCCGAAGAGCAGGGCGCCATGCTGACTGCGCTGGGTGCCAGCCGCATCGTGCCGCGCAGCGAACTGCTTGTGCCCGCCAAGCCGCTGGAGAAGCAGCTGTGGGCCGCAGCCATCGATACCGTTGGCAGTCAGGTGCTGGCCAAGCTGTTGGCCCAGATGAACTATGGCGGCGCCGTGGCGGCCTGTGGGTTGGCGGGCGGTTTTGATCTGCCGACCAGTGTGATGCCCTTCATCCTGCGCAACGTACGGTTGCAGGGGGTCGATTCGGTGATGTGCCCGTTTGAACGTCGTCAACTGGCTTGGCAGCGACTGGCACGGGATCTGCCTGCCAGCTTCTTCGCACAGGCGGTTACCGAGATTGGGCTGGAGCAGGTAGTGGAGGCTGCCGAGGCCATCACGCAAGGCCAGATCGCCGGCCGCACCTTGGTCAAACTTTGAACTCCCTCTGACTGGCGAGCCCGACAATTCCGGATAAAATTGGAGTGCGGGTGAACTATCCAAGGAGAGTGAAGATGGGTGGACACAAGCCGGATTACGACTCCTCTGATGATGATTGGGAGCCGGATTCCTGGGAGGAAGAGCTGGATCAGTGGGAAGAAGAAGGCTGGCAGGACGATGATCCCTTCGATGACCCCTTCAACAACCCGTGATCCATAGCATTGAATGAACAGGCGGGCATTGTGCCCGCCTGATTTTTTGCCGCGCTCACACGGTTGAGTGTTCGCCCTTGGTCAGGGGCAGGCCGCTGGGTAGAATGAACTGCCCAAACGACGCTCAAGGATGACTATGCGACTCACCATCATATTGTTGGCTGCCCTGCTGGGTGGCTGTGTCTCCAACGATGATCCCTGCGAGAAGGTGTGGAGTGAGGTAGGGGAGGCAGATGGCAAGCTGGGCTTCACCGCCGAGCGGGTCGAGTTCCATCAGGGCCAGTGCGGCAAACAGGTGGACACCGAACTGTGGGAGCAGGGACGCCAGAAGGGATTGGCATGGTATTGCCGCCCCGAGCATCTCTATCTGGCCGGCCGCTCAGGCGAGGAGTATCGCGGAGTCTGCCCGAATGATATCCAGGCGCGCAGATTGTTCGAGCAGGGGCGTCAGGGGTGGACTGATCAATAACGCCCTGACAGGGAGGGGCGTTACTCCTCTTTCAAGCGCAGCGGTTGGCAGAGATAACCCTTGTCATTGGCACTGCGGGCGCACTTTCCGCAGACAAACTTGGGTTTGCGGACTATCTTTCGCAACGCCTTGAGATCGGCTGGGATCTCGTGACGGCGCCATTCACACAGGGTTTTGCTGCCCATAACGACTACCTCTACGACTCGACGGCCGTATTGTAATCGATTTTCATTTCGAGTGAACCGGCAAAACTCGCTTATTGGTTGATATGCCAATAAGCGATTGTTTCGGGAGGGATTACTGGTAAAGGAACTTGGTGAAGATGAGTTCGCGTACTGCTTTCTTGCCAGTCTCTCGGACCAGCAGTTCGTTGACCTTGGTCTCGCACTCCTTGCGCAGCTCTTCGCGGCTGACCAGGGATTTTATCTGCTCGGCACTCTTGCTGCCCATCAAGCGAATGATGGTATCGCGGATCAACGGGTCATGCTGCTCCAGCAGCTTGAGGTCGGCCTCGTTCTCGGCCATCAGCTCCACCGTAACCCGGACATAACCGAGGGTTTTGCCGTTGCTCAGGTAGTTGGTGATGATGTCGGGGTCGAGCGCATGATAGGAGAAACCGGGTTTGGCAGCGCCCTCTGCGCCCTCGGCGGGCGGCTCTTCTTCGGATGAGGCTTGTACATGCAGCGCACCACAGCTCAGTAACAACACCAGCAGAATTTTGAAGATCTTCATATAGATGGCTCATCAGCAAGAGATAACCCATTTTTGATGTTGCCATCGGGGCCGTCAAGCACGGATGTTCTTACATTTCGCTATTGATTTACGGATAATAAACCGGATTTTAACCTGAACACGGAAATCTCTGGATGGTGAAGCTGTGAAGTCCGAGTTGACTGTTCCTCTCACGCCGTTAAGCGGGTGGCTGGCCCCCGAATGTTGTGAATTGCCCGCCAGCTTGCGCCCCTGGCTGCTGGAGCCCGGCTCCATGACCCTGCGGCTGCGTCAGCACAATCGCCACTTTTCGGTGGAGTGGCTGGGCAATCACCCGGTCGCCCTTACTGCCGATGAGCAGTGGCTGGTGGATTCGGCCTCTCCGGCCGGTACCTGCCGCGAGGTGATCCTGCACGGGGATCGTGGGCCCGCCGTGCTGGGTTGGACCCTGTTTGCCGATGACGCGTTGCAAGGGAGCGGCATTGCCGAGCTTGGCGAGCAGCCGCTGGGTGAGCGGGTATTTGGCCATGAGCCTGCCCGCCGCGATCACCTGCAGCTGGCCCGTTTCGATATTGCCGCCAATCCCCGTTGCCCGGCCGCCACTGTCTGGGGGCGTCGTTCCCGTCTGTTTCTGGGGCAGTGGCCACTGCTGGTGCATGAGCTGTTTCTGCCCTCTCTCGTCTGTGACAAGGAGCTGGAGTGAATCTGTTAACCAAGGAGCGGGGACTTGCCTACATGCAGTTGGCCCGCGTCGACAAACCCATAGGCACTCTGCTGCTGCTGTGGCCAACCCTGTGGGCGCTCTGGCTGGCCGCTGGTGGCCTGCCCAATCTCTGGGTGCTGACCGTGTTTGTGGTCGGGGTCTTTCTGATGCGCTCGGCAGGGTGCGTCATCAACGACTATGCGGATCGCAACTTCGATGGCCACGTCAAACGCACCGCTGGTCGCCCCTTGCCTACGGGTAGGGTCAAGCCGTGGGAGGTGTTGGCGCTCTTCTTCGTGCTGGCGCTTATCTCGTTTGGTCTGGTGCTGACCATGAATCCGCTCACCATCGGTCTGTCGTTTGTCGCCCTGCTGCTGGCGGTGAGCTACCCCTTCATGAAGCGCTTTATCTCCAATCCCCAGCTGGTGCTCGGGATGGCCTTCTCCTGGTCGATCCCGATGGCCTATGCTGCCCAGGCGGATGCCCTGCCGCTGGTGGCCTGGTTGCTCTTCTTCGCCAATCTGCTCTGGACGGTGGCTTACGACACCCAGTACGCCATGGTGGATCGGGATGACGACCTCAAGATCGGCCTCAAATCCAGCGCCATCCTGTTTGGTCGTTACGACAAACGGATCATCGGCGCATTGCAACTCTCGACGCTGCTGCTGCTGCTGGCGGTCGGGCAGCTGATGACGCTGGGGGGCTGGTATTACTGGGGATTGCTGGGGGCGGCGGTGCTGTTTGTCTATCAGCAGCGGCTTATTCGTGAGCGGCAGCGGGAAGCCTGCTTCCAGGCGTTTCTCAACAACAACTATGTGGGGGCGCTGGTGTTTGCCGGTCTGGTGCTCGATTACCTGCTGGCGTGACATGTTCCCACGCAGACTCCGATAAAAATGAAGGCCGCATCATGCGGCCTTCTTTGTTTGCGTTGCAGATCAGAGCTGATTGCCTGCCTGAATAGTGCGGCGGATCTTGTTGCTCAGCAGCGGCACTATATTGTCGGCCAGCGCCTGGAAGCGGCCGAGATCCGGCTTGCACTCGGGAGAGAGGTAGCCCTCCTTGCGCAAGGTGTGGATCAGGGTGCTGAACAGCTTCTGGTCGAAGAACTCGGGGGCGTTGATGCCGTGCAGGGTGCCGAGGCGCTCTGCCATCATCAGGCCGTCCGCCTCCAGCTGCTCCGCCTCGATATGGGGTTGGGCCAGCACCCGGGTCAGCACGATGGCGTAGCGTTGCAGGGTCTCCTGAATGCTCTCAGCCAGCAGCAGCAGGCGCATCTGGTTGGCCGGATTGACCCAGTAGCCGTCATCGCGGGTCTCGATCAGTTGCTGGGTCTGCAGCGCGTCGAGCAGGCTATCGACCAGCGCCGGCAGCTCATCCTCTTCATAACGCAGGAACAGCTCGGTCTTGAGCAGCGGATAGATGTCGATGCAACGGGCCATGATCTCGCTGCGGGAGATCCCTTCGCACCGTTCGATCAGTGCCGCCACCAGAGAGGGCATGGCGAACAGGTGGAGGATGTTGTTGCGGTAGTAGGTCAGCAGGATCGCCTGATAGCGGTCCAGACTGATGATCTGCCCCAGCTTGTCCTCGCTCACCTCGAACTTGTTGAGCTCCATCGCCTGATCCAGCAGGGTCTTGGCATCCTCATCCGGAATGGTGCTCTGCGGGCTGTAAGGCACCGCCTTGAGCAGATCCAGATAGGTGTTGAGCTGGGCCTGCAATTCGTCGCGGGTCAGGGCGTGGCGCTCGGCGGCCAGCAGCGCCAGCGCGCTCAGGGTCAGGCCGTTGACCGCGGCAGCGCCGTTGATGCGGGTCATCAGCAGTTCGGCCAGATTGTTGACGGTGCCCGCCATCCACTCCGGACGCTCCTCTTCCCCGATGTGCTTTTTCCAGTCGGGGATGTGTTCGCTCAGGTAGCTGTTGAGAGTCAGCGGCTCGCCGAAGTTGACGAAACCACGGCCGTAGTTGCGCAGCTTGCGCAGGATGCCGAGCACCTGCAGGAAGCTCTCTTTCTCCTTGCGACTCCCCTTAAGCTCGTTGTGGTAGGTGTTCACCTCCATCACGTGCTCGTAGCCCAGATAGACCGGCACCAGAGTGACCGGCCTGTCCAGCCCGCGCATCATTGCCTGCAGGGTCATCGCCAGCATGCCGGTCTTGGGCGGTAGCAGACGGCCGGTACGGGAGCGACCACCTTCGGTGAAGAACTCTACCGAGTAACCCTTGGCAAACAGCAGGTTGAGGTATTCCCGGAATACCGTGCTGTAGAGCGGGTTGCCCTTGAAGGTGCGGCGAATGAAGAAGGCGCCGCCGTGGCGGAAGATGGGGCCCGCCGGCCAGAAGTTGAGGTTGATGCCTGCCGCGATATGGGGCGGCACCATCCCCTGGTGGTAGATGACGTAGGAGAGCAGCAGGTAGTCCATGTGGCTGCGGTGGCAGGGAACGTAGACGATCTCGTGCCCTTCCTGCGCCAACTGGCGTACCTTCTCGGCGCCATTGACCGACAAACCGCGGTAGAGCTTGTTCCACAGCCAGCCGAGGAAGCTCTCGCCCAGGCGGATCAGCCGGTAGGAGAAGTTGGAGGCGATCTCGTCCATGTAGCCATGGGCGCGCTTTTGCGCCTTCTCGAGGCTGATCCCCTCGCGCTGGGCCTCCTCTTCAATCGCCTGCTGGATCACCGCGGAGTCGAGCAACTGCTTGAACAGCAGGTTGCGGTTCGGCAGTTTCGGGCCGGTGGCAGCCAGCTGCTGGCGGCTGAAGTGGGTTCGGGCCACTCGTGCCAGCTTGTGGGCGATCCCTTCGTCGGTGCCGTGCTTGTCCGCCATGTAGCGCAGGGAGAGCGGCGGCGAGAAGCGCACCAGATTCTCGCGACCCTTGAGGATCACGATGAGCGCCTTCTTCAGCCGGTTCGGCGCCAGACTGCTGATGATGTTCCAGCCGGAAGCCTCTTCGCCTTCCCGACCCGGGGCGCGGCCCCAGAACAGGGTGACGGGCACCACCTGGATATCGAGTTCGGGATCCTGCTTGTGCAGATCCAGCAGCTGGTGAAACTCCTGCAGGAAGGGGAGCGGTTTGCTGCGTTTGCCAAACAGGGGAGGCGGACGATCCAGACAGACATAGCGCGGCAGCAGCTGGCCGTTGAGCTCCAGCGGCGTGAAGGGGCCGGGCAGACCGAGATCCTCGCAGCACTGCTGCAAGGTCATCAGGTCGGTGATCGAACTGGTTTTCAGGGCATAGACGATGGGTCTGGCCGGATCCAGATTGAGTTCTGTGATGGGATTTTCCGGCAGGCTCTTGTGATTGACCAAGCCGCTGACCGGCCATTGCAAGATGGCTCTGGAAATCTTCTGTCCTAGGGACATGTGCGTCTGCTCTCCAAAAAAATGCGGCGTGAGCATAGCAAATCGACAGCCCCTTGTCGCCGAGAGGTACGATGAGTCGGCTGCGCAGGATCAAAACAGCAGTAAATGAGGGGTTGGTCGCGACAAATGTCAGCTGCGCCTTGCCTTGGCCACTGCACTGTATATACTGCCAGTGTGCTGTATAAAAAGACAGGTGCCAATTCTATGAAACCCCTTACCCCCCGCCAGGCCGAAGTGCTGGAGCTGATCAAGGTGAACATGAGCGAGACCGGCATGCCGCCGACTCGTGCCGAGATTGCCCAGAAGCTTGGTTTCAAGTCGGCCAATGCGGCCGAAGAACATCTGAAGGCCCTGGCCAAAAAAGGGGTCATCGAGATCATGCCGGGCACGTCCCGCGGCATTCGCCTGTTGCTCGAAGAGGAAGAGGTGCTGGAAGAGAGCGGCCTGCCGCTCATCGGCAAGGTTGCCGCCGGTGAACCCATTCTGGCTCAGGAGCATATCGAGAGCCACTATCAGGTTGATCCCGCCCTGTTCCATCCGCGCGCAGATTTTCTGCTGCGGGTGCAGGGGATGAGCATGAAGAACATCGGTATTCTGGATGGCGATCTGCTGGCGGTGCACAAGACCCAGGAGGTGCGCAACGGTCAGGTGGTTGTCGCCCGTCTCGATGAGGATGTCACCGTCAAGCGCTTCCAGCGCAAGGGCAGTCAGGTATGGCTGCTGCCGGAGAATGAAGAGCTCTCCCCCATCGAGGTGGACCTCTCCTGCCAGCAGCTCACCATCGAAGGGCTGGCGGTCGGGGTGATCCGCAACGCCGACTGGATGTAATCATCCCCGCCAACTGCGTTTGCCACACGGCCTCCTTCGGGAGGCCGTGCTGTTTCTGGCGCACTTTCCCTGTCATATCAAACAGATCATCGGCGGCGGCATTTTTGTCCTGCGCGACCGGCTACCAATCATCCATTTCAGATATATGCTCAGATCAGTGCCCTGTCGCCGAGACAGGGCTTGGCACCTCCCTCTGACCATCGCAATGCGCCGGGACGGGAGGGCCGGTAACAACGAGAATCGGGCAGTACACCTTCACGGGATATGAAGGGGGAGTGGGTAGATCCCGAGCCTTGTCAGGCAAAGGGGACCACTCGTAATGGTTGCAGATAGTCGTGACGGGCCTGTTCCCAGTTCAGGCCGACGAAGCAACATGACCTGTCGGTCAAGGAGGACTGGTATGGCATCAAGATCGCCATGGGATTCAGAGGCTGGGGCTGCGCCAGCGGAATCGTCAATCACCCGTTTTGTCAAAGGTAGCCGGATGACCTGGTTTTACGGTCTCTGGCTGCACCATCGTGGTTCGCACTGGACGCTCTGGCTGGGATGCCCGAAAGAGAAGGTGGTGCGTCTGGTGCTGCTGTTCAAACGGGGTCACGGCGATCGCCAGGGGGAAGAGGGCTGGCTGGCCCCCGTGATTCCCATCGGCGTGCGGGCCATCGGCAAGATGTTGCAGCAGGGGCGTAACGCTCGCCCCTGAGCAGAAGAGACAAACAAATCCATCCATAACCGGCACCCGAGGGGGCCGGTTTTTTTATGGCCGCAACTGGCGATTAATTATGCCAAATGGTCGACTCCTGACAGGGCGTTGCACAAGATTGAACCACCTTGGCGGCTCGCTGGGGTACAATGCCTCCCTCTTGTCCGGTCACTGCTGGCCATCTGCCTCGAACTGAAAGGGTCTCTTGTTATGATGAAGCTCCGCTATCCCCTGCTCTTTCTGCTGCTGACAGCCTGTCTGATCCTGGTGTTTTACGCCACGCAGCCAGAGCAGCCGGAACAGGCCGATTATTATCCGGCGGGGCGGGACATCAATGATTTTGCCTTTACCGATGCGGACAACCAGCCGTTCACTCCTGCCAACCTGAAGGGGCACTGGACCTTCCTGTTCGTCGGCTACACCTTCTGCCCCGATATCTGCCCCACCACGCTGGCAGATATGCGCTCCGTCTATGACCAGCTGAAGAAGATGGCGCCCGACAGTCAGGTGGTGTTTATCTCGGCGGATCCCCAGCGTGACGATATTCCACGCCTCAAGACCTATACCGCCTTCTTCAATCCCGAATTCAAGGCGGCTACCGCCCCCCACGACAAGCTGTTCCCGTTTGTGCGCAATCTGGGGCTGATCTACTCCATCGCCAATCAGGGGGAGAAGGATTATCTGATCGATCACTCCGCCTCCATCGTGCTCATCAATCCCAAGGGCAAGCTGCAGGCGGTATTCCGCCCGCAGGTGGCGCCGGGTCAGGTGCCCAGGGTGCAGATGGCCACCATGCTCTCTGATTTCGCCCGCATCCTGAAGTTGGCAGGCCACTGAGCGTGACCCCAGCTGTTGCCCCCTGGTGGCGAGATCCCTCTCGCCACCGCGCCGTCTTTGCGCTCGCCCTGCCGATGGTTTTCTCCAATATCACCACCCCCTTGCTGGGGCTGGTGGACACCTGGGTGATCGGTCATCTCGGTCAGGCCTGGTTTCTGGGGGGCGTCTCGGTCGGTGCGACCCTGATCAACCTCATCTTCTGGCTGCTCGGCTTTTTGCGGATGTCGACCACCGGCCTGACGGCGCAGGCGCACGGCGCCGCCGACGGTCGTGCCCAGCTCGATACTCTGCTGCGGGCGCTGGGGCTGGCCATTACTCTTGGCCTGGCGCTGCTGTTGTTGCTCTTCCCCCTGTTGCCACGGCTGATCGCCCTGAGTGGCGGCTCGCCCGAGGTGCAGCTCTATGCGGGCCAATATGTGGCGGTGCGGATCTGGAGCGCCCCGGCGGCGCTCTGCAATCTGGTGATCATGGGTTGGCTGTTGGGGATGCAGGATGCCCGCAGCCCCATGGTGATGTTGATCCTCACCAATCTGGTCAATATGGCGCTCGATGCCCTGTTTGTGCTCGGGCTCGGCTGGCAGGTGCGCGGCGTGGCAGCGGCCTCGGTCATGGCGGACTACTGCGCGCTGGCAGTCGGTATCTGGCTGGTACGCCGTCAGCTGCGGCAACTGGCGCCGACGGTGTGGCAGGATGGCTGGCAGCGCTGGCGGCAGCTTGCGCCCATGGTGCGGTTGCTCGGCCTCAACCGCGATATCTTCCTGCGCTCCCTCTGTTTGCAGCTCTGCTTTGCCTTTATGACCTTGCAAGGGGCACGATTGGGGGACGTGGCGGTGGCCGCCAATGCGGTGCTGCTCAACTTCCTGATGCTCATCTCCTACGGACTCGATGGTTTTGCCTATGCGGTGGAGGCCATGGTAGGACGAGCCATCGGTCAGCAGGATCGGCAGAAACTGCGGGAGGCCATCGTGCTCAATCTGGGCTGGGCCTCCCTCATCGCCAGTGGTTTTACCCTGCTGTTTGCCCTCTTTGGTGCCCACCTTATCGGCTATATCACCGACATTCCGGCCGTGGTGGCGGAGGCAAATCGTCAGCTTCCCTGGCTGATCGCCATGCCCTTGCTAGCGGTCTGGTGCTTCCTGCTGGATGGCGTATTTATCGGGGCGACCCGGGCGCGGGAGATGCGCAACAGCATGTTGCTGGCCGCGTTTGGCGGCTTCTTCCCGATTTGGTGGCTCTGTCAGTCGTGGGGCGTGGCCGCGTTATGGGCGGCGATGGCGGCGCTGATGGTGGGGCGCGGTCTGTCGCTGGGGGTCACTTGCTGGCGGCTGGAGCGCAGCGGGCATCTGCTCGACGCCCGCCACTGATCATCGGTGGCGCTTACATGGCACCGTCGTAGCCGAGCTGGCGCCAGCTCTCGTAGACAAAGACAGACACCGCGTTGGAGAGGTTCATGCTGCGGCTCTGGGGCACCATAGGGATGCGCAGCCGCTGCTCGAACGGCAGACTCTCGATGATCTCGGTGGGCAGGCCGCGACTCTCCGGGCCAAACAGCAGGGCGTCGCCAAGGGCATACTGGGCCGCCGAGTGTGCGGTGCGGCCCTTGGTGGTGCAGGCGAACACCCGCTTGGGCGCCACGGCGGCCAGAAAGGCCTCATAGCTCGGCCAGCGCTTCACCTCGGCAAACTCGTGATAGTCGAGTCCCGCCCGTTTTACCCGCTTGTCATCCCACTCAAATCCCAGCGGCTCGATCAGATGGAGCCGGTAACCGGTATTGGCGCAAAGCCGGATGATATTGCCGGTGTTGGGCGGAATTTCCGGCTGGTAGAGGACGATATCGAGCATGACGAGCTCCTGCAAAGAGGTGTAAAGCCAAGAAGGGGCGCCAGCATACCCAGCGCCCGTCCGGATGAAAAGGATCAGGCGATGGGCAGCTTGATCGTGATGGTCAGTCCGGTTGGATGATTGCTGCTGGCCGTAATGGTGCCGCCGTGACGCTGGATCGCCTCCGATGCGATAGCCAGTCCCAGCCCGGTGCCACCGGTCTTGGCGTTGCGGGCATCATCGACCCGGAAGAAGGGTTGGAACAGCAATATCTGCTGTTCGTCGGGGACGCCGGGCCCGTCATCACGAATAGTCATCACCCACTCCTGCCCATCCCGATACCATTCAACCTTGATGAACTCGCGGGCATACTTGAGGGCGTTGCGCAGGGGGTTTTCCACCGCCCGGGCCAGCAGCTCGGGCCACATCTGGATCGACTCGGCGGGCAGCGGTGGCAACCTGAGCTGCTTGCCGCTCTGGTTCGCCTCAAACATCGCATCTTCGAGGATGGGCTCCAGTAGATCGGCCAGCGGCTGCACGATAGGGGCCTCAACATGCTGTTGCACCCGCGACAGATCGAGCAGGTCACCGATCAGCTTGTCCAGCCGCCCAATCTCCGATTCGATCCGCGCCAGCTCGGCGCTATCCCCCTGTTTGCGGCGGATCAGCGCTTGCGCCAACTGCATCCGGGTGAGGGGGCTGCGCAGCTCGTGGGAGATATCGGAAAGCAGCTGTTTCTGCTTCTGGATCATGCTCTTGAGCGTCTCTACCATGCGGCTGACGTTATCCGCCAGCTGACCGATCTCATCGCCCCGTCCCAAGTTGGGGATCTGCACCTCCAGATTGCCGGCCGCCAGTTGGGAGACTGACTTTTGCAATTGCAGGATGGGACGGGTCAACCGCCAGGCGAGCAGCAGGCAGAGCGGGGTGCTGACCAGCATTGAGATGCCCAGAATGCGGATCGGGTGATCCAGCACCTGAATGAACAGGAACAGATAGGGATTCTCGGCATTGAGGCCGAAATAGACGTGGTAGCGATGGCCGCGGTGCTCCATCAGGAAAGGCCCTGCGATCGCCTTGCGATCCTCGTTGCCCAGCATGGGTTTGGCCGGGTCGTCGGCGTCCACCATGAAGCGAACCACAAACTTGCGCGGATGGGTGGTGGACTGGATCTGGCCCCTCTCGTCGCGCAGGTAGACATTGTCCACCGGGAGCATGGCGATCTTGTCCATCGTTTTGGCCAGATCGAAATCCTGATCCGGATCGGCAGCGTTGAGCAGGGCCTGCACATTTTTCTGCATTCGCACTGCCTCATGGGTCGGCAGCGGGATCTGGTTGCGAGGATCCAGAGTGGGCAGGCTGATCACGGCGGCCAGCATCACCAGCAGCATGAACCAGAACCAGAGGAAGATATGGGTCGATATGCCGTTGAGGGAGCTGGTACTCTTTATTCTTGCTCTAGCCACAGGTAACCGCGCCCCCGTACGGTTTTGAAGCGGGGCTGGCCATCACTGCGCTCCGGCAACTTTTTGCGCAGGTTGCTCAGGTGCATGTCGATGGCCCGATCGAAGGGCTCCAGCTTCTTGCCAAGCACCTGTTCGGAGAGGTGGCTCTTGCTGACGATCTGGCCAGGATTGCGCAACAGGCACTCCAGCAGTCCGAACTCGGTGGCTGTCAGCTCCAGCAGCTGTTCGCCGCAGCGGGCTTGCTGCAGGCCGGGTTGCAGCACTATATCCATGAAGTGCACTTCGTCGGAGGAGCTGCCACGCTGGGGCGGGGCACTCTGGGTGCGGCGCAGGATGGCGCGAACCCGGGCCAGCAGCTCCCGATCGTCGAATGGCTTGGCCAGATAGTCGTCGGCTCCGGCCTCCAGACCGTTGACCCGATCCTGGCTGTCGCCACGAGCGGTCAACATCAGCACCGGGGTTTCATGGGTTTTGCGCAGCTTGGTCAGCATGGCAAAGCCGTTGAGTTTTGGCATCATTACATCCAGCAGCACCAGATCGAAGCCCTGCTCCGCCAGCCGTTGCAGCCCCTCTTCACCATCCTCGGCGACCGTGACCTGAAATCCTTCCAGGGTCAGAATTTCGGTGAGCAGCTGGGTCAATTCAAGATCGTCGTCGACCAGGAGTATTCTGTTCATCGCTTCTTGTTCCACTGATTTTCGCGCCAAATCGACGCCGGGGTCAGGGTATAATAAGTTTTTCATCGTCAGAGGAAAGCCGGTTTTGAGCCATCAACAATATTCCCGTTGGGTAACCTTTGCCAGCATGGCGGCGGTTACCACTGCAACCTTGCTGATCACCGGCAAGCTGATCGCCTGGTTGATGACCGATTCGTCGACCCTGCTGGCGTCGCTCACCGACTCTTTCATGGATGTGAGTGCCTCCATCATCAACCTGCTGGCCATTCGCTATGCGCTGGCCCCGGCCGATGATGAACACCGCTTCGGTCACGGCAAAGCGGAGTCTCTGGCGGGGCTGATCCAGTCGGCCTTTATCTCCGGCTCCGCCCTGCTGCTGGTGATGCACGGCATCTCCTCCCTGCTCAAACAGGCACCTATTGAACGGTTAGAGGCGGGTCTCTGGGTTAGTGGCGGTTCCATTGTGCTGACCCTGCTGCTGGTCAGTTTCCAGAGTTTCGTTATTCGCAAGACCAACAGCGTGGCCATCAAGGCGGACATGTTGCACTACCGCTCCGATCTGCTGCTCAACGCCGGTGTCTTGCTGGCGCTGGTGCTGGCGGGACAGGGGTGGTACTGGGCTGACGGCCTGTTTGCCATCCTGATCGGGTTGCTCCTGCTGTGGGGGGCGGGACATATCGGCTACGAGTCGGTGCAGGCCCTGCTCGATCGTCAGTTGCCAGCGGAAGAACAAGCGAGAATAATGGCGCTCTGCTGTGCCGTAGAAGGTGTACACGGTGTACATGACCTGCGCACCCGTCAATCCGGGCCGACCCGATTCGTACAGTTGCATCTGGAACTGGATGATCAGATCCCCCTGGTCAAGGCCCATCAGATCGCCGATGAAGCCGAGCTGGCGGTACGCCAGGCATTCGAGCGGATGGATGTCATCATTCACATGGACCCCATCTCGGTGCTGACAAAAGAACAACAGAGCCCTCACCCAGAACAACAGTAGGCTGCAACATGGATGAACTGGTTGCCAAAACCTGGCACAAAATTCAGCAAGAAGCACAGTGCATGGCGGCCCAGGAGCCGATGCTGGCCAGCTTCTTCCACTCCACCATTCTTAATCACAAGAATCTGCGTTCGGCGCTGAGCTTCCAGCTGGCCAACAAACTCGACAGCGCCACCATGCCCGCCATCGCTCTGCGCGAGGTGATCGAGCTGGCCCTGCGCAGCGAGCCCGAGTTGCTGACGGTAGTGGCGGCCGACATCTGCGCCGTGCAGGAGCGGGATCCGGCGGTCGACCTCTTCTCCACCCCGCTGCTTTACCTCAAGGGGTTCCATGCCCTGCAGGGCTATCGGGTCGCCAACTGGCTGTGGCGTCAGGGGCGCCGCTCGCTGGCGCTCTACCTGCAGAACCAGATCTCGGTGGTGTTCGGGGTGGATGTGCACCCGGCTGCCCGCATCGGCAAGGGGATCATGTTTGACCATGCCACCGGCATAGTGGTCGGCGAGACGGCGGTGATTGAAGATGATGTCTCCATCCTGCAGAGCGTTACCCTCGGTGGTACCGGCAAGGAGAGCGGCGATCGCCATCCCAAGATCCGCGAAGGGGTGATGATAGGGGCGGGCGCCAAGGTGCTCGGCAATATCGAAGTGGGCGTGGGCGCCAAAATTGGCGCGGGCAGCGTGGTGATCAACCCGGTGCCGCCTCATACCACGGTCGCTGGCGTACCCGCCAAGATCGTCGGCCGTCCGGAGTGCGACAAGCCTTCACTGGATATGGATCAGTGTCTCTGATCTCCCGGCCGGAGTAGTCGATGGCCAAACGCTGGTCGGGTTATCTGATTTTGGGGATGTGGCTGCTCAACCTGCTCCATCTCTATCTGGGACTCTCCCCTTGGCCAGCGGCCATGGCGGCCTGGGGGGCATCACTGCTCACCTGGCCCTGGCTGGTGGGGGCCGCCAAGCGGCAGGCGCTGGCCTTGTATGGCGCGGCGCTGTGGCTGCTCTTCTTCTCCTGGTGGCAGGGCGCGACCCTCACCGCCGGTGACTGGCTGCTGCCCAACATCAATATGCTCACCATGTTTGCCGCGGTGAGCACCCTCAACCTCGCCACCTCAGGTCTCTTGACCGGCACCACCTCCTGGACCGGACGCAAGGGGCTGTGGAGCACTATGGCCAGCCTCAATCTGCTGGGGGCGGTCATCAACCTCTCGGTGCTGTTCATCATCGGCGATCGGCTGGAGCGCAATGGCACCCTGGAGCGGCGTCAGGTGATGGTGCTGAGCCGGATCTTCTGTGCCGCTGCCTTCTGGTCACCCTTCTTTGTCGCCATGGCGGTGGCGCTCACCTATGCGCCGGGCTTGCAGCTCTCCCATATTCTGCCGTTCGGGATCCTCGCCGCCTTGCTGGCGATGGGGCTGACTGCCTGGCAGGTGGAGAGGATCGGAGTGGCCGACTTTGCCGGTTATCCGCTGCGGCTGCAGACCCTGGGGTTGCCGGTCACGCTGGCGCTGCTGGTACTGCTCATCAAGCAGGTCTGGCCCCAGCTCGGCATTCTGGCGGTGATCGCGCTGGTGGCCCCGCTGCTGGCGCTGCTTTTTATGCCTAGGGTCGGGCGCAAGGCGGCCCTCAAGCGGCAGGTGGTGGAACGCTTTCCCGCCATCGGCGGTCAGCTGGTGCTGTTTCTGGGGGCCGGTTTGTTGGCGGCAGGCATCAACAGCGCGCTGTCGGTCATCGATCTCGGTGCCGGTCATGGCCTGCCACTGTTCAACCACTTTGGCTGGCTTGAGGCATCCCTCACTCTGCTGCTGATCCTGCTGGTGGCCATCGTTGGGGTGCATCCGCTCATCAGTATCTCCGGGCTGGCGCCGCTGCTCTGGCCGCTGGCGCCGGATCCCAGCCTGCTAGGTATGTGTTTCCTGCTGGGATGGGGGCTTGCCACCGGCACCAGTCCGCTCTCCGGCTCCAATCTGGCGCTGGCCTCCCGCTACAACCTCAGTGCCGGGCTGATCCTGCGCTGGAACCTGCTTTATGGCCTGCTGATGTATGTCGTCGCCTGTCTGTTGCTGGGGGCTTATATCGCCTTGCATGGATAACGGCGGCGCCGTCAGGAGGGGGCAAATGATGCGCGGGCGGCGGGGTCTTTTACGCACGGTTCAGTGTGTTGTCGCGGCTCGGGCGCAGGATGCGAGAAAAATAGACGCATATTTAGACAATACATCTATGGAAGGCGCATTTTACAGCGCACTGGCTTGTTTGTGCCGATGCGCTCGGGGTATGCTGGCTTCACGCGCTTGAATCGCCCTCTGTGGGGCATCGCAATTGAACAAACAGGTATGCATATGTCACTAGAAGTCCTTGAGCAACTCGAATCCAAAGTACAATCCGCTGTCGACAACATCTCCCTGCTGAAGATGGAGCTGGACGAGCTGAAAGAGCAGAACAGCAAGCTGCAAGACGAGAACCATCAGCTGCGCAACGAGCACACTGCATGGCAGGAGCGTCTGCGTGCCCTGCTGGGTAAAATGGATCAAATGGGCGAAACCATCTAACTCATCGCCTTCAGGCAGAATTGAAAACGGGCCGCTCCATGAGCGGCCCGTCTGTTTTTGGCTGGGTGAGGATTATAGCGCCAGCAGCTGCTTGACTGTCTTCTCGATGCCGTCTGCCGCTTCGACTATGTTGTTGGCCAGCATGTAGGCCGGAGTGGAGATCACCTTGCGCTCCTGATCCACCACGAATTCGTTGACCGGGCAGTTGAGATGGCTGCCACCCATCGCCTCGATGGCGTTGGCGGTGCCTTCGTCATGGCCGATGGTCGCCAGCGTCCCGGCGCCATAGATCAGCGGGATCATGGCGGGGGCGATGCAGATATAGGCGGCCGGTTTGTTGGCGTTGGCAAAGCTCTGACACGCTTTCAGCACATCGGGCTGGATCTGGCACTCGGCTCCTTTGATAGCGAAGTCACACAGGTTCTTGGCCGCGCCAAAGCCGCCGGGCACCAGCAGCGCGTCGTAGTCGGCCGCATCCAGCTCGGCCACATCCTTGATCTGGCCACGGCAGATACGGGCCGCTTCGACCAGCACATTGCGGCTCTCCCCCTCGCTCACTTCACCGGTCAGGTGGTTGATGACATGGAGCTGCGCCACGTTCGGGGCGAAGCACTGGACGGCGGCTCCCTGACGGGCCAACGCCAGCAGGCTGATGACGGCCTCGTGGATTTCGGCCCCGTCAAAGACACCGCAGCCACTCAAAATCACGGCCACTTTTTTCATGGCAAACTCCTCGTTGTTGAAAATGTGAGCCAGGATGGATTGTTGTACTTTTGTATGGTTATCGCTCGCCCTCCGCTGGTCAAGTCATCTTGCTGTGCTAGGATTGTTTCGTTTTGGATCCTGCCGTACCTACTCCCTTAAATCTTTTTCCACATTGATCGAGATCATTCTAACTTTCTCACGATCGGTTTTTGCGATCTCAACACATTGTTTTTAATGGCTTTTTATATTCTTATGCACAGTTTTATCACTGTGTGCTCTGATGCGCCCCATTTTTGAACACAGAGTTATCCACAGATTGAGTCCCTTTATCGGGCGCTGTGTGCTGTTGCTGCGCCCCTTGGTGTGAGGGGGGCCCTGTGGCATCCTAGCGGCTGTTTATCTCTGGCAGGACGATTTCATGGCCCCTAGCAACCCCCTTATTCTGGTCGACGGCTCCTCTTATCTTTACCGCGC
Source organism: Aeromonas sp. 600527 (assembly GCF_049175415.1). Classification (NCBI taxonomy): domain Bacteria; kingdom Pseudomonadati; phylum Pseudomonadota; class Gammaproteobacteria; order Aeromonadales; family Aeromonadaceae; genus Aeromonas; species Aeromonas sp. 600527. The sequence goes on along the minus strand of NZ_JAAKVA010000025.1, from coordinate 3,318 downwards.
CTTCTTCGCCTCCCAGCAGGCCGATCTGCGCACATCGACCGGTTTGCCGAGCGGCGCCGTCCGTGTCATGGCCAACATGATGCGCAGCCTGCGCAAGCAATATCCTGACTGTCATGTGGCCGTGGTGTTTGATGCCAAGGGCAAGACCTTCCGCGACGACATCTATCCCGAGTACAAGGCGACCCGCGCCAGCATGCCGGACGATCTGCGCAGCCAGGTTGCGCCTATCCACCAGATGATCAAGGCGATGGGATTCCCCTTTTTGATGGTCGAAGGCGTCGAGGCAGACGACGTGATCGGCACCCTGGCCCGCCAGGCGACCGAGAAGCAGCTGCCGGTACTGATCAGCACCGGTGACAAGGACATGGCGCAGTTGGTCTCCGACCATGTCACCCTGATCGACACCATGAAAGATGTGAAGACTGATCGGGAAGGGGTGATCGAGAAGTTCGGCGTACCGCCCGAGCTCATCATCGACTACCTGGCCCTGATGGGTGACAAGGTCGACAACATTCCCGGCATGACCGGTGTCGGCGAGAAGACCGCACTGGCCCTGCTGCAGGGGATTGGCAGCATCGACGAGATTGCCGCCAACCTCGACAAGGTGGCTGCCCTCGGCTTCCGTGGCTCCAAGGCGTTCGCCGACAAGTTCCGCGAGCAGGAGGAGCAGGTTCGTCTCTCCTATAGACTGGCGACCATCAAGACCGATGTCGAGCTGGAACAGAGTCTGGAAGAGCTGTTGCTCAAGCCGGTCGACAAGGAGTCCCTGCTGGCGGTCTATCGCGAATACGAGCTGCGCAACCTGATCAAGGAGCTGGAATCCGGTGGTGAAGAGGGGAGCGAGAGCGCCGGACAGGGCGACGCTGGCGATGACAACACCACTCCGGTTGCCGCCATCGAAACCGACTACCGCTGCATTCTGGACGAAGCCGAGTTTGACGGCTGGCTGGAACAGTTGAAAGCGGCACCGCTGTTTGCCTTCGATACCGAAACCACCAGTCTCGATTATATGGAGGCACGGATTGTTGGCGTCTCCTTCGCGGTTGAGCCGGGCAAGGCTGCTTATGTGCCGTTTGGCCATGACTATCTGGGGGCGCCGGTACAGCTGAGCGAGGCCGTGGTGCTCGGCAAGCTCAAACCGCTGCTGGAAGATCCGACCCGTCTCAAGGTGGGGCAGAACCTCAAGTACGACCGCAACGTGCTGCTCAACCATGACATCGACTTGCAAGGTATCGCCTACGACACCATGCTCGAGTCCTACGTGCTCAACTCCACCGCCAGCCGCCACGACATGGATTCGCTGGCCAAGCGTTACCTCGGGGTCGAGACTACCTCCTTTGAAGATATCGCCGGCAAAGGAGTGAAACAGCTCACCTTCAACCAGATCGAGCTGGAGCAGGCGGCCCCCTATGCGGCGGAAGATGCCGATATTACCCTGCGTCTGCACCAGACCCTCTGGGGTCAGCTGGAGGCCGTACCGGGCCTTGCCAGGGTATTCAGCGAGATCGAACTGCCGCTGCTGCCAGTGCTGGCGCGGATGGAGTTGCTCGGCACCACCATCGATCCCAAGTTGCTGCACCAGCAGAGCCAGGAGATCGAGCTGCGGTTGGCGGAGCTGGAGAAGCAGGCCCATGAGCTGGCCGGGCAGGAGTTCAACCTCTCTTCGCCCAAGCAGCTGGGGGAGATCCTCTTCACCAAGTTGGGCCTGCCGATCATCAAAAAGACTCCGAAGGGGGCACCGTCCACCGCAGAAGAGGTGCTGGCCGAGCTGGCGGAGACCTATGAGCTGCCGCAACTGCTGATGGAACATCGCGGTCTGGCCAAGCTCAAGTCCACCTACACCGACAAGTTGCCGCTGATGATCAAGCCGCAGACCGGGCGGGTGCACACCTCCTATCATCAGGCGGTAGCGGCTACGGGCCGTTTGTCATCATCTGATCCCAACCTGCAGAACATCCCGGTGCGCAACGAACAGGGGCGCCGCATCCGGCAGGCCTTCATCCCGTGCGCCGGTTACAAGCTGGTGGCGGCGGACTACTCCCAGATCGAGCTGCGCATCATGGCGCACCTCTCCGGCGACAAGGGTCTGCTGACCGCTTTCGCCGAAGGCAAGGACATCCACAAGGCGACCGCCGCCGAGGTGTTCGGGGTGGCGCTCGAGGCGGTGACCAGCGACATGCGCCGCAGTGCCAAGGCGATCAACTTCGGCCTCATCTACGGCATGAGTGCCTTCGGTCTGGCCAAGCAGCTGGGGATCGGTCGTGCCGAAGCGCAGAAGTACATGGATCTCTACTTCGAGCGCTACCCGGGCGTGCTGGAGTATATGGAGCGCACTCGTCAGCAGGCGGAAGCCCAGGGGTATGTCGAGACCCTGTTTGGTCGTCGCCTCTATCTGCCGGATATCAAGTCCCGCAACGCCGGTCTGCGCAAGGCTGCCGAACGGGCCGCCATCAACGCCCCGATGCAGGGCACGGCCGCCGATATCATCAAGCGCGCCATGATCAACGTGGATAGCTGGATCCGCGGTATCGAGGATGAGTCGATCCGCATGCTGATGCAGGTACACGATGAACTGGTGTTCGAGATCCGCGAAGAGAAGCTGGAGGAGTACACCGCCATCATCAAGGAGAAGATGTCGGCCGCAGCCGAACTGCATGTGCCGCTGCTGGTTGAAGCGGGTACCGGTGACAACTGGGATCAGGCCCACTGATTTCCGGTCAGCCGTTCTGCACGGCTATATAGCTATATAAGAAGCGAAGCCCGGCATCATGCCGGGCTTCTTCATCTCTGCCGTTCCTATAACGTCTCTTGCAGATACTCATCCTTGAGCAGGACATAGTTGTCCGCCGAGGTTTTGAGGAAGGCGAGCTCGGCCGGTTTGAGCGGGCGAGCCTGTTTGACGGGATTCCCTATATATAGAAAGCCTGACTCGAGTCGCTTGCCCGGCGGCACCAGACTGCCGGCTCCGATCATCACATCATCTTCGACCACGACGCCATCAAGCAGAATGGCACCCATGCCGACCAGCACCCGGTTGCCGATGGTGCAGCCGTGCAGCATCGCCTTATGGCCGACCGTGACATCTTCACCGATCAGCAGTGGATAGCCGGTCGGATTGCTGGCGCTCTTGCGGGTCAGGTGTAGCATCGTGCCGTCCTGAATGTTGCTGCGGGCACCGATGCGGATATGGTTTACATCCCCCCGCGCCGCCACCATGGGCCAGATGCTGGCATCGTCAGCCAGCTCGATATCGCCCACCAATGTCGCGCAGGGGTCTACATATACCCGCTTGCCCAATTGCGGGCGTTTTCCCTTGTA
>NZ_JAAKVA010000024.1:0-42371 GCF_049175415.1 Aeromonas sp. 600527 | reverse complement strand
TGGCTTCGTGCTGGCACACATCACAGGGTGTGAAGGCACCCTGACGGGTAACACCTACACCACCGGCCCCATGCGTGCTGATTGCCAAATCTCGGCCAGCTTCACTCAGGAGAGTGCCGCCGTCTATTTCAACGCCACCACCCAAGCTTCTCTGGGGGGCGCGCTCAGCCCCGACTCCCTGCGCCTGAATGCGGGTGAACAGGGGCGTTTCACTGTGCAGCCCGAGAGTGGCTTCGTGCTGACGCAGATCACTGGGTGTGAGGGCACCCTGACGGGCAACACCTACACCACAGCACCCATGCGCGCCGATTGTCAGATCTCGGCCCGCTTTATCAGCGATGCCGCCAATGCCATTGCCCGAGAAGATCATACCCTTGCCAGCGAACAATCCCTGATCGCCCATGCCCGCGCGGCGATTGCCGACAGTGAGGCGCACCGCACCGAGCTGGTTCGCAGCCTCTATCAGGGGATGGCACAGATCAGCTGGAACCCGAGCCACGACTCCATCACCTTCTCCAGCTTCCAGCCGGAGAGCACGGTGACCCTGCTCCCCTCCAACATCAATGGCAAGGGGGAGAGCGAGATCCGGGGTCTGGTGATGGTCTCCGAGCAAGCCGATTACCGTCAGGCAGCCATGGGGGCGAACCTGTTTTCCGTTGACCGCACAGCACAGAGCGAGGCGCTGCTCAAGGGGCTGATTGGCTGGCTGACCCGGGGCAAGGATAGCGATGGCCTGCGCATCCTCACCGCCCAGATGCCAAGTCGCGCCGATAGCGTCTATTTTCCCCACAACGAAGGCGTGCGTGACTGGCTCAAGGCGATCTATCCCGACAAGCACAGCATCAACCCGGCCAATACCTGCGATTATCAGGCGTTGAGTGACTGCATCGATACCATGGCGCCGGAGCTTATCGTGATCAGCGATATCGACCGCCAGGGGCTGGGGTATCAGGGGATCGCACAGGGGATCGCCAAGGCCAAAGCGGCCGGGATCCCGCTGCTGCTCTCCAACTATCGGCGCGATGCCAGCTCGCTACTAAGCCCCCTCTATCTCGATATGGGGCTGGTCACCTGGGGCAACTACTGGTCAAAACTCAGAGCCAGCGATCTGGCAGTGAACACCATCATGGCACCCGACACCCAGCTGATGGCGGTCGATACCCTGCTTGGCAACCTTCAGGATCGCAACTTTACTACCCAGTGGCTCGATAGCTGCGGCGGCAACTTTATCAATTGCGGTGGCTCGGAGAGCTTCAACCAGCAGTTCAAGCTGGGTGCCGACTGGTTGAGAAATGCGGCCATCACCCTCGACAAGGCTGGGATCAGTCCCTTTGCTCGTGACGGCGTGACACTGTTGCCCGCCACCCTGCTGCTGGCCGACAAATACAGGACCGCTATCGACTACCCCATTGCCTGGGATGAACATCAATTCTGGCAGCAGGCGATGTTTGCCGACTGGCTGGTGAGCTATGCCCGCACCCGTACCCCGGCCCAGCCCGATCTGGGGGAGTACGTCACCGATCGCAACAAGGTGGTGAAAGGACAAGCAGCTCACTACGCCTATCCCGCGACGCTCACCGACAGTCGGCGCATTGCGGTTCCCTACAGCGGGCAGTGGACAACCACCGGCTGGTATGCCCTGCCGGGACAAACCATCACCCTGAGACGCACCGATAACGCCGATGTGTCTGCTACCGTCCGACTCAACTACCACAGGCCCAACACCAATCGCGCCTATGAGCAGAAGATCTATCGAGCACCGCTGGAGCTGACCACCGGACGACTGCTCTTGGCCAAGGGGGGCCGTGTCACCTTCACCTCGCCCTATGGCGGCCCTATCTATCTCTATCTGGAAGGGGGGGCAGCATCGCTGGCCGTCCAGGTGAGCGCCACAGGCGTCACCCGTCATCCGGCCATCCTGGATTTCAGTGATGAGCAGCAGATCCGCGAGTTCAACGAGCGGCTGGCGCAAACCGAGCTGCCTCATATCGATCTGCGAGCCGATGGCGCCGAACAGCATCTGCGCCGGGATCGCTTCACCAATGCAGTGGGTGGCGTTATCCCCGACACCAATGCCCTGCTCGACAGCATCGCCCGGGATCACATCAATGGCGTCTACATCCTGGCGGGCCTGAAAATTCAGGGCAAGGGGCTCGATGAGTCGCTGCCGGCAGATGTTAAAAACGCCTGTGTGGCACTGCTGGGGGAGGGGTGTCTCGATGAATCGCTCCACACCCGCACCATCATCCAGCATGCCAACTATGACCAGAATGCCCATTGCGGCAGTGGTTGCAGTGGCAACCCGTGGGACTCTTCCGGCAGCATCAGCCCGACCGGCTGGCTCGACAATCACGAGCTGGGCCACAACCTGCAGACCAACCGGTTGAACGTGCAGTACGCGGCGGCAGGCGATGCCGACAACTGGAGTGGCTACGGCAGCCGGGCGGGGGAAAACTCCAACAATATCTTCCCTTATGTGGTGAAGTGGCGCGCCCATTATCTGAGAGATGGCAACACGGCGCCCATCAAGGATGGACACATGAATCACAAGGATCTCTTCTATGTGTTCATGTCTGATGCGGCGCAGGTACGGGACAGGAGTGGCAACCGCGTCGTGCTCGGGGCCAACTGCAAGGTGCTCGATATCGGCGAGAGTCGCTACGAAGCCCCCTGGAAGAGCAATGCCTACGCCGTTCATAACGGCTATCGCATGGCGTTTTATATCCAGATGGCATTGCGCGCCCACCGTATGCTCCTGACTGATGGCACCCGGCTGAACGATGGCTTCACTCTCTTCACTCTGCTTTATCAGCACTCACGGATCTTCGGCGCGGCGGCCGACAGTGAAGCGCAGTGGAATGCCAACAAGGATAGGCTCGGCTTTAGCCTGTTCCCCTACTCGGGGCATGCGGTCTATGGCGGCAAACGGGTGCGCGACATACCGGGCAATGACTTTATGCTGGTTGCACTCAGTCGGCTCACCGGTTGGGACTGGCGCAATCACTTCGATCTGCTCGGCCTGCGTTACTCAAGCCTCGCAGTCGCTCAGGTGCAGGCCAACCAGCGTTATGGCAGCCTGCCGATGGGGATGTATGTGCTGGAGGATGACCTGCCCCCAGCCAACATGAGCGAAGGCGTCACATTCCTGCCGCTCTCTGAAAGCGACGGATCCACCCTCTGGCCCCGCAACAGTGGCTCGCCGAGCATCTGTCCGGTTCCCTGAATCCGGTCATCACGATAACTACGACAAGCGCCCGGCAGGGCGCTTGTTATTTATCCCGCCTTTGGCCCCATGGTGGATGCCGAGGAGGTGGGGGGGGAGAAGAACGAGCCGAAAGTGTGTCAGCCTATGTAAGGGTGAGACTCATAAGTAGCCCATTCGCGCGACCATGTTACAGCACCGTCATCTGACCGGCATAGAGGATGAAGTAGCGCAGCAGCAAGATCCCCACCAGGCTCAGGCTGCAGACCAGCACCAGATGGGAGCGCTGGTGCTGGCGAGCTGGCGAGCTGAGCAGCCCCAACAGTTGGGGAAGCAGGATGCCGATGCCAATCACGCCAAACCAGAAGACCTGCGACCAGAAGCCGCCGCCTATGGCCGCCCACATCGCTGCCTCCCGCTGGCCGCCACCGAAGTAGAGGCCGGTGAAGAAGCAGACCAGCAAGAAGACCTCGATGGCCACGATGGGGCGCTCGAAGCGGTGTACAAAGCTCACCCCCTTGCTATGGCTGCTCTCCTTGAACAGAGTCACCGCCAGCAAGATGGTGGAGGCTACCCCCGAGCTGATACCGGATACCAGAAACAGCGCCGGCAGGATCGGGTTGTTAAGCATGGGGTAGGTCTTGAGCGCCGAGAGCAGGAAGCCGGTATAGGCCCCCAGCAGTACGGCCAGCAACAACAACAGGGGAGTAAGCAGTCGCTCAAGCTTTGCCACCTTGCCTATCAGGGTATCGATGAAGGCGAACCTGTCCGCCAGCAGGTGCCGCCGCAGCCCCTCGATCTCGGCTCTGAAGACCACCGCCAGCCAGGCAAACAACACAGTCATATAGACCTGAAACAGCATGACCCCCATCGACATCACGGAATCGAACTGATAGTGGAACATCAGCTTCCAGAAGGTCCAGGGACGAGCCAGGTGGAAGATGAGGATCAGCAGCCCCAGTATCACGCTGAGCGGGGCCAGAATGGCGGTCGCCCTGATGATGCCGTTCTCGCTGCCGGCCCCGCGCTGGCGCAACAGCACCGAGAGGGTGACTGAACCGGCGGAGATCCCCAGCAGAAAGAGGTAGATGGCGATGGGACCATCCCAGACCAGTGAGTCGAAGTGAAATGCGTTATGCCACATGGTACACACCTCCCGTTTCGCTACTCACCATCTGCAGAGGGATACCGCCATGATGCGGGTTATGTGGACTCATGATTTTATCTCCCCTTTTGGTACCCGATACATCTTGGGCGAGGTGCCGAGGAACTGTTTGTAGCGATAGGTGGTCTCGTGCACCAGCCGCTTGGCGATCGGGCTGTGAGGATCATCCAGATTGCCGAACACCAGCGCCTTGGTAGGGCAGGCTTCGACACAGGCGGGTTGCTTGCCGTTGGCCAGATTGGTCTTGCGGCAAAAATCGCACTTGTCGGCAGTGCGGGTGACCGGGTTGATAAAGCGGACCTGATAAGGACAGGCTGCCAGACAGTAACGGCAACCGACACAGAGATCGGGGTTGATGTCGACGATGCCATCCTCGGCCCGGATATGGGATGCGCCCGTCGGGCAGACATGCACACAGGGGGCGTTATCACAGTGCTGGCAGGACTTGCGGAAAAACCGGTACTCCTGTTCCGGATATTCACCCACAGGCCCGGTACGCAGGATCTGCAGGCGAGCTACCCCTTGTGGCACCTGATTGACTTCCCGGCAGGCATCCATGCAGGCGGTACAACCGATGCAGGCGGTCTCATCGTGGATCATGCCGTAGCGTATCCCCCCGATGGTCATGCTGTTGGCCAGGGCGCGGGGCGACCCCGTCATCAGGATCAAGGCGCTGGCACTCATCCCCACCATAAACTCGCGACGGGTCGTGCTCATGCGCCCTCCTTGGCCGCGGCTTGCTGCCTGACCTCATGCTGCTTGCTGTGGCAGTCGACGCACAGCTTGATGCGGGCCTTCTCGGGGATGCCGACCATGGGCTCTTTGGCCGGGTGCAACTGGTGGCAGCTGGTGCAGGTCACGCGAGTCGCATGCACGTCGTGAGCCCACAGCGCCTTGCGCAGATCATCGGGCTCATGGCAGCTCATGCAGACGCCGTTTTGCTGGCTGAGCGGGAAGGCATCGTCGCCAAAGCGCATCACGTCGACAATGCCGCCACGCTGTTTGCGGTGCTGGGCTGACGGGTTGCCGTGACAGTTGGTACAGGTCACAGCTTCATTGGTATTGGGGTTGGTGACGCTGGCATGCTTGCCATGCATCCCCTCGTTTCCGTCGTGGCACTTGTCACACTTGGCGAAACGGGCGGCCGCTTTTTTCTCGGCTGCGGCTTTCTTCGCGGCTTTGGCCTGGCGTGCGGCCAGTGCATCGGCGGCACTGCTATCGGCCACAGTGCTGATGGCGGCAGACGCTGGTTCGACGGCGGTCGCGGCGAGGGCAAACTCGCTTGCACCCAGACAGATCGTGGCAAGCAAGGCCCATTGCATTATTTTTTTCATACTGGACTCCGGATCAAAGAGGTTCAGCGGCGTTATCCACCCCCTGACAAGAAAAAGAGCGACAAATACCTCCCAAAATGCCAGAAACGGGCAAGAGTCCCCCACCCACGACAGAGTGGGGGCTTGATCAATGGATAAACCTGACCGCTTTGGTTATTGCTGGCTGGCGTAGTACTCGGCCAGCGCCTTGAGGTCGGCATCACTCATGGCAATGATGGCGTTATTCATCTTCTCGTCATTGCTGCGCTTGCCAGCCTTGAACTCTTGCAGGGCCATCAGTATGTAACCTTTTGGCTGACCGGAGAGGATGGATGCTTCATCGTCGGCAACGGAGCCACCTTCGGAGTGACACTTCTTGCAACCAGACTCTTCATGCAGTTTTTGTCCTGCTTTGGCCAGTGCGGCATCGAACGGTTGTTTCATCGGTTGGTAGGGCAGTTCGGCATAGTAAGCTGCCAATTCGTCGATCTGATCGTCGCTAAGACCCTTAACAATGTCGGTCATGTTTCCCTGTTTGCTGGTGTCACCGGTGACATGATTAACGGTCTTAGCAGGGCGGCCATCCAGGTAGCTTCGCATCTGCTCCGCAAGATTAGATTCTGCTATTCCGGCGATTGTCGGAATATCCGTATGTGAGCTGATCCCCTGATTACCGTGACATGCGTTACATGTTTTGGCCATCTCGTCGACCCCGGCAAAGGCTGGCCCAATTGAACCAATCAACAGAGATAACCCCACCACTTCCAATTTCATGCTTCGCTTCATTTTGCACTCCTAGTGACATAAAAATCGTAAAAGCCAGTCTATACAGTTTTTTTATTCGAAAAAGTGGGCTTAATCCCGCTTTTGAGACTTCTATCAACGTCGAGCACTATATAAACCTTATAATTCGGATGGAAATGGTTTTTGACCAAAAGAGGGTCCAAAGGGGCCTAATGTTGCATGTTTTTGGGGCTTTTCTGACACAGCTCATACATGAAATAAAAATCCGATAAAAAAGGATAAACAAGATGAAATACTGGAAAGCGCTGGTGGCCGCTGCAATGGTGCTCACCCTCTCGGCCTGCGGTGGCGGGGGGGATGGCAGTGACAAGAGTGAGCCGCCCCCCCCTCCTCCTGGAACCCCTGACTCTCTGACTATCTCGGCCTCGACACCGGTTCTCACCCCGGATGGTCAGCTCTCGGTGCAGTTCAACGTGGCGGACAAACAGGGTTCGGGTTACGACCTGGGCGCTACGATCCCCTCATTCACCCTCAACAAGATGATCCCCGGCCGCGATGCCACACGTGAAGACCCGGCCATCTGGAAGAGTTTTATCTACCGTTCCGGCAAAGCCACCAGTGAAAACAGCGGCAAGCTGGAGTCACTGGGCAATGGGCAATATCGCTACACCTTTGCTATTAACCCCACCACAGTGCCGGATCCCTATCCTGCTGATTCACAGAGCAACAATGGCGTGATTAGTTGGGATGAAACGGCGACTCATCGTGTGGGTATCTTTTTTGGTGGCAGTAACAATGTCCCCGTCACCAACTATGTGCTGGACTGGGTGCCGGCTGGGACGCGCGCCGCTTTGACCCGGGATATCGTGGATCAGAGCAGTTGTAACAGTTGTCACATGAAGCAAGCGATCAAACACGCGGATCGCGCTGACCCCAAACTCTGTGTCACCTGTCACAACGAGAGCAATCCGGCCATTGCTACCCGCCGCTCTCTGACGACCATAGTGCACAAGTACCATGGCAATCTGGATAGTACGGATACCAAGACGGTCAGCCACTTCCCGCAAGACTCGCGCAACTGCGATACCTGTCACAAGGACGCCACGCCAGCCACCCTCAATGCCGGTAACTGGCAACATGCCCAGGAAAAAGCGTGTGGTGCCTGTCATGCCGATTCAACCAGCTCCACAGGTTTTGATGCTCACATCACTGGCAAGATAAACAGTGGCGCAGTCTGCACCCAGTGCCATGGCGCTGATCCGGCCAGCAGCAAGTCCCCCTACATGGTCCACCTGGGTTACATGGCCAACGAGGCGATTGGACGCGACAAGCTGCAGTTCACGTTCGATGACGTTCGCTATGCCGCTCCCAATATCGAGATCGAACTGACCGTCACCGTCGACGGTACGCCGGCCGAGAGCGTTAATGACGTGCTGAAATATGTCAAAGATGGCAATCCGGCCATTCTGGTCAATTGGGATCAGGGCCAGGGATTCGAGCTGGCCACCACCAATCCGCAGACCTTCGTCTCTGGCAACAAGATCGAGTTCAGCAAGTGTGTCAGCCAGGGCACAGGCCGCTTCCTGTGCAGCAAAGAGACGGGCAACGAGGTCAACGGCACCCTGGCTGCGACCATCGCTGACTTGAGAGTCTGTGTGGCGCGTAAAGCCGATCGCAACGGGGCGTTTGCCGCAGGGGATCTGCTGCCTTGCAGCAGTACTGCCAGCGCACTCTCCCTGATCGCCATCAATCCGGTCAGCGCCTACTTCCGTGCCGAAGGGGGCATCGACAGCAGCTATCTGCTCAAGGCCGGTGCGGATCTCGCTTCCTGCAACAGTTGTCACAAGGATCTGGCAGTCCACATGAGCAATCATGCGGCCAAGGATATGAGCCAGTGCACCAGTTGCCACAACGCGACCCGTACCTCGTTCTATGCGGGGGTGCCGGGGGACCTGAAATATCACGTCCACTCCTTCCACGCGCTGGGCGCCAAACATGGGGGAAGTGCTACCTTCCCGGGCGATATCAGCAACTGCGAGTCCTGTCATACCCAGGGGCAATACAACCTGCCCAACCAGCAGAACGCGCGCCCCTCTCTGGTCGCCACCACGGCTGACAACAAACAGCCCAAATACTTCAGCCCGGTGCTGGTGGTCTGCTCCAGCTGCCACCTCAAATCACCGCTGGGGTTGGTCAAGCCGGATAGCCCGGTGGCAGGGGATGAGTGGGCTACCCACATGAAGAATAACGGCGCCGTCTTTGGTGCAGAGACGATCGAAGCCGCAACCGGTGTTGAACAGTGTGCCTCTTGCCATGCCGTCGGGCAGGAGCAGGGTGTCGACAAGGTTCACAAGGTCTACGACTTCCGTTGATGAAATCCTGCGGTCAGGGGGTAACCCCTGGCCCTTCGCCGTTGAAGGAAACAAGATGAAAAAGACCATCACGCAGTGGTTATTGGCTGGCATGCTGGCCCTGAGCTGCCTGTCAGCCTGGGCCAAGATCGATGCCGCGCAACCCGCTGGCGATGCAGATCCGCGACTCCAGATTGAATCGGCTCTGGACAAGAAATTTGACCAGGGAAAATACTCCCCGAAGGGAGCTGATACCTGCCTCAAGTGCCACGATTCAGATTCACGCAAACCCGCGACCGGCATATTCCACAGTGTGCACGGCAATCTGGGCAACCAGAATGGCCCCATGGCCGACCGGCAGTGTGAAGCTTGTCATGGTCCGGCAGGCAACCACACGCGCAATCCTCGCAAAGGAGAGAAACGGGAGCCGATGATCACCTTTGGTCCCGATTCACCTGTGCCGGTCGAGAAGCAGAACAGTGTCTGTCTCTCCTGTCATACCGATACCAACCGGATGGGCTGGCATGCCAGTGTTCATGCGGTCGAGGATCTCTCCTGTACCAGCTGCCACACATTGCACCAGGCCAAGGATCCGGTGATGGACAGCAAGAAACAGGTCGAGACCTGCACCAGCTGCCATGCCGCAGAGAAATCGGATCTGCACAAGCGCACCAGTCATCCCATCCTGAATGGCGAAATGCCCTGCTCCAGTTGCCACAACCCGCACCAGTCACAAAATGAGGCCAGTCTGAAACAGCCGACCGTCAACGAGAGCTGCTACGAGTGCCATGCCGAGAAGCGGGGCCCCTTCCTGTGGGAGCACGAGCCGGTGACCGAGGATTGCTCCCTGTGCCACAGCCCCCACGGCTCCATCAATCAGGCGCTGCTCAACAAGCGCGTTCCCCAGCTGTGTCAGGAGTGTCACAGCGCCCCCCATGCCAACGTGTCCATCCCAGAGGGGGATCTCAAGGTACGTGGCGGCAGTTGCCTGAATTGTCATAACCAGATCCACGGGACCAACCATCCGAATGGGCAGTCCCTGCGACGTTGAGGAGAGATGTCATGAAACAATCAACACTTTGGCTCTCCTTGTTGACCATCTTCTCGGCCCATGCCGCCGAGGAGTCGCTGGCTGTCGAGGATTACTCTCTGCAATCGGCCAGGGAGGCCAAAACCGCACGCTGGCGCTGTGCATCCTGTGAAAGCGAGAGTGGCTGGTTTGGTGAGGTGGGGCTGGGCACAGGCTACATCAACGATGATGGCGCGACCCGTTATCGCAACTGGGTGCCCGCCGTCAACGATACCGGCATGCTGGGGATCTTCAACGCTGACCTGCAGTATCGGGGGGAGGGATCCCGTTATGGGGCACTCGAGGCCAGGGATCTCGGAATGCGCCGTTTCAGCATGGCACTGGAGCAAGGGTACTATGATGGCGCGCGCGCCAAAATTGGCTACTCCGAAACCCCCTTCTACTGGAACAGCCATGGCAAGAGCGTCTATCGCCCTGACGATACACCGATGACGGCTGGCGCTCTGGCCGAATTTGACAAGGAGGTGGTCCGCAAGAAGCTGACCATGGGGCTTGCCTATACCCCCAAGAGCCCATGGCGCCCTTATGCCGATTTCTCTTATGAGAAAAAAGAGGCAACGCTGGCCACTTATCAGTCCAGCATCCCGGGGATAGGCAGCATGCCGGGCTTTGTACCCAAGCTGGTCGATGGCAGCAGTACCACCCTGGTCAAGAGTGGCATCAGCTACCTGGGTGAAGGCTGGCTGGTTGATCTGGCCTACAACGGCTCACTCTATCGCAACGAGGAGACCGCATTCTATTTCGGTTCGGCCAGCGACCCCTATGCCAATGAGCGGGCTTACGAACCCGACAACAGCTTCCATCAGGTCAGTTTGTCCGGCCAGTACAACTGGGACAGGCAGAGTCTGAGCGGTCGCATTCTCAGCAGCCGAACAACGTCGGATGGCAATCTAGCCGCCTTCCGGCAGGTGCCGATCACCCAGAGCGATTTCCACGGTGAGATCGATACCATCCAGACCAATGCCAAATGGGTGGGGCGTTTTGGCCGGGATTTGACTCTGCGGGCCGGGGGCGAATACCGGGATCGGCAGGACAACTCGGACAAGCAGGTTGTTATTGGCAAACAACGGCAGCCGGGGGATCGTTCTCACAGTAAAGCCAATCTGGAAGCGGATTACCGCCTGAGTCGATCGGTCAAGGTAACCGGGGGTTACCAGTATCGTGCCGATGAACGGGAGTACGCGGATCGTCGCAAGACGGATGAGCAGACATTGTTCCTCAAGAGTCGCTATCGCCCGGTGGGTGATCTGCAACTGGGGGGGAAACTCTCCTGGAGCACCCGGGATGGCTCTGAGTGGAAGAATAACAATACCAATGTCAGCCCGACCTTGCGTCAGTTCTATCTGGCCAATCGTGACAGGTTCGAGCTGCGTGGCGATCTGCAGTATGCCTTCAGCGAGCAGTTAAGCTCCTCGCTGGAAGGGTGGTGGGCACGGGCAAACTATCCGGAGCCTGACATCGGACTCAGTGAAGGGGAGGACTATGGTATCGATCTGACCCTTAACCAGCAGTTTGATGAGAATCTCAGTGGCCATCTCTTCAGCAATGTACAGTGGATCACCTCAAGCCAGAACCATGCTTACACCGGTGCCCCGGACTGGGATCCCTATTCGACCCGGGTTCGTGACCAAATCACTACTCTGGGAGTGGGTCTAAGCCAGAAGAAGGCGTTTGATTTGGCGCTGGAACTGGGGGTGGATTACAGCTTCTCCTATGGCCGTGGCCAGACAGATGCCAGCAAGGGTTATGACTACCCCGACCTGACCAGCAAGCAACACCGTCTAGAAGGCTATGCCCTCTATCAGCTCGACGAGAAGCAGTCACTGCGCTGGGATATGCGCTACGAGTTCTACCACGATGTGGACTACCTCTACACCGGTGAGGAGTACAGCATGGGTCATGTTAACCAGAACTATAACGGTTACTTCACCGCTATCTCCTGGCTTTACAAGTTCTAATGCAGCCCATCTTGTAAGGGGAGCCAGGCTCCCCTTTTTTATGTCTGCGGCTCATGCCTGGTCGCTGATTGCAATTGATGCATCTATGCCGTAAGCAGAGTAGCTATCCCCTTGATTTTATAAGGTGATCACAGATTTTTTGCTGCCGCTGGATAGACTGGAGCCACTGCGGTACTGCGCCGCCTCTGGATCAGCAGACAGGGTATAACTGAGCTGGCTCACCCCTATGTGTCACTGATGGAGGAGTCGGCCATGTCCGCTACCCGTATCTGGATCAAAAACCCCCTTGCCACCTTTACCCGCGAAACGGTCGATGGCCGCGGCGGACTGGTGATTGAAAACGGTCTGATTAGCGAGGTGCTGGCGGCAGGCCAGCAGCCTGCCCGGCCTTGCGAGCAGCTGTTCGATGCCCGTGACCATGTAGTGCTGCCGGGCCTTATCAATACCCACCACCACTTCTACCAGACCCTGACCCGTGCCTGGGGGCCGGTGGTCAATCAGCCGCTTTTCCCCTGGCTCAAGACCCTCTATCCGGTGTGGGCAAGATTGACGCCGGATGGGCTGGAGCTGGCGAGCAAGGTGGCGATGGCGGAGCTGCTGCTCTCGGGCTGCACCACGGCCGCGGATCACCACTACCTCTTCCCGCGCGGGATGGAGGAGTCCATCGATATTCAGGTGGCGGCGGTGCGTGAGCTGGGCATGCGCGCCACGCTGACTCGCGGCTCCATGAGCCTTGGCGAAGATGAGGGGGGGTTGCCACCACGCCACACGGTGCAGGGGCAGCAGCAGATCCTCGATGACAGCCTGCGGCTGGTGCGCCAGTACCACGAGCGCGGCGCCGGGGCGCAGATCCAGATTGCGCTGGCTCCATGCTCCCCCTTCTCGGTCACCGAAGAGATCATGGTGGAGAGCGCCAGGCTCGCGGCCGAGTTCGATGTGCGGCTGCACACCCATCTGGCGGAGACGCTGGATGAGGAGGCGTTTTGCCTTGAACGCTTTGGCCTGCGCACCGTCGATTATCTCGAAAAGGTGGGTTGGCTTGGCGATCGCACCTGGCTGGCCCACGGCATCCACTTCAATCCGGACGAGATTGCGCGGCTGGGGGCGGCAGGCACCGGGGTGTGTCATTGTCCCGTCTCCAATATGCGGCTCGCCTCCGGTATCTGCCCGACCCTGGATCTCGAAGCGGCCGGTGCGCCGGTGGGGCTCGGAGTGGATGGCTCGGCCTCCAACGATGCCTCGAACCTGATGCAAGAAGCTCGTCAGGCGCTCTATCTGCAGCGACTGCGTTACGGCGCCGAGCGCATCACCCCACGCAAAGTGCTGGAGTGGGCGACCGTAGGCTCGGCACGGCTGCTCGGGCGCGACGATCTCGGCGAGCTGCTGCCCGGCAAGCAGGCGGATCTGGCGCTGTTCAAGCTCGACGATCTGCGCTTTAGTGGCTGTCACGATCCCATTGCAGCAATCATTTTGTGCGGCGCCGAGCGTGCCGATCGGGTGATGGTGGGTGGCAAGTGGCGGGTTGTGGATGGCGCCATCGAGGGACTGGATGTCGAGGGTCTCATCGCTCGTCACAAGGTGGCCGCCGCGGCGCTGGTGCGTGGTTGAACGCAAAGGTCTGTACGAGTAACTCAATGTGGGCAACCCAAGGTGAATAGCCAAAGGAGAGTGCTCGACAAGAACGTACAAGTCGTGCGCGCTTGAGTACAGTGAGCCACAAAGCCAGAGGGGCCCATATCGGGCCCCTCTGTATTGGCGGTGTTAAAAGGTGAGGGCTGCTAGTTGGCTGTGCTGGTGGGGGCGCTGTTAGCCGATGTCGTGTTGGCTGCTTCACTTTTGGCTGCCGCAGGGGCGGGCGCCGGGAAATATTTGCTGTGCAGCAGCGGGTACTCACTGCTCGCCAGTACCTGGGTCAAACCGGTCTGGAACTCTTTGACCAGCTCGTCGCTCACCGGATGGCTGAAAGCGAAGCAGAACTGCTCTGAGCTCAGTACCCATTGTTCTTTGAATCGTGCAGGATCAAGCTTTTGCTCCGCGATCAGCTGTTCCATGGTGGTTTTGTTCGTGGAGACCAGATCGATCCGACCTGAGGTGAGCATCTTCAGCGCTTGTGCCAGCCGATTGGCGGCCATCAGCTTGGTCTCATCAAAGCCGTTGTTGAGTAGCAACTGTTCTCCCACATCAGCCCGCACAGCTCCGATATTGAACGCTTTGGCATCATCGAGTTTGGAGATGGTGATATTGCGCTCGGCCAACCCTACGAGCACGATTTCGGCGTAACCGATGGGACAGGCCCATTTGAACAGGGGATCCCGCGCCTGGGTGCGAGCGGTGGAGAAGAGTACTGCATTGGGTTTTTGGGTCAGCAGGTAGTAACCGCGCGCCCATGGCATGATGGTGATGGGCTGCGGCGGCGTATTGGTCTTTTTCCATACCAGTTGCAGCAGCTCGACCGCGAGGCCGGTGGGGGAGCCGCTGGCATCGACGTAGTTGTAGGGTTTGTACTCTTCGGTGATGTAGTGCAGTTTGCCGAGTTCAGGACTCGCCTGTGCGAGAGTGGCCAGCAGCGCCCCGGCTAATCCAATCCATGGTTTCATTTTTGCCGTCCTGATCAAGGGAATATCATGCTCAAGTGTGACCAAGCTGGCCGATTTCGCCAAGGCAACAGAGCATGTTTGGCAAAAAACGCGGGCGGTCGTGGCTATCCCGGCCCATGTGTTGGCTGCAGCGCCAGGTATTTGGCTTGCAGTTGCAAAAATTGAGGTGATGCCCGTGCTCTATCCAGAGCTTGTTGAAATCTGTCGATATCCCGGTCTGGCACCTGACGGCTAAAGGCGTAGCAGAGTGGCTTGCTATCGAGGATGAAGGCCACATTGAAGTCCTTAAGATCCAGATTGAGGTTCTTGAGGGTTTGGTAGCCGACCAGCTTGTTGGTGGCAAAGAGATGGGTGCGGCCCGATGCGAGCATTTTGGCTGCCTGGCTGAGACGGTTGGCCTCGACAAGGTTGCTCTCATCCAGACCCCTTTCCCGCAACAGCTGATTCGACACGGTCGAGCGTACCACCGCAATCTTGAAATTTTTTATTTGCTCGATGGAGGAAAGGTTCAATTTGTCAGCGGCGCGGCCAAGCAGTACAAAGTCCGAGTTGTCGATGGGACAAGCCCACTTGAAAAGCACCTCCCGCTCCGGTGTCCGGGCGGTGGCAAACAGCACGACATTGTGCTTGCTGTTCAACTCTTGATAGCCTCTGGCCCACGGCAGGATTCGTATTGGTTGGGGAGGCGTATTGCTGTATTGCCAGGTCATCCGCAGCAGTTCGACGGCAAGGCCGGTGGGCTGACCTTGTGCGTCACTGAAGTTAAAAGGCGGGGATATTTCTGTCTTGTATTCGAGAGAATCCAGGCCTGCCCATGCAAAACTGGTCCACAGGAGCAGCAAGATGTGGGAGAGATGCCATGTTCTCATGGGTGAGACCCTTCACTATATATCGACGATGCCAAACAGTGTGACGACTCGAGTGCACAATAGCCAGCCCCCTGACAGGTAGCGATCGTACGGTAAAAATGCTCAATCCTCGCCATCGGATGAAAGATCAGTGTATCGGCAGATATTTGGTCTGCAATTTCCGAAACTCCTCCGAGGCGAGGGCGCGGGTCAGGGCCTGCTGAAAGAGGGAGATCTCGCTGTCGGGCACCTGACGGCTGAAGGCATAGCAGAGCTGTTCGGCACTCAGCACCATAGCCACGTTGAAGTCGCCGCTGTTGAGCTTCAATTCGCGGATGGCGTCATATCCCGCCAGCTTGCTGGTGGCTAGCAGGTCGGCGCGGCCGGAGAGCAGCATCTTCAACCCCTGGGAGAGGCGGTTGGCCGGGATGATGTTGTTGTCATCCATGCCGTTGTTGAGCAGCAGCTGTTCGGCGGCATCCGAACGCACCGCGCTGATCTTGTACTGACTCATCTGATCAAAGGTGGTCAGGGTGATGTTCTGTGCTTTGCGGCCCAGCAGTATGTACTCCGAGTAGCCGATGGGGCACACCCACTTAAAGAGATTTTCCCGCGACTGGGTACGGGCGGTGGAGAAGAGCACCACATTGGGCTTCTGGGTTAGCAAGTAATAACCTCGAGCCCAGGGCAGGATGCGCACCGGCTGGGGTGTCACGCCGCTGTGTTGCCAGATCATCTGCAGCAAATCGACCGCAAGGCCGGTGGGCTGGCCTTGCTGATCGCTGAAGTTGTAGGGGGGGTACTCTTCGGTGAGATACTCGAGCTTGCCCAGATCAGCTCGTGCCGTCGAGGCTAAGCAGAGCAGCAATAGATGACAGATCAGCCATATCCTCATTGGGAACATCCTTAGCGATCAACCTTCTCTTGAGTGTGACCATCAACAGAGTAAATAGCCACTCACGGCCGTTACCAGCGGGCGCGGATCTGCCCGATGGGCTGGTAGGCCTCATCCCGCAGCCCCACCAGCAGGGTCTTGCCATCCGCTTGCAGCCGGAACTCGCCGTAGCGGGCCGCTTCGTACTGCTCTCCCGACCCCTCTTCAAAGAAGTAGGCATCGGGGCCGATCTGCCACTGCCGCTCGCTCTGGTGCACCTGCAATAGCCGCTCATCGCTGGCGAGCCGATCCGGTTTGCCATCGGCCACCAGACTGGCCACCTGATGGGCATCGAGGCGGATCACCAGGGTATCGCTGCCCTTGTTTTGAGTAGCTCTGGCGTCGCGGCTGGTCAGCTCGCGGGCAATTTCATAGTTGAGCCGCATGTAATCCCCCTGCATCAGTGAGCGAGGATCGACCGGGGCGAGCCGCAGCAGCACCACTTCGCCGCTGCTCATGGCGTGCTCATAGCGCCAGACGGTGGCATTGATGCCCGCCAGGATGGCGAGGCCGCTCAGCAACAGGGCGAGCTGTCGGGTGACGGGTTTCATGAGTCGCTCCTTGCCGCGAAGGTGGTGAGCAGCTGGCGGGCCCCCAGCAGCAGGATGCCGGAGCCCAGCAGCAGCCAGGATTTGGTCATCAGGGTGAGCCCAAGATCGTAGTAATAGAGCGAGCCATAGCCGAGCAGCAGCAGGGCCGAGAGTGTCATCAGCCCCAGACTGCCGGCATAAAACCCGAGGATCAGCACCAGTGCGCCCGCTCCCATGCCGGGGATGATGGCGCTGATCAGCACTAGTGGCAGGCCAAACAGCAGAGGGAGCCTCAGCTTCACCATCACCGCCAGCAGCAGGGCGGCGCAGAGCAGGGGATTGAGCCAGAGCGGCAGGCGCGATAGCCCCAGTTCGTCCAGCACGCTGCTGCCTCCATCCCACAGCGGGTGGTGCAGGCGGCCCAGCACCAGCAGGGAGAGGGCGAGCCCCAGCGTGATGGAGTGATAGAGCTGGTGGCGCTCTGGATCCCTATCTGCCCGCAGCCAGCAGAAAGTGATGGCGGTCATCACCAGCGGCAGCGCCAGCAGTTGCAGCCCGAGGCAGGCGAGACCAAGGGTAAGCAGCAGGGCCGCCGCCACGCTGTGAAACAGCCGCACCAGCCAGTGATCGAACAGCACGGCAATGGCGAGCGAGAGCAGGGCAAGCCCGAACCAGAGCAGGGTGTGATGATAGTCAATCTGATCGATCAGGCCATAGAGCAGCCAGGCATCGGCCGCCAGGGTGAGGGCCAGCACGAACTGATCCCAGAGATCGCCGCGTTGGCTGCGATTGAGGGCGTAGGCCACCACCAGCAATACGGACCCCAGCAGCAGGGCGCTGTTGGCCTCGCGGGTCAGCTGCTCGAAGGTCACAAAGAGAAAAAAGAGCAAGAACAGGGCGGCAATCCACCCCACCAGCCCCAGCATAAAACGGCTCGACCAGTGAGGTTGGGTGTCGCGGGGCATCTCCCCGTCCACCATATTGGCCTGTTGTAGCGCGTGCCAAAGGGTCAGATTACTCATGTAACCTCCGTTGTTGTTGCAACCAGCGGGCAGCAGTGACGGAAAGGCCGATGGCGATCAGGCTAAGCAGCAAGAAGCCGTTGATATCGGGCTCCATCCATTTGCCAAGGGCGGCGAGGATGATGGCAATCAGGCTGAGGCACCCCATGGCGAGTCCGGCGATAAATCTGTGATGCCAGAGGGCATAGGCCGCGGCGAGCCAGCCAAGCCAGAGCGGCCACACCAGCGGGGAAGCGGCATCAAACAGCGCCAGCAGTGTGAGCAGAGTGGCTCCCAGACCCGCGGCCAGACCCGCCAGCCAGCTTGGCATCAGGCGCCAGCGGGTTGGCGCCAGCAGAAGCAGACCCCAGAGGGCGGCATTGAGCAGGGTAAGGCACCAGCCCAATCCCTCTTCATCGAAGGTAAAGAAAAACGTAAACAGGCCGAGCCGCCAGTAGAGCACCAGCGCCAGCTGGCCGAGCAGCCAGCTTAAGGTCCAGAGCAGAGGGCTTTGGCCAAATGCCGCCAGCGGTACCAACATCAGCGCCCAGGTGGCGAACAGCTGCCAGGGATCAGCACCGGTTTGGTAGGTTTGACCCACCAGCGCCAGCAGAGCGCCGATATTGAGGGCGATAGCGAGCAGTAGCGCCTGACGGGGGGTATCCCCAAGGGGCTTGCGCCACAGCAGAAGCAGCATGGCGAGCAGCGGCGCCTCCAGCAGGGCGAGGCGGGAGACCCGACCCAACTCATGCCAGTTGAAGGCGACGAAGAAGACCAGTCCAGCCCCGATGCAGAGGGCGCCGAGCCAGAGCAGCAGCCGGTCAAACAGCCACTGCCAGCGTGCCGGATTGGGGGGAAGATCGGCGAGGGCTCGGGCGGCGGCCAGTTGCGCTGGTGCCAGTCGTCCCTGTTTGACCCATTCGAGTAGCGTCTCTCTTGATACGTTGTGCATGGGTGGCTCCACGAGGTTTGCCCCATTATGACATGAGGCCCCCGCAACCGTGCACTGCTCCTTGGCTCTGCGGCTGGGGGTTGCGACAGCGGGTTACGTAACAAACAAAAAAGCCCTCCATAGGGGAGGGCTTGGTCATCGGATTCGGGCCATCAGGCGAAGATCAGGGTGCTCACTCCGAGGCCGACGAAGAGGATGGCGCAGGCTATGCGGATCCCCTTGAGTGGCAGCTTGTCCGCCCCCAGCTTGCCGATCAGCACCACAGGCACGTTGGCCAGCATCATGCCGAGGGTCGTCCCGGTAATGACCTGCACCAGCGAGTCATACTTGGCGGCCAGCAGCACGGTGGCAATCTGGGTCTTGTCGCCAATCTCGGCGATGAAGAAGAGCACGAAGGTGGCCATAAAGGGGCCGTATTTATCCAGCGAGCTCTCCTCGTCATCCATCTTGTCCGGCACCAAAATCCAGATAGCCATGGCAATAAAGGCGATGGCGACCAGCCAGGTCATTATCTTGGGATCGAGCCAGCGGCTGATGAACTCACCAATCCAGGCGGCGCCCGCATGGTTGAGCAAAGTAGCCGCCAGCATGCCGGCGATGATGGGCCAGGGCTTGCGAAAACGGCAGATGAGCAGCAACGCCAACAGCTGGGTTTTATCGCCGATTTCTGCAATAGCGACGCTGAGGGTTGAGGTTAACAAGGCTTCCATAAAAATGACCGGGGGACGGAATTGTTATAAACCAAAGACAAGCCTGCGCCATCCGTCCCCGGTATTGGCACTGGCCCGTCAAAGGTCTTGTCAAATCCATGGCTGGCATGGATCACCCTGACCATGGTGATTTGGCACCAAGTATGTTGATCAGGGTCGCAAACCGGTATTCATGCAATGGATGGCACCGGTGTGCGAGACTACTCCCCCTCGATGGGAGCGGGCATTCTAGGGAAAAACCGCATGAGTGACAAGGGGATCAGCCACCCACCAGCTTGACGCTGAAACCGGCTTTTTCCAGCTCGGTTTTGATCAGGTCCCGTTTATCCCCCTGGATCTCGATAACGCCCTCTTTGATACCGCCTCCGGTGCCGCACTTTTTCTTGAGCAGGGTAGCCAGGGATTTTTGCTGATCGGCGGGTATGCCATGAATGGTGATCACCCCGGCGCCCTTGCGCCCCTTGGTCTCGCGGCGAATGCGCACGGTGCCGTCGGTGGGGAAGGGGGAGGCGGATTGGGGAGCGCTCTGCTCCTTGATCATGCCGCCATCTGTGCTGTAAACGAGGCGGCTGTTGTTGTCGTGACTCATGGCAATACTTTATGGGTTAGCTAAGCGGAGTTTGATTTTACTCAAATAAAAGTTGAAGACACAGCTTATAATGCCCCAAGTAAAAGCGAATTATTATTGTTTAACTTCAGGAGTCAGTCATGGTACTCACGCAGTTGTCACCGGGACAGAGTGCTCGCATCAAGAATATGAATCAGCTCGCCCGGCCGCTGCGCCGCAAACTGATGGTGATGGGCCTGTTGCCCCAGACTGAAGTCATTTATCTGCGCTCCGCCCCCCTGGGGGACCCGCTCCAGATCCAGTGCCAGGGGATCTGTCTCTCCATGCAAAAGAGTCTGGCCCAGCAAATAGAAGTCGAGCCGGTATAACCCCCTGTTCGGCTGCCGCTCCGGTCAAGAAACGTCACCGGGAGCGGTTCAGAGACAAGAAGTCGAACCTGCAAAGCAGCTTGCCACTCGCACGCGGCGGGTTCAGAAGAAAATAGAGGTAGAGCTGGTATGAATTATTCCCTGGTAACGGTAGGTAACCCCAATAGCGGTAAGACCTCCCTGTTCAACGCCCTGACCGGCGCCCGCCAGCAGGTAGGCAACTGGAGTGGCGTCACCGTCGACAAGAAGATGGGTGAGTTCAGCGCGGGTGAGCATCACTTCAAGCTGATGGATCTGCCCGGCATCTATAGCCTGGCGGGTCAGGATGGTAGTCTGGACGAGCAGATCGCCAGCCGCTTTGCCCAGGGCCAACAACCCGACCTGCTGCTCAACGTCATCGACGCCGCCAATCTGGAGCGCTCCCTCTACCTCACGCTGCAACTGCGCGAACTGGGCCTGCCCATGGTGGTGGTGCTCAACAAGCTGGATATCCTGCAAAAGCGTCGCATCGTCATCGACGAGAGCAAGCTCAGCAAATCTCTCGGTTGCCCGGTGGTGGCCCTCTCTGCCCACAACAGCAAGCAGGTTGCCGCCTTCAAGCAGCAGATCCGCCAGTTTATCGGTCAGCCGCAAGCCGCCTTGCAGCTCGATTACGGCCACGCGCTTGAAACCGATCTGGCGGAGCTGGAGACCCTGCTCGCCCCGCATCACCTCACTACCCGTGGCCGCGCCCTGCGCCTGCTGGAAGAGGATGCGGTGATGCAGGAGACCCTGCTGCCCGGTCAGCAGGCGGCGGCCGCCAATGTAGTGGCTCGTGCCCATCAGGGACAGGATATTGACCTGCAACTGGCGGATATTCGCTACGGCCATATCCACCAGTGGGTACAACAGGCTCGTCAGCAGAAGGGCAAGCTCACCGAGGCCCAGAGCGAGTGGCTGGATCGGGTGCTGCTCAATCGCTGGATTGGCATCCCCTTCTTCCTGTTTGTCATGTACCTGATGTTCCTGTTTGCCATCAACGTTGGCAGCGCCTTTATCGACTTCTTTGACATCATGGGGGGCGCCCTGTTTGTCGATGGGGTGCACCACCTGCTGGGGCTGGTCAATGCCCCCGAGTGGCTGGGCGCCATTCTGGCAGACGGCTTTGGCGTTGGTTTGCAGACCGTGGCCACCTTTATTCCGGTGATTGGCTGCCTCTATCTGTTCCTCGCGGTGCTGGAGAGTTCAGGCTATCTGGCCCGCGCCGCCTTCGTGGTGGATGCCCTGATGCGCCGCCTCGGCCTGCCAGGCAAGGCGTTCGTGCCGATGCTGATGGGATTTGGCTGTACCGTCCCCTCAGTGATGGCGACCCGTACCCTCAACTCCGAGCGGGAGCGGCTGATGACCTCCGCCATGGCCCCCTTCATGTCGTGCGGTGCCCGTCTGCCGGTTTACGCCCTGTTTGCGGTGGCATTCTTCCCAGAGTCAGGTCAGAACCTGGTGTTCGGTCTCTACCTCATCGGCATTCTGGTGGCGGTGCTCACCGGCCTGTTGCTGCGCAGCACCCTGCTGCCGGGCAAGAGCGACTCCATGCTGATGGAGATGCCGGACTACGAGTGGCCGCGTCCGGTCAACGTTGCCATCAAGACCTGGCAGAAGCTCAAATCCTTCGTCTTTGGTGCCGGTAAAACCATCGTACTGGTGGTTGCCGTGCTGAGCGTGCTCAATTCCCTGGGTACCGATGGCAGCTTTGGCCATCAGGAGCAGGAGAGCTCGGTCCTGAGCAAGATAAGCCAAGCGGTGACCCCGGTGCTGCACCCCATCGGTGTACGCGATGACAACTGGCAGGCCACGGTCGGTATCGTCACCGGTATCTTCGCCAAAGAGGCGGTGGTCGGTACCCTCAACAGCCTCTACGCCGGTGGTGGCGATGCAGAGGAGGAGAGCGAGTTCTCGCTGGTGGCCAGTTTCCACGAGGCGATCGATGCCGTGGCGGCCAATCTGGCGGAGATCAACCCGAGCGACCCCATGGGGCTTGATGTTGGCAACCTCGACGACCAGAAAGCTGCCGCCGAAGCGCAGGAGGTCGATGTTTCCACCTACGGTAATATGCAGACCCACTTCGACGGGGCGGCCGGTGCCTTTGCCTACCTCTTGTTCGTGCTGCTCTACATGCCCTGCGCCGCAGCCATGGGCGCGCTGGTGCGGGAAACCGGTCGCCAGTGGGCGCTGATGACGGCGGTATGGTGCAACTATATGGCCTTTATGTGCGCCACCCTCTTCTATCAGGTGGCGACCTTCGCCGCTCACCCGGAGCAGAGCCTGTTCTGGATCGTCAGCTATGGCCTCTCTCTGGTACTGCTCTGGTGGGCCGGTCGCCGTCACGGTGACATCGTTGCCCGCAAGGTGGTGACCTTATGATCCTGCGCGAGCTGGGGGATTACCTCGCCGCGCAGCAGAAGGTGAGCCGGCGTGATCTGGCTCGCCACTTCCACACCTCGGAAGATGCGGTGGAGGCCATGCTCGGCGTCTGGATGCGCAAGGGGCGGGTCATCAAGCGTGAAAGCCGGGTCTGTGGTGGCAGTTGCTGCGGCAAGAGCGAAGAGGTGATGTTCGAGTGGTGTGACGCGGGCCAGATTGGTATCAAGATCCGCTAAACGACTACCCAACCTCATCATCAAACATCGAACAATAAAAAACGGCAGATCCTGCTCAAGGGTCTGCCGTTTTTATTGCTGAAGACAGGCGGGATCAGGCGCCTTGGCGAGCCTCGCTCAGCAGTGCCAGCGCCGGTTGGGCGTTGTCCGGCATCAGCCGGTAGGCCTTGTGGTGCTTGACCAGGGTGGTCTTCTTGTTGCCCTGGCTCAGCAGCAGGCCGTGCTTGAAGGCCGCCTCGGCCAGCACCTTCTCGTCACCGCGCACATAGAGGGTGAGGGGTTTGACAAGCTCACCGTCCTCGATATGGCCTGCATATTCGTTATGGCTTACCACCAGACTCGCCTGACCGCCCGATTGCAGGCGCAGCTTGGCGTTCACCTCGCTCTCGGTTAGCACCAGCCAGCCTGCCGCTGAGAGCTCCTCCAGCAGGGCAGCCAGCTTGGCCCCCAGTTGCTGCGGATTGGTCATGGCGCACTGGTATTGGAAGGCGATGCGCTCCAGCAATCCCTTGAGATCGGCGCCCGCACCCAGAGTGCGGCCAAGCTGCACCCAAGCTTTCAAATCTTCCATCACCAGACGGGAGAAGCGCTTCTCCTTGAGGGAGTCGGCCATCCAGGTGCAGAGAAAGTGGCTCTCTTGCGCCGGAGTGCGCTTGCCCGCCTTTTGCTCGGCGGTGCGGGCCAGTTCGGCCAGGCTTTGAGTGGCCATCTCGAGCAGGGCCTGATTGTAGGTCGGAGAGGTCATAAGCAATCCTTGAGTTGACCACCAGGGGTCAACACCGATGACAGAGATGGCAAAGGCGCCAGTGGCGCCTTTGCGGTTCAATAGAGCAACTGCCCGCCTTATTTCGGCTGACGGGGCTTCTTGGCTGCAGCCAGACGCTTGAGGCGCTGACCCTGCAGCTTGGCTTCGGCCATCACCTGGGCCACGGCGTTATCTTCACGCTGCGGACGCTTGCCGAAGCGGCGACGCTCCTGCAGCTGTTTGATCAGCTCGTCACGGCTGCTCACCTCATAGCCCGGCACCATGATGCGACGGATCTTCTGGCCGATCAGGGCCTCGATCTCCAGCAGGGTGCGCTCCTCTTCACGGCTGACGAAGGAGATGGCCATGCCGCGCTTGCCGGCACGACCGGTACGACCGATGCGGTGCACGTAATCTTCCGCCAGGAACGGCAGATCATAGTTGACCACGTATTCCAGGTCCGGGATGTCCAGACCACGGGCGGCCACTTCGGTGGCGACCAGTACCCGTACCTTGCCTTCCATGAATTCGCGCAGGGCGCGGCGACGGTTGCCCTGGGCCTTCTCGCCATGGACAACGGCGGACTTGATGCCGTCGAGGTTCAGCTCCTCGACCAGCACATCACAGCTCTCGCGGGTACTGGCGAACACCAGCACCTGCTGCCAGTTCTGCTTGCCAATCAGCTCTGAGAGCAGCTCGCGCTTGCGCTTCTGCTCGACCGGATAGACGGTGTGGCTGACGGTGTCGGCGGTGGAGTTCTGCTTGTTGACGCTGACGATCTGCGGTCTGTCCAGCATCAGGTTGGCCAGCTTCTTCACCGCCTCGGAGAAGGTGGCGGAGAAGAGCAGGTTTTGACGGGTCTTGTTGACCGCTTGCAGGATCTTCTGCACATCGGCACTGAAGCCCATGTCGAGGATGCGATCCGCTTCATCCATCACCAGACACTCGACGCCAGAGAGGCTGAGGTTGCAGGCGGTGAGGTGCTCCAGCAGACGGCCCGGGGTGGCCACAATGATGTGAGCACCCGCTTTGAGCTTCTTGGCCTGCACGTCCTGCTTGCCACCGCCGACGATGGTGATGGTGGTGATATCGAGATACTTGGCGAAGTCATTGATGTTGCTCGCCACCTGAGCCGCCAGCTCGCGGGTCGGGGTCAGGATCAGCACCCGGGCGTTGGAAGGCTGGACCGGAGCCGGATTGTCTACCAGACGCTGCAAGATGGGCAGGGCGAAGGCGGCGGTCTTGCCGGTACCTGTCTGGGCGCTGGCCAGCACATCGCGGCCACGGCGAATGGCCGGGATCGCCTGTTGCTGCACAGGGGTCATCTCCTGATAACCGCAATCTGAGACAGCACGCAAAATCTCGGGGGCAAAATCGAACGATTCAAATCTCATAATGGGTTCCTGTGTTCCAGCTGGGCTGTGTTTGGCTTGGTTAGCTCGGCATGAGCGAGACGGAGGTTGTAACCACCGACGGCTGCGCCTGACATCAAGTCAGAGAGTGAGCCGGAAAATGGCGGGCGCGAAGTGTAACAGATAGGCGTCACAAATTCTGCCTCAAATGGTTGGAGTTTTTCGCGTGGCGGCTGAGCAGTGTCGCCGCCATCGCAAGCCAGCGCATGCAGTTATCTTCACCGTTGCCGGGAGCGTATGAGCGGCTGGTGAGCGCGCATAGAAAATCAGCCCCGCATTGGCGGGGCTGATTGTTAGGGAACATCACGGCTGTAGCCGGTCGGATCAGACCGCCAGATAGTCCATGATCCCTTCGGCCGCCTTGCGTCCTTCGTAGATGGCGGTCACCACCAGATCGGAGCCGCGTACCGCATCGCCACCGGCGAACACCTTGGGATTACTGGTCTGGAAGGCATACTCCGCCTGCTCGCTGGCCTTGATGCGATCCCGGTTGTCGAGCTCGATGCCGAACTCCGCCATCCAGGGCTGGGGGTTGGGTTGGAAGCCAAACGCCATCACTACCGCATCGGCAGCCAGCACCTGCTCTGAACCCTCGATGACCACCGGATTGCGGCGACCATTGGCATCGGGTTCACCCAGCTCGGTGCTCACCACCTTGATGCCGACGGTGCGACCGTTGGCATCCAGCTCGACCGCCACCGGCTGCAGGTTGAACATGAATTCAACCCCCTCTTCGCGGGCGTTTTTCACCTCCCGCTTGGAGCCCGGCATGTTCTCCTCGTCGCGGCGATAGGCGCAGATCACCTTGTCAGCCCCCTGACGGATGGCGGTCCGCACACAGTCCATGGCGGTATCGCCGCCGCCCAGCACCACCACCTGCTTGCCGGCGAAGTCGATGTAGTCGGCTTGCGCCTTCTCGAACCCCAGCAAGCGGTTGGCGTTGGCGATGAGGTAGGGCAGGGCGTCATAGACGCCCGGCGCCTCTTCGTTGGCAAAGCCGCCCTTCATGTACTTGTAGGTGCCGACCCCGAGGAAGACCGCATCGAACTCGCCGAGCAGGTCGGCGAAGGTGATGTCCTTGCCCACTTCGGTCTCGAGTCGAAACTCCACGCCCATTCCCTGGAAGATCTCGCGGCGACGCTGCATCACCTCTTTTTCCAGCTTGAAGGAGGGGATACCGAAAGTGAGCAGGCCACCGATCTCCGGATACTTGTCAAACACCACCGGGGTGACGCCATTGCGTGCCAGCACATCGGCACAGGCGAGACCCGCTGGGCCGGCGCCGATGACGGCGACCCGCTTGCCGGTCTTGACCACGTTCGAGAGATCGGGCTTCCAGCCCATCTCGAACGCCTTGTCGGTGATGTACTTTTCGATGTTGCCGATGGTCACCGCGCCGAAGCGATCGTTGAGGGTGCAGGAGCCCTCACAGAGGCGATCCTGCGGGCAGACCCGGCCACACACTTCCGGCAGGCTGTTGGTCTGGTGGGAGAGCTCCACCGCCTCCAGAATGCGCCCCTCTTTGGCCAGCTTCAGCCAGTTGGGGATGTAGTTGTGGACCGGACACTTCCACTCGCAGTAGGGGTTGCCGCACTCGAGGCAGCGATCCGCCTGCATCTGTACCTGCGGCTGATTGAAGGACTCGTAGATCTCCACAAACTGGATTTTGCGGATCTTGAGCGGCTTCTTGGGCGGGTCGACCCGCTGGACATCGATAAACTGAAATACGTTTTGGCTCATAGGGTTCCCTCCTTATTGCGCCTGGATTCTGAGTTCTGCACTGGAACGGCTGGTGTGACCCAGCAGCGATTTCACGTCGCTGGACTTGGGTTTTATCAGCCTGAACTTGGGCACATAGGAGTCGAAGTTGGCCAGGATCTCCTCGGCGCGCGAGCTGCCGGTCTCATTGAGGTGCGCCGTGATGATGCCGCGCAGGTGCTCCTGATGGATGGCGAGATCCGCCACGTCCAGCAGTTCCACCAGCTCGGGATTGGTGCGCTTGGCGAAGTTGCCGCACTCGTCGAGCACGTAGGCAAAGCCGCCGGTCATGCCCGCCGCGAAGTTGACGCCGGTCTGACCGAGTACGGTGACGATACCGCCGGTCATGTATTCACAACCGTTGTCGCCAATCCCCTCGACTACCGCCAGGGCGCCGGAGTTGCGCACCGCGAAACGCTCGCCGGCAGTGCCTGCGGCGTAGAGTTTGCCGCCGGTGGCGCCGTAGAGGCAGGTGTTGCCGATGATGGCCGCTTCATGGGATTTGAACGCCACACCGACATGGGGCTTGATCACCAGCTTGCCGCCGGTCATCCCCTTGCCCACGTAGTCGTTGGCGTCACCGGTGAGGATCATCTCAAGGCCACCCGCGTTCCAGACGCCGAAGCTCTGGCCTGCGGTGCCGTTGAAGTGCACCTTGACCGGATCCGCCGCCATCCCCTGATTGCCGTGACGTTTGACGATCTCGCCCGAGAGGCGCGCACCCACCGAGCGGTCGGTGTTGCGAATGTCGTAGCGGAACTCGCCACCGCTTGAGGTTTCCACCGCTTCCAGCAGATCTTCCACCATCTTGAGGTTGAGCGGCCCCTTGTCGAAGGTGGGGTTGTGCTGCTGGCTGAACAGGCTGGAGCCTGCCGGAGCAACCGGACGGGCCAGAATGCCGGAGAGATCCAGCTTGGCCTGACGAGCGGTGAGGCCGGGCAGGGCTTCCAGCAGATCGGTGCGGCCAATCAGGTCGGTCAGCTGGGTGACGCCGAGCTGGGCCATCAGTTCGCGGGTCTCCTCGGCGATGAACTTGAAGTAGTTCATCACCATCTCCGGCAGGCCGGTGAAGTGCTCGCGACGCAGCTTCTCATCCTGAGTGGCAACGCCGGTGGCACAGTTGTTCAGGTGGCAGATCCGCAGGTATTTGCAACCGAGCGCCACCATGGGGCCGGTGCCAAAACCGAAGCTCTCGGCGCCGAGGATGGCCGCCTTGATGATGTCGAGGCCGGTCTTGAGGCCGCCATCCACCTGCAGTCGCACCTTGTGGCGCAGACCGTTGGCGACCAGCGCCTGTTGGGTTTCAGCCAGACCCAGTTCCCACGGGGAGCCGGCATATTTGACCGAGGTGAGGGGGCTCGCGCCAGTGCCGCCGTCATAACCGGAGATGGTGATGAAGTCGGCATAGGCCTTGGCCACGCCGCAGGCGATGGTGCCGACACCGGGCTCTGAGACCAGTTTCACCGACACCAGACAGCTCGGGTTGATCTGCTTGATGTCGAAGATGAGCTGGGCCAGATCCTCGATGGAGTAGATGTCGTGGTGCGGCGGCGGCGAGATCAGGGTCACGCCGGGCACGGAATAACGCAGCTGGGCGATCTGGGCGGTGACCTTGTCACCGGGCAGCTGGCCCCCTTCGCCGGGCTTGGCGCCTTGAGCCACCTTGATCTGCACTACATCGGCGTTCATCAGGTAGTGGGGGGTGACACCGAAGCGGCCGGAAGCCACCTGCTTGATGCGGGAGTTCTTCTCGGTACCGAAACGCTTGGGATCTTCGCCCCCTTCGCCGGAGTTGCTCTGACCGCCGAGGCGGTTCATGGCGACAGCCAGAGCCTCATGGGCCTCAGGGCCGAGGGCACCGATGGACATGGCGGCGGAGTCGAAGCGGGGGAACAGCTTGTCGGCTGGCTCAACCTGATCCAGCGCGACCGGATTGTCGACTTTCTTCAGGGCAAGCAGATCGCGCAGGGTGGCAACCGGGCGCTCGTTCACCAGACGGGCGTACTCCTTGTAATCGGCATAGTTGCCGGAGCGCACCGCGGTTTGCAGGGTCTGCACCACATCCGGGTTGTAGGTGTGGTACTCGCCGCCGTGGACGAACTTGAGCAGGCCGCCATGGGGGAGGGGCTTGCGCACCAGCCATGCCTGACGGGCCAGATTGTGCTGATCCTGCTGGATGTCGGCAAAATCGGCACCCTGAATACGGCTCGATACGCCGCGGAAGCAGGTATCGACCACCGACTTGGCCAGACCCACTGCTTCAAACAGCTGGGAGCAGCGGTAGCTGGCGACCGTGCTGATGCCCATCTTGGACATCACCTTGTAGAGCCCCTTGTTGATGCCGTTGCGGTAGTTGACCATGGCCTGGCGCAGGGACATGGTGAGCACGCCCTCTTCAACCTGTTTGGCCAGGGTTTCGTAGGCCAGATAGGGGTAGATGGCGGTCGCGCCAAAGCCCAGCAGCACCGAGAAGTGGTGCGGATCGCGGCAGCTTGCGGTCTCCACCAGAATGTTGGCGTCGCAGCGCAGGTTGTTGTCCACCAGGGTGCGCTGTACCGCGCCCACCGCCATTGCGGCCGGGATCGGCAGGGTGTCGGCGTTGATATCGCGATCCGACAGCACCAGCAGCACGGTGCCACTCCTGGCAGCGGTTTTGGCCTCCTCGCAGATGCGCAAGATGGCCGCTTCCAGCCCCTCTTCGGGCTTGAAGTTGAGGCTGATCACCTGATGACGGTAGTACTCACCTTCCAGTGCCAGTAGCTGGTGGAAGTCGGAGTAGAGCAGGATCGGTGACTGGAACAGCACCCGGTGGGCGTGGCCGAAGGTCTCGTTGAAGACGTTCTGCTCGCGACCGATACAGGTGGCCAGCGACATCACGTGGTTCTCACGCAGTGGATCGATGGGAGGGTTGGTCACCTGTGCAAACATCTGGCGGAAGTAGTCATAAAGGGTGCGCGGACCGGAGGAGAGCACCGCCATCGGGGTGTCATCCCCCATGGAGCCGACCGCTTCCTGACCGTTCTCACCCAGTACCCGGATGATCTGATCCAGCTCCTCGAAGGAGTAGCCAAACAGCTTCTGATAGGTTTTCAGCTGCTCATCGGAGAACTCGCGGCTACCGGTCTGGCTGTCGTCCATCTGCTCGAAGGGGACCAGTCGGCGGCAATGTTTATCCATCCACTGCTTGTAGGTGTGACGGTTCTTGAGGTCGTCATCGATCTCGAAGCTGGTCCACACCTTGCCGTTGCTGGTATCGACCACGAACAGCTCGCCCGGGCCGACCCGGCCCTTCTCCAGCACTTCGTCCGGGGTGTAGTCCCAGGTGCCGACCTCGGAGGCGAGGGTGATGAACTTGTCCTTGGTGATGACGTAGCGGGCCGGACGCAGGCCGTTGCGATCAAGTGCGCAGGTGGCGTAGCGACCGTCGGTCATGACGATACCGGCCGGGCCGTCCCACGGCTCCATGTGCATGGAGTTGAAGTCGTAGAAGGCGCGCAGGTCGTCATCCATGTTCGGGTGCTTTTGCCATGCAGGCGGGATCAACAGGCGCATGGCGCGGAACAGGTCCATGCCACCGGCGAGGAAGAGATCCAGCATGTTGTCGAGGCTGGAGGAGTCAGAGCCGGTGGTGTTGACGAAGGGGGCCGCTTCCTGCAAATCGGGGATCAGCGGCGTGGCAAACTTGTAGCTGCGCGCCTTGGCCCACTGGCGGTTGCCGGCGATGGTGTTGATCTCGCCGTTGTGGGCCAGATAGCGAAACGGCTGCGCCAGCGGCCAGCGCGGGCTGGTGTTGGTGGAGAAACGCTGGTGGAAGACGCAGATGGCCGCCTGCATACGGATGTCGGCGAGATCCAGATAGAAGCGCGGCAAGTCCACCGGCATGCACAGTCCTTTATAGACGGTGACCAGATTGGAGAGGCTGACCACATAGAAGTAGTCGTCGTTGACGCGCTTTTCGATGCGGCGGCGCACGATATAGAGCCGGCGCTCGAGATCCTTGTCGACCCAGCCGGGCGGGGCGTTGACAAAGACCTGTTCAATGCTGGGCAGGGAGGCTTTGGCGATGGTACCGAGTACGTTGGTATCGACAGGCACCTTGCGCCAGCCGACCAGACTCAGGGTCTCTTTTTCCAGCTCTTCGTCGATGATGTCGCGGGTCTGCTGGGCCAATACGGGGTCAGGGTTGAGAAACAGCATGCCGACCGCATAGTTGCGGCCAAGGTGCCATCCCTTCTCCTCGGCGACAGCTCTGAAGAAGCTGTCCGGTTTTTGCAGCAGCAGACCGCAACCATCGCCGGTCTTGCCATCGGCGGAGATCCCGCCGCGGTGCTGCATGCGAGCCAATGCTGACATCGCGAGACGGACAAGCTTGTGGCTGGCTTCCCCTTCCATGTGGGCCAACAGGCCGAAGCCACAGTTATCCCTCTCCAGCTTTGGATCATATAGTGACATTGCATTTCTCCCTTGCTCGGCCTTGTATCGCACAGTCATCACCTGACTGCATAAATTGCGATTGGCTCTTGTGGTTCCGTCTGCCTGACGTGGCGAATCTCCAAACTAATGGGATTTTCTGGCGAGGTCAATCGCAGGTCAGGTTTGTCTTCATGGTTACATTCGCATAACAAAATGTCGGGTTAGGGGGATTCGCTCGCAGTTATGAAGCATTTATTCTGTGTTGTTTGATTTTGTTGGTTAAATATATCGCCATTGACAGGCTCAATGGTGTGCTCGGCGACGATGGGCGAATGTAGTAATTTTACCAACCCGATGTGGCCGACAGCGGAAGGGATCACATTTTCAATATCCCATGCTTGCAATTGTGTGCTGTCGGGTCTCTTTGAATTTCTCATTGTTCAACAGTGGGTTATCAGGTCTCATTTTCATATGGATGTTTACTGTTTGAATCGTCAAAGAACTGTAAAAATCCTTTTTTTGCGCTTTTTCTCTATATTTATTCAAAATTGGTCGGGTATTTATATGTTTTACCCTCTCCGCTAGCTTGATCCAGCTCAGCCCCTGTTTTGCGCAAGCTCGTACAATGGCGCTCCTTTAGCGGAGGTGTCATGCAGTTACACGAACTCGTCAATACATTCGGTCAGGATCTCAAGCAGCGTCATGGTCAGAAGATCCACAAACTCTCCATCCATGGGGCCTTCACCTGCCCGAACCGTGACGGCACCCTGGGCCGCGGTGGCTGTACCTTCTGCAATGTATCCTCTTTTGCTGACGAGTCGGCTCAGCAACTCTCCGTGGTGCAACAACTGCTGGCTCGCCGGGACGAAGTCACCCGTGCCAAGCGCTATCTTGCCTACTTTCAGGCCTATACCAGTACCTATGCCGAGGTCGAATATCTGCAGCGGATGTATGAAGAGGCGCTGTCGGTGAGCGATATGGTGGGGCTCTGCGTGGGCACTCGCCCCGATTGCGTACCGGATGCGGTGCTGGATCTGTTGGCGGGCTATCAGGCCCGGGGTTACGAGGTGTGGCTGGAGCTCGGGCTGCAAAGTGCCAATGACAAGACCCTGCAACGGATCAACCGCGGCCACGGTTATGCCGCCTATGAGGATGCGGTAAGACGTGCCCATCAGCGCGGCATCAAGGTATGTGCTCATCTGATCGTCGGCCTGCCGGGCGAGGTGCCAATGGACAGCCTCGATACCCTGCATCGTATCGTTGAGACCGGTGTTGAGGGGATCAAGCTGCATCCGCTTCATGTAGTAGAGGGCAGTACTCTTGGCAAAGCGTGGCAGGCGGGGCGCCTTGAGGTATTGACGCTGGAACAGTATGTGGAGGCGGCCGTTGCCATGATCCAGCACACGCCGCCCGAAGTGGTGTATCACCGGATTTCGGCCTCCGCTCGTCGTCCGACTCTTTTGGCGCCAGCCTGGTGTGAAAACCGCTGGACGGCCATGGCGGACATTGCCAAAGCACTCTCATTGAGCGGCCCGCAAGGTCACGCGTTGGGCAGACCCTTCATACTTCCTGACCTATAATTGAGCGCCAGATTATTATTTTCACGTAAAACATAGGGTTATATAAAAAACTTCATACCCTAAACTATAGTTTTGGTACGTGCCGGTTGATATAGTGGTGCGCCATAATAAATGTCATTATCAATTAACTCCGGCATTCATCCTGATTGCAGTGTTAGCATGGTGTTGATGAGCCGATTATTTTTACCAATAACGAATCATGCCGCCATTGCTGCTGTGCCGGGAAATTGGGGATGAGTGTCGCGATCTATCTGGACAGGTTTATCCCCTGATCAGTCTCATCAGCGGGAAGGCCACTCGGTTTTAGCGTGGCTATAGCAGGGAAATATGAGCGATGAACGCTCTTATCTACCTCATTTATGCAGTGACAGGATGCTATGCAAGCAGAAACAAGTCGTATTGATGAGTTATTGGAGTGTCTGGTCTTCTTGACCCGCTTTTATGGTGTGCCCAACAGCCAAGATGCCCTGACGACCGGGTTGCCACTGGTCTCCGGGCGCCTGACTACCGCACTCTTTTGCCGTGCTGCCGAGCGGGGCGGGTTATCCGCCCGTGAAGTGATACAGCCACTGGCCGATATTTCTCCCTTGCTGCTGCCTTGTGTATTGCAGATGCGCAATGGTGGCGCCTGCATTTTGCTGGAGTGGAACGAAGATCGCAGCCAAGGGAAAGTGATTTTCCCGCAGGCAGGTGATGCAGCCCAATGGCTAACCGCAGCCCAGTTGGGTGATGAGTATCTGGGGCGCCTCTTCTACGTGAAGAAGCAGTTCAAGTTTGACGAGCGCTCTCCCAAGGTGTTGGAAACCCGTGATGGACACTGGTTCTGGAGCACCTTGTTCGAATCCCGCGGCATCTATCGCGATGTGCTTATTGCCTCCATTCTGATCAACCTGTTTGCCATTGCCAGCCCCCTTTTTACCATGAACGTCTATGACAAGATTGTGCCCAATCTGGCATTTGATTCACTCTGGGTGCTGGCGGTCGGGGCCATGGTGGTCTTTACCTTCGATTTTGTGATGCGGCAGCTACGCAGTTACTTTATCGATATCGCCGGAAAAAAGTCCGATGTGCTGCTGTCGGCCAAGATTTTCGCCAAGGTGATGGGCATGCGGATGGAGTCTCGCCCCGCTTCCACCGGCGCGTTCGCCAAACATCTGCAGGAGTTTGAATCGGTGCGGGAGTTTTTCACCTCCGCGACGGTTTCTACTCTTATCGATCTGCCCTTTGCCATCTTCTTCCTCTTTATTATCTGGATGTTTGCCGGCGTGATGGTGGTGGTCCCTATCGTCGCCATGCTGATCCTGATCGCTTACAGTTTTTATATTCAGGAGCCCCTCAAGCAGTCCATCGAAGAGGGATCACGTCTTGCATCCCAGAAGAACGCCAACCTGATTGAAAGTATTTCCGGGCTGGAAACCGTCAAAATTTTCGGTGCCGAGAGCATGTTCCAGCATCGCTGGGAACAGGCCGTTTCCCATATTTCCACCTGGGGCGTACAGACCCGCCGTATTACCAACTCCATGTCTTCACTGGCTAGTTATATCCAGCAGGTGGTGACGGTCGGTCTGGTGATCGTCGGTGTTTACCAGATCTCCGAAGGCTTGGTCACTATGGGTGGCATGATTGCCGCCGTGATGCTCTCCAGCCGTGCCATTGCGCCCATGGTACAACTCTCGGTGTTGTCGACCCGTTATAACCAGGCCAAGTCTGCACTGGATATTCTGGAAAAAATCATGCAAACCCCGGGGGAGCAGGAGGAGGGCAAGCAATATATCCATCATCCGGTGCTTGCCGGTCGAATTGAATTCGAGAATGTTTCGTTCAAATATCCGGGAATGGAAACTAGCACTCTGCACAATATCAATTTGCGCATTCAGCCGGGCGAAAAGGTGGCGATTATCGGTCGGATTGGGGCGGGTAAAACGACCCTTGAGAAGCTGTTGATGGGGCTGTATCGACCGACCGATGGTTCTGTTCGCCTCGATGGTTTTGAAATCGACCAGCTGCCTCCGTCAGTGATCCGCCGCAATATCGGCTGTGTACCGCAAGATGTCATTCTCTTCTTTGGCTCCGTGCGAGACAATATCATGCTGGGTAATCCGCTGGTGGATGATGTGAGAGTCTTGCGCGCCGCCAAGCGGGCGGGTGTTACCAACTTTACCAACCGCGATCCCAACGGGCTGGATCGGCAGATAGGCGAGGGTGGCCGTCAGCTTTCCGGTGGCCAGCGTCAGTCGATCCTTCTGGCACGCGCCCTGCTTAATGATCCCCCCATTCTGGTGATGGATGAGCCGACCTCCAACATGGACAACCAGTCCGAGATGCAGGTCAAACAGGAGCTTGCCAGACTGGGCCCGGAAACCACATTGATCCTCATCACTCACAAAACCTCGATGCTGGATGTGGCATCGCGAGTGATCGTCATCGAGCAGGGACAGATAGTGGCTGATGGCCCCAAAGAGGTGGTGTTACAGCAGTTGAAGGAAGGCAAAGTGCGCGTGCAGGAGGTGTCCCATGGTTAAGGGGCTCATGGACTGGTTCAAGCGCAGCAAAAAGGCGCCTTCCGGCGATGTATTGCCGGCGCCCGAGCATCTGGAGTTTGTCGATGACGGTGCGGCAGCTGTGCTGCTCACCACGCCGACCGGTGCCCGCATCCTGTTGTGGTGTTGTTTCCTCTTTTTCATGAGTGCCATCGTCTGGGCGGCCTGGGCTGAGCTGGATGAAGTCACCGTGGGTCAGGGCAAAGTTATTCCGTCACGCCAGCTGCAGGTGATCCAGAACCTGGAAGGGGGGATCGTCAAAGAGATCTTCGTCAAAGAGGGGGATATCGTCGAAAAGGGGCAGCCGCTGCTGCGTATTGATGACACCCGTTTCCGCTCCGATTTTAGAGAACGGGAGCAGGAGGTGGTAACTCTCAAGGGGGATGTGGCTCGTCTGCGGGCCGAGATGGCCAGCGTCGAGGTGAAAAACGACCCGGCACTGGGGTGGCGTGAGCAGGTCGTGGTAGGCGAAGCGCCAATCCAGTTCCCCGATGGTTATGAAACCGTCTTTGCCGAATATGCGCACCGTGAGCGCTCTGTACAGCGGGATCGCCTCAATAACCTGAAGAACCAGCTCTATATTCTTGGTCAGCAAATCGAACAGAAAGAGCAGGAGCTGATTGAACTGAATGCCAAGATCCGCACTGTGAATCGCAGTGTGGATCTGGCCAGACAAGAGCTGAATATTAGCCGTCCACTGGCGAAAGAGGGCATAGTGCCGCAAGTGGAGCTAATCAAGCTGGAACGGCAGGTTAACGAAATGCAGGGGGAACTGGAGAGTAACCGTCTGCTGATCCCAAAACTCAATTCGGTGCTGCGTGAGACCATCTCCAAGCGTAATGATATTGCGCTGAAGTTCAGGGCAGACTCCCAGACTGAACTGAATGAGAAGCAAGGGCGACTTGGCCAGTTGTCAGAAGGGCAGGTTGGCTTGCGAGACAGGGTTGACCGAACCAGCGTAATTGCTCCGCTCAAAGGAACCATCAAGAAGCTCAAGATCAACACGTTGGGCGGTGTGGTTCAGCCCGGCATGGATCTAATGGAGATTGTGCCGCTGGAGGATACCTTGCTGGTAGAAGCCAAGGTGTCACCGAAAGATATCGCCTTCCTGCGACCGGGGCTGGATGCCATCGTCAAAATTACTGCCTACGACTTTACAATCTATGGAGGATTGCATGGCAAGGTTGAACAGATAAGTGCTGATTCGATCCAGGATGAGGAGGGGAACTCCTTTTATCTGGTTCGGGTTCGGACAGAGAAGAGTTACTTGGGCGATGAGCTTAACGCACTTCCCATCATCCCCGGTATGTTAGCCAGTGCTGATATCATTACTGGTAAAAAAAGTGTCCTAGACTATTTGCTTAAGCCGATCTTACGGGCAAAGCAGTCGGCACTGAGAGAACGATAAGCCAACAATCTAAAAACAAAACATGACTGGAGATAACATGAAAAAAACGATTGTTGCCATGCTGGTCAGTGGCTGCACCCTGATCCCGAGTTTGGGTCAGGCTCAGACTCTGGAAGAGT
Organism: Aeromonas sp. 600527; assembly: GCF_049175415.1. Classification (NCBI taxonomy): domain Bacteria; kingdom Pseudomonadati; phylum Pseudomonadota; class Gammaproteobacteria; order Aeromonadales; family Aeromonadaceae; genus Aeromonas; species Aeromonas sp. 600527. The sequence continues at coordinate 5,429 of NZ_JAAKVA010000024.1, read as the reverse complement.
CGGTGGCACAGACACTTGCTACGCACCCCAAGATCAAGGAAGCCTTTGATCTGTATCAGGCACGACTCTATCAGCATGATGGAGCCAAGGGTGGCTATTATCCTACGATCGATCTGCGTGGTGGCGTAGGCTATGAAAAAACTGACAGCCCTTCTACCCGTGCTGCCAGCGCCAACAGCAATATCGATGATTCCATGACTCGCAAGGAGGCTGGACTCAGTTTGCGGCAAATGTTGTTTGATGGCTTTGATGTCAGCAACAACGTCTCCAGAACCGAAGCTGAAGCCAATGCCCAGCGTCTGGCGATGATCTCCGAAGCTGAAAATACCGCGCTGCGAGTAGCTGAGGTCTACCTCAATATGCTGCGCCAGCAGGAGATCCTGGAACTCTCCAAACAGAACCTGGAAACCCACGAACAGATCCGCAGCGACATCAGCAAGCGGACTGATTCAGGGCTTGGCTCTACTGCGGATCAGACCCAGATTGAAGGTCGTGTTGCCCGGGCCTATTCAAATCAGGCCGCTGCTGAAAACAACTATCGCGACGCAGAGAGTGAATTTATTCGTGTCGTGAACGAGGTGCCCAAAGATCTGGTACAGCCGGTTCCCAATACCGAGCTTATACCGACCAGCCTCGATAGTGCGCTGAAAACAGCGACCGAAGTCCACCCGACCCTGCTCTCTTCCCTGCAGGATATCGAAGCGGCCAAGTATCAACATGAAGGCGCCAAATCCGGTTTCTACCCGAATGTAACATTCGAGGTCGATCAGAACTGGAATGAGGATATCGATGCAGTCAAAGGGCGCAACGATGATCTGACCGCAATGGTGCGCATGCGTTACAACTTGTTCCGTGGCGGTTCTGACGTGGCAGAGAGCAATGCAACATCGGCGCTCTACTCTCAGGCGAAAGACATTCATTTGAATGCGTTCCGTCAGGTGGAGGAGGGCACTCGTCTGGCCTGGAACGCGAAAGAGTCGCTGGCCAAGCAAAAGACCTTCCTGAAAGAGCATGTTGATGCCAGCTATGACACCGTACAGGCATACAAGAAGCAGTTTGGGTTGGGTCAACGGACATTGCTGGACGTATTGAACACCGAGAACGAACTGTTCGAGGCGCGTCGCAGCTATATCACCGCCGAGTATGATGCACTGCTGGCGGACTATCGCATTCTCAATGCGACAGGTAGCCTGCTCAATGCATTTAGCGTCAAACAACCCGCTGAATGGCAGGCCAGGCAATAACCATTTGTTCATGATCCAGCCGGGATGATGAACGCTAATATGGTGACTGCTGCTGGCAGTCACCATATTTGGCTAAAGCAGGTGGTTGCTCGGGTTTTGAGGAGTGCAGCAGCAATAATGCAGCAGGAATATAATGTGACACTCCAGTGCAATAATGGTGGCAGATGGTGTTATCTCCTCAATGAATGGAGACACCTAGCCCTACGTGTTCTGAGCCGCTCCTTATGGATCCTGCTGTTGCCCTTCTCACTTCTGCTCTGTGCCAGTCAGCCTTTGCCACAGGAAGATCTCAACTTGATCAAGCGGGCGGAGCAGACCTATGGAGTCAGAGCCGGCAAGCGTGTGGCCAGTTGGCGTATGCTGGTCATGGAGACGAAGGGCAGGGCCCTGAGCGAAGAAAAAAAACTTGAGCGGGTAAATAATTTTTTCAATCGGATGCGCTTTATTGATGATATCAAGTTGTGGCGCAAAAAGGATTATTGGGCAACCCCGCTGGAATTTTTGGGGGCAGCCGGGGGAGACTGTGAAGATTTCAGTATCGCCAAATACTCTACGCTGCTCGAGCTTGGGATCCCGGATGATAAAATGCGGATGGTGTATGTCAAGGCTCTTGATTACAACCAGTTTCACATGGTGGTGGCATATTATGAGACACCCTCTTCCGTTCCGGTTATTTTGGATAATTTGATCGGCTCGATTCGCCCTGCCACACAGCGGCGTGATTTGGTGCCTATTTACAGTTTTAACGGTAGTCACTTGTGGTTGATGAAGGCACGAGGCCAAGGGGAACTGGCTGGTCAATCATCCCGCTTGGGATTATGGAATGATTTACGCAATCGCATGACCTCGGGGCGATTGGCTCGGCCAGTGGTGAATTTGGATGATTAACCTATGACGCTCTATCGACAGTTATTAGCCACCATGCTGCTGCTGTTTGGATTGTTATTTGCGGCCACATACTGGGTGCAATTCAATTCAACCCGCACCTATCTGGCGCAGCAACAGGAAACAACGGTCATCAATACGGCAACCTCGCTGGGGCTTGCGCTCACCCCCTATCTGGAAAACGGTGACAAGGTCGGTGCCGAGTCGGTGATCCAGGCCATCTTTGATGGCGGCTATTATCGACTGGTTCGCCTTGATCTGCTGGCATCAAAGGATGTCATCGAGCAGGAAAATACCAACAATATTCAGGGGGTGCCGCAGTGGTTTGTGAATTTGGGTCTGTTTCCTGAGGTATCCAACGAGTCAATTCTGACATCTGGCTGGTTGCAGCTTGGAAAATTAAAAGTAGTGGGTCACCCCGGCCAGGCTTATTACGAGTTGTGGCGGGGTATGAGTGAGCTGGCGAGCTGGTTTCTGGTCGGATTTTTGATCACCACCATTTTGTTGATGAGAGCACTCAACTACTTACTCAAGCCACTGAAACAGATCTGTGATCAAGCCGTCGAGATCGAGCTGCACCATTTCGGCCATACGATCCCGGAGCCTAAAACCCATGAATTGAAGCAGGTCGTTCAGGCGATCAACACCCTCTCAAGCAAGTTGGCGCTGCAGTTTAAAGAGCAAGCCGATGAGGCCGAGAAATTGCGTGAGCGGGTTTATGTCGATGCCGTGTCGGGACTGGGCAACAGAGCCTATTTTGTAGGCCAGGTAAACGCATGGATAGCGGAGGCTGGCCAAGGTGGCGTCATGCTGGTTGCGGTCGACATGCTGGATGATATCTATCGCGATGAAGGCTTTGCTGCCCGCGACAACATGGTCAAGTCGATAGCTCAGGCTTTGAAAGAGCAATTAAAAGGGTGGGATGGCGCAGCCTTGGCACGGATCTCCGCGACGGAATATGCGCTGCTCTGTCCAACTGACGATCTGACTCAGCTAAAAGAGCTGGCTGAAGTGATTAATAGCCGCATTGCCGATCTGGTGGTGAATCCAATGGGCGAAGGGGATGCGCTCTCCGTCATTGGTATTGCCGGTCGTGATGGCAATGATGATCTCTCCGCCTTGTTGACCAAAGCCGATAATGCGCTTGGCAAGGCGCGTAATGAACGCCGTGGTGCTGTGGTGATGGAAGGAGGCACCGAGCAAGGTTTGATGGGGCGTTTGGCCTGGCGAGATCTGGTACAAGATGCCATTTCACGACAACTTTGGCGCTTTAAAGCTCAACCAGCTTGCCGGTTTGATAATGGTGCCAGATTACATGCCGAACTGTTTGCGTCTATCTCTCGGGATGGCACAGACTATTTTGCCGGTCAGTTCTTGCCTGCGATTGAACAGTTCAAACTGGGTGGCGAGTTTGACCAAGCGGTGCTTGATGCTTGCGTTCCATTACTGCAAAAACAGTCTGATCTGGTACTGGCGATCAACATCACTGCTGGCTCGCTCTGCTCGGATGAATTTTTAACTTGGCTGACGTGCTATCTGACCGAGCATGCAGAGCTGAAAGAGCGGTTGTTATTTGAAATACCTGAAGCTGCCATCATGAAACATAAAGACAACGTGGCTGCGTTGGTGGGCACCTTGCAAGCTCATGGCTTCCAGTGGGGGGTTGACCACTATGGTCGTCACTTCCAGTCTCTGGGCTATCTGGAGGAGTTGTCGCCGGCTTATGTCAAGGTCGATCACGGTTATACCAGTCAGGTCATGGAGCCGGGGGCTGACACCTCATTCCTGGCTGCAGTGTGTCGCGCCGCACACAATGCTGGTGTGACCACCATTGCAACCCGCGTCGAAGATCAACATCAAGTGGAACTGCTTTCCAAGTTGCATATCGATGGTTATCAGGGATTTGTGCATCCTGCCTTCCCCCTATCTTGATTGATATGTGCATTGCAAATTCAGCCCCAAACGGGGCTGTTTTTATATCAATAAATTATGTTTTTGATTTTTTTATTATTAAATCAACATGGGGTCTATTTGGTTCTCATCATATCGTTATGATTTTAAAAAAGAAAAACTAATCTTTCGATTTTATTCTCTATATCTGTTTGAGAGCAGTCAAATCTATACATTATTGCAACGGAAAAGCACGGTATCTCCCTCTACGGTGTAGACATCAAGATCTGTCACCATTGGAGCAATGGATATGCGTACCCAAATCATCGACAAGTCCGTGGTTGTCTCTGCGATTGAAGGTAATGTGGAGATTGTGCTGGCTGATGGAAGCAGCCGCCCTCTGCAAAGAGGGGAAATTCTCCAACCCGGGGCCAAATTAGCCATAGCGGATGATGCAAAGCTAGCTCTTTCACCTTACGACGATACTCCTGCATCGGATGTTCCAGCAGGTTCCGAGTCTGCTGAATCTGCTCAACCGCAAGTTGCGGCAAGCCAGGAAGGTGCTCCTTCAGATATTGCCGCATTGCAAGAATCTATTCTGCAGGGTGTTGACCCGACTCAAAACTTTGAGGCTTCTGCTGCCGGTGGGGCACCAGCAGCAGGTGGTGGCGGTATTGGTGGGGTAGCGGGAGCAAGCGGCAACGGTGGTTTTGTCACCATTGATAGAACTGGTGATGCGACAATTGCCGAGGCCGGTTTTGATACTAATTATCAGGCTGCTCCCTTTATTAATACAGAGCAAGTGCCTGAACCACTGTTGGAACCAGAGCCAGTAACGAATATATTGCTGGATGAGAGCGAAGTATTTTCGATGGATGAAGATACTACCGTCAGTGGTGATCTTTTGGTTAACAGTACCAACCCAGATGGCCCCCTGACTCAATCCATCATTAGCTATAGCTGGGGCAGTAATATTGATGTTCCCGCTGGTGTGACATCGATCCTGACTGGGATTGGTACGCTAGTCATCAATAGTGATGGCACTTTTACCTTTACCCCCGCCCCTGACTATTCTGGCGCCGCTCCTACGGTGAGTTATCTGGTCACCGATAGCTCCGATGTTGTTACTTCTACCTTGACACTGACAGTGGCACCACAAGGTGACATCGACTTCAACGTCGAGGCGCTGAATGCGGGTGCGACCGAGACGGATGGCACGGTACAGGTGCTGCTGACCAACACGGTGAGTATCAGCGATGGCGACGGGTCAGAGACCTGGACCAGCCTGGTGTATACCTTCAACAATTTGCCTGCGAATACCACTGCAGTTGGTGGCACCCTGGTGGGTAACGTCCTGACAGTGAACGTGGTGGCGGGGGCATTGCCGCCGGCGTTCGGGCTGGTGTTCCC
>NZ_JAAKVA010000023.1:0-57087 GCF_049175415.1 Aeromonas sp. 600527 | reverse complement strand
GCGGGAATAGCTCAGTTGGTAGAGCACGACCTTGCCAAGGTCGGGGTCGCGAGTTCGAGTCTCGTTTCCCGCTCCAATCTCTCTTCGAAGTTTTCATAATCCCTTTGAATTGCCCTTCACATCGCGTTGCGATGCTTTGTCGTATCTGGCGTTTACTCAGCGCGTCTCTGCTACCTCTCCTGCAAACAGGAAGGGGATGTGGGCTCATGGTGCGGGTTGTACCAGGCAAGCGGTTGTGACAGGTGGTGGGAGGCGAGAATTGCGGGCAAAAAAGAGGAGGGGCCTTGGCTCCTCCTGCATGATTCACTGGCGCGGGCTTAGACCAGAGTAACGTTCTCAGCCTGAGGGCCTTTTTTGCCCTGGGTCACAGTGAACTGGACTTTTTGACCTTCAGCCAGGGTTTTGAAACCGGTGCTCTGGATGGAGGAGAAGTGAACGAATACGTCCGGACCCTGGGATTGTTCAATAAAGCCAAAACCCTTGGTTTCGTTGAACCATTTTACCTGGCCGGTGCGAATGTCAGACATGTGCTAAATCCTATCAATAACAAAATGAAACTAAGCCCGTGCTGGGCTGCATTTGCCTTGCAAGCAGGGGTTGGCTCATGACTGACCACGTCTCTTTGTCCCAGTAGCACGTAGAACAATCCCTGTTTAAAGCACAAACGATTGTACGTTAGCGTCGATCCTTGTCAATTTGACCCCTTTCGTTTTTTGAACAAGCTAAAAATATTGTGAAGTCAGTAGCTTATTTGAAGAGGTTTGACTGAAAAAAACGGGAGGCCAGCGCCTCCCGTTTTTTGTTATTCCTTGAGGGCGAACCCTTCGCCCTGCCGGTCGTAGCGGTAGACCGCCTGGCCGTAGGAGCGGATCTCCACCCGCTGGATGCGGCGGGTGTCGTCCACCAGGATGAAGATAGAGCGGCCAGATTGCAGGCGTGTCAGCGGGCGATCCGGCCCCTCGATGGCGATCAGGCGACTGAGCTCGGCACCCGGCAACTCGAATTTACGCCAGATGGAGTAGAGGGTCTCACCCGCCTGCACATCGTGTTGCAACCAGGTGCCGTTGACCTTCTCTTCGACCGGCTTGGCAGTCGCGGGCGCACTGCCTGCCGCACCATTGCCGACATTTAGAGCCTGAGCAGGTACGGCCAGCGGCACTTCCAGCGAGCCGGAAGGGGCTGCCTTGGGGGCGGATGGAGCCGGTTCCCAGGCCAGTACCAGCAACCAGAGCGGGATCAGGATCAGCAGACCTATGGTGTTTTTACGCGGCAGCGGGCTGGACAGCTTGAATTTGCCTGCTTTGGCATCCTGGCTGCGTTGGCCGAGGTTGCTCATCCCTTGGCCAAAACGTTGGCGCAGGGACAGGGTCGCGGCATTGATGCGATGGAGCAGGGATCCTTGTGATTCGTCTTGGCGACGCTGCTGGGCTCGTCTGTTATGGCCTCGTGGGCGACGGTCCGGGGTGGGCACGGCATTTACCTCTCACTACATTGCCTGCCATCAGGCAAATTCGTCGCCTATGGTAAACGGACTCGCCCCCGAGGGGGAGAGTCCTGAGGCGGAAAATTATCAGCTGAGACGAAATTGACCCAATAATTGCTGCAATTTGTCGGCCGCCTGACGCAATGCCTGACTGGCTTTGGCCGTTTCGGTCGCATCCTGAGCAATGTCGTTGGCCAGTGCGTTGGTTTTTGAGAGGTTGCCGGAGACGGTCTCGGAGACCGAGCTCTGCTCTTCGGCGGCGGAGGCGATCTGATAGGTCATGTCGTTGATGGTGGAGATGGCCTGGTAGATGCTACCGAGCGCCTCTTCCGCCAGATCCGCCTCGCCCACCGCTTGATGGGTCAACTGCTGGCTCTGGGTGATGGCGTTGACTGCATTGGTAGAGCTCAGGCGGATCTTCTCGATTAGCTCTTGGGTGTTCTGTACCGCCTGCTGGGTATTGCCAGCCAGTTTGCGCACCTCGTCGGCGACCACCGCGAAACCGCGCCCCTGCTCGCCGGCCCGGGCAGCCTCGATGGCGGCGTTGAGGGCCAGCAGGTTGGTCTGGTCGGCAATCCCCTGAATGACGGTGAGGATGCTGGTGATCTGGGCGCTGTCGTGGGCCAGCCCTTCCACCACTTCGGCCCCTTTACCGGCTTCTGCCGCGACCTTGTGCATCGACTGGATCACCTGCTGGAAGCGCTCCTTGCCCTGATCGGCGGCGCTTTGCGCCTGTTTGGCCGAGTCGGCGGTGTTGTTGGCGTGGGTGGCGACCTCCTGACTGACGTAGGACATCTCCTGCACCGCGGTCAGCATCTGCTCCATCTCCGCCTGATGGTGCTGCAGGTTGTTGTCGGTCTGACCGGCGATGCGGTCGGTGTCACCGGCGTAACGGTTCACCTCGCTGGCAGTCTTGAGCACATCCCCGAGCAGCCCTTGCAACTTGTCGATAAAGCGGTTGATGCCCTTGGCGAGATCCCCCAGCTCGTCGACAGAGCGGGTTGCGAGGCGCTTGGTGAGATCCCCTTCACCATCGGCAATGTCATCCACCAGGCTGACCATCTGACGGATGGGGCCAGTGATACTGCGGGCAATCACCAGCATGGTGGCCAGCGCCAGCACCAGTACGATAAAGGCACCGACCAGCTGCTGGGTCACCGCTGCCTGGTTCATCTCATTGAGCTGGCTCTCCAGTTGATCGGCCCCTGCCAGTACCACCTTGTAGGGCAGGGTGACGATGATGGCCCAGTTGCGGCTCATTCCCGGCACCATGATGGGAACGGAAATACGGAATGATTCGTCCAGCTCCTGACGTTGCACTTCCGGTTTCAGGTACTGCTGCCACTGGTTACCCAGCACCTTACCTGCATTACTACCTAGCAGGCTGGCATCGCCGCTGGTGCCGGTGATGACTCCGGCGGCGCTGACGATCAGGGTCTCCCCCTGGCCATCATAGATGTTGTTGTTGAGGCTCTTGGCCTGACGACTGATGGAGTCCACCGCCAGATCCAGCGCTGCGATCCCCTTGAACTGACCATCCACCATGATGGGGGTGGTGATAGTGCTCACCAGCACCTGCTGACCGTTGATATCCACCTTGAAGGGATCGATCAGACAAGAGCGCCCTTCCCGTTTCGGGCAGGCGTAGTAGTCGTTGGCGGGATTGCCGAATTCGTCCGGGTCGGTCTTGTCGATGGAGAGCAGCAGATCGGTACCGATTTGATCCTTGTCGCGATAGAAGTAGGGCACGAAGCGCCCCTTGTCGTCACTGCCCAGCGTACTCTGCCCGACGAAGGCGGCATCCTGACCGTCGAAACCGTTGGGCTCAAAGCCGGCAAAGGCGCCATAGAGTTGCGGCTCCAGGGCCAGTTGTGCCTTGAGCAGGTCGGTGGCCTGCTGGCGATCCAGCGGCAGTTTGCCCTGCTGTTGCAGGGCGAGGGCGCTGGCCATCTGTTGGGTATAGGAGAGCCCCTTTTGCAGCAGTTGGGTGATGGTGGCCGCCTCGGCGCGGGCATTGGCGCTGACCTTCTGCCAAGCCTCCTGCTGTAGCGCTTCACGGCTGGAGCTGATGGTCAGTTGTTGGGTCTGTTGGCCGGAGTATTGGTTGAGCAGGATCAGGATGACCAGGGCGGTGGTCATGGCAATCCCGGCCATCACTAGAATGCGGTTTTGGATCGAACGGAACTGCATCGTCTCTTCCTTGTTGGTGAGCGTTATTTGGATATCGGCCGGAGGAGGCAGCTCTCCAACACTTCCCATAGCAAATCGGAAATGGGGATTTTGTTTTGCGATCCCCTTCAAAGATTGATGGGCAGGTGAGAAGGGTCAAATTTTCCCCGCTACCAGGCCCTGTTGCCACTTCATGGTTTTCCCATCCGTCTTTGTCGGTGCTAAAATGCGACGGTTTTTTCTAACGAATTGGCCCAAGGCCCTCTACACAAGGCTTAAAGATGAAAGTCAAAACCCGTTTTGCTCCCAGCCCGACCGGCTTTTTGCATGTCGGCGGTGCCCGTACCGCACTCTATTCCTGGTTGTTTGCAAAGAACCAGGGCGGTGAGTTCGTGCTGCGTATTGAGGATACCGACCTGGAACGTTCCACTCAGGAGGCGATCGACGCCATCATTGAGGGCATGGAATGGCTGGAGCTGAACTGGGATGAGGGCCCCTACTACCAGACCAAGCGCTTCGATCGCTACAACGCGCTGATCGACGAGATGCTGGCCGATGGCCGCGCCTACAAGTGCTACTGCTCCAAAGAGCGTCTGGAAGCGCTGCGCGAAGGCCAGATGGCCAACGGCGAGAAGCCCCGTTATGACGGCAAGTGCCGCGATCATGCCCACGATCACTCGGCCGATGCGCCGCACGTGATTCGCTTCCGCAACCCGACCGAAGGTTCCGTGGTGTTCGATGACCACGTCCGTGGCCGCATCGAGTTCGCCAACACCGAGCTGGACGATCTGATCATCCGCCGTACCGACGGCGCGCCGACCTACAACTTCTGCGTAGTGGTCGATGACTGGGATATGGAGATCACCCACGTGGTGCGTGGCGAAGACCACATCAACAACACCCCGCGCCAGATCAACATCTATAAGGCGCTGAACGCGCCGGTACCGGAATTTGCCCACGTCTCCATGATCCTGGGTGACGACGGTGCCAAGCTCTCCAAGCGCCACGGTGCAGTCTCCGTGATGCAGTACCGCGATGACGGCTACCTGCCGGAAGCGCTGCTGAACTATCTGGTGCGTCTGGGCTGGTCCCACGGCGATCAGGAGATCTTCAGCCTGGAAGAGATGATCAAGCTGTTCAGTCTGGATGCCATCTCCAAGTCTGCCTCTGCCTTCAACACCGACAAGCTGCTGTGGCTGAACAACCACTACATGCGCAGCCTGGATCCGACCTATGTTGCCAAGCATCTGGCATGGCACATGGAAAACCAGAAGATCGACACCAGCAATGGCCCGGCGCTGGCCGACGTGGTCACCCTGCTGGCCGAGCGCTGCAACACCCTGGTCGAGATGGCCGCCCAGAGCCGCTACCTGTTCGAAGATTTTGAGGCGATCGACGAAGCGGCCGCCAAGAAGCACCTGCGTGGTGTGGCTGCCGAGCCGCTGGCTCTGGCCAAGACCAAGCTGGCTGCACTGGATAGCTGGACCACCGAAGCGCTGCACGAGCTGATTGAAGCGACTGCCGCCGAGCTGGGCCAAGGCATGGGCAAGGTCGGCATGCCGCTGCGCGTGGCTGTCACCGGTCTGGGTCAATCTCCTGCCATCGACGCCGTGATGGCGCTGGTTGGCAAAGAGCGTGTTCTCGCACGTATCGACCGAGCTCTCGCTTACATTGAAGCCCGGATGGCTGCCGAGTAAGTGCTGCCGATATAGCAGGCGAGGAGAGCCCCCGTTCTGCCCCATGCTGAATAGCAAAAATCCGAAACCACTGGTTTCGGATTTTTTTATGGCCGGGAGCTGCGGTGGGGCACCATGGTGGTCATGCCCGATCAGGCCAGCTTGAAGGACTGGATCTGGCTGTCGAGCTCCTTGCTGTGTTGTTCGACCAGCTCGGAGGCTTCTTGCAGTTCGCGCAGTACCACGACGGAGCCTTCAGCGATCTGCCTGACCTGTTCCAGATTGCCGCGCATCTCTTCGGCGACCGAGCTCTGCTGCTCGGAGGCGGCGGCGATGTGGCGGTTCATGTCGGCGACACCCTGTACCCGCTGCACTATGGTGGCGAGCTGGGTACCGGCCTGGGTCACCTGTTCCACTCCTTTGTCGGCCTGGCGCACGCTATGTGCCATCAGTTCGGCGGCCTGAGCTGCATTGCCCTGTAGTTGTTCGATCATCTTCTGGATCTCGACGGTGGCGGCCTGGGCGCGGTTAGCCAGCTCGCGCACCTCGGAGGCCACTACGGCAAAGCCACGACCCGCTTCACCGGCGCGGGCCGCTTCGATGGCGGCGTTCAGTGCCAGAAGGTTGGTCTGCTCCGAGATGCCGCGAATGGTATCGACTACCGAGCCAATGCGCTCGACCCCTTGCTCCACCTGATTGACCACGGTAGCGGAGCGCTGGATATTGCCGGAGAGGGTGTCGATGGTGTTGACGGTCTCGGTAACGCAGCGGCTCCCCTCCTCGGCCAGCTGGCTGGTTTCGGCGGTGGCGTGAGAGGCTTGATCCGCATGGGTGGCCACTTCGCGAATGGCGCCGACCATCTGGCTCATGGCGCTTGCCAGTTGCTCAATCTGGGTGAACTCTTCGTTGATCGCTTCGTTGGCCTCTTCCATGCAGAGAGTAACCTGAGAGGCGATGTCGTTGAGCTCCTTGCAGGCGGCGCGCTGGTTGCCAAACACTGCTTTGAGGTTCTCCTGCGAGTGGGAGACCGCCTTGGCGATATCACCGAACTCGTCACGAGACTTGAGCAGTACTTTGTGGCTGAGGTCCCGCTTGGCGAAGCGCTCCAGCAGGCCCACCAGATAGTGCACCTGCTTGACCATCAGGCGAGAGCCGGTGAGCAGCAGGATTACGAACAGCAGCCCCATGATGGTGGTCTCCATCAGGCCGGTCCAGAGCAAGCGATTGGAGATCGCATCTGCCTTGGCGGGATCAAGCCCTTCGCTGAGCAGAGTTGACTCCAGATTGTTGGCATCAAACCAGAGTTTGGTCAGTAGCAAAATGGTACTGAACACCATCAGCAACACTACTTTTGGCACCAGCCGAATGTTGCTCATCCGCTTCTCTAGCAGGTTTAACTGCATCGTGAAATCTCCTTTGAAAATCGCTTTTTCCTTTGCCCTCAGGACTATCGGCATTATCTTCTCTTTTATTAATTTGCACTGTGCTTAAAGTTGGAAAATGTATGCGACATCACTTAACTCATCTGCGGGCGATGGATCTGCTGATGGCATTTCTGTCGATTATCTCGGTTGTGCTGGTGACGGCCCGCTGGTGGGGGCAGGCAACCCTCACTCCCCAAACCCTGCAACTCTTCTATGACCTGGACAGCCTGATCTGTTACTTCTTCCTTGCCCATTTCGCTTATGGTTGGCTTCGGGCCCCTGATCGAAAATCCTTCTTCAAGACCAACTGGATCTATCTACCAGGCAGTTTGCCGATGGTGGAGCAGCTGCGTTGGGCCCGTTTGCTACAGCTTTGGCGGGTCTATCAACTGTTCAAGGAGAACCCGGATCTCTGGGCCATGTTCCGTCGCGAGCGAAACGAGACAACCCTCTCCGGCATCCTGTTCCTCTTTTTCCTGCTGCTGGGGTTGGGATCCGGTGTCATGTACTGGATTGAGTCTGGTCAGCCCGGCAGCCAGATTGAGACACCTTATGACGCATTCTGGTGGACGCTGGTGACCCTCTCCACAGTCGGTTACGGGGATCTGGTGCCCAAAACAGAGGAAGGGCGTTTTGTTGCCAGCCTGCTGATCCTGTTCGGGGTCGGTCTGTTTGGTGCCATCAGTGGTTTTATGGCCAGCATCTTTTTGCAACCGGCCAAGGAGAGCGAAACCGACAAGTGGCGTCATCACTACAACAACCAGCAAGAGGAGTTGCTGCGGGAGATCCGCGCCCTGCGCAGCGAGGTGCGGGAGTTAAAAAGCAAGTGAGGGTGCGGGTGGGCAAGTGGCGAGGTAGCTCGCCACTCTGTGCTATTTATCCGGGGGCGCAGATTTTTCTTTGCTTGTCCTTTAACCTGCTGGCGGCTTAACATTCAACCTCTTGTCCAAACCAGAAAAAGAGAACCGATCGACCATGCGCGCCCTTCTCGGGATTTTGATCTGCTTGTGTGCCCAACAGGCACTGGCCGACACACGTTATGTTTCAGACAACATCTTTACCTATATCCACAATGGTCCGGGTACCCAGTACCGGATTCTCGGTAGCGTCAAGGCTGGTGAACCGCTGGAGGTGAAGGCGGTGAACGGCGATGCCGGATTCACCCAGGTGGTGGACGGGCGTGGTCGCGAAGGGTGGATAAAAAGCAATGAACTGCAGAGTGAGCCCAGCTTGCGCGAGCGGCTCCCTCAGGTAGAAAAGGAGCGGGATGAGCTCAAGGCGCGCCTGCAAAATCTCAACGGTGACAACGAAAAACGCTTCACCGAGAAGGATGGCCAGATCGCGGCCCAGAGCAAGGAGATCGCCGCCCTCAAGGCTCAGCTGGCCAGCCAGGGTGAAGAGATGAACAATCTCAAAGAGCAGAACGATGCCCTGACCCAGAGCTACGACAACCAGGAGCACGACATGCAGATGGACTGGTTTATCCGTGGTGGCGCCATGGTGGGGGCGGGGATCCTGCTCGGCATCCTGTTGCCCATGCTGCCCCGCCGTCGCAGCCGTGGCGATCGCTGGATGAACTGACAGCTTCTGGCTGACTGAATTGATGAGAAGGGTCGCCGTGGCGGCCCTTCTTTTTTTGGGCGCATTGGGACATCCGGTATTGGGTGGGATGCGTGGCTGCTTTGCGACAGGACGGGCGGTGGCAGATCGTATACAAAATGAAGTCAGATGACCCTCATGTTTACTGGCAGGCCGGCTTCAAAAGGGAATAAATGAGGTGAATTAGCGATCTTTGTTAAGGAGTGGCAACAAATTCATTTCATATAGGGGAGGATATTGTATACATTGTCGGCGTTTCGGCGGTGCGACCGCCTTTGTCGATATCAGCCTTAGGGCGTACAGGAAGACCCCATATGTTCAAAGCTACTCAAGTGCTTGCCGCTGACTATATCCCCTCCGATCTGGCCGCCCTGCGCGAAGCCATCACCCAAAACTACGTGGTGGATGAAAATGCCTATCTGGCCGAACTGTCGGCCATGCTGCCGGGAGATGGCGCCTCGCTGGAGCAGGTGACCCAGCGTGCCCGTACTCTGGTGACCAAGGTGCGCAAGGAGAGCGGCTCTGGCGACGGTATCGATGCCTTCCTGCAGGAGTACAGCCTGGATACCCAAGAGGGGATCATCCTGATGTGTCTGGCCGAGGCGCTGCTGCGCATTCCCGATGCCGAGACCGCCGACGCCCTGATCAAGGACAAGCTCTCCGGCGCCAACTGGTCATCTCATTTCCGCAAGAGCGACTCTACTCTGGTCAACGCCTCCACCTGGGGGCTGATGCTGACCGGCAAGATTATCAAGCTCGACAAAAAGCTCGACGGCAACCCGGCCAACCTGCTGGGGCGCATGGTCAACAAGCTGGGCGAACCGGTGGTGCGCTCCGCCATGTACGCCGCCATGAAGATCATGGGCAAGCAGTTCGTGCTGGGGCGCGACATGAAAGAGGCGCTCAAGGCGAGCCGCAAATCCCGCGAGCTGGGCTACACCCACACCTACGACATGCTGGGTGAATCGGCGCTGACCATGCAGGATGCCGACAAGTATCTGACCGATTACCGCAACGCCATCGAGGCGGTGGGCAACGAGCGGATCAGCGACGGCGGCCCGGCCCCCTCCATCTCCATCAAGCTCTCGGCACTCCATCCACGCTATGACGTGGCCAACCGCGAACGGGTGCTCGGCGAAATGTGCGAGCGGCTGGTGGGGCTGGTGCGTCTCGCCCGCGACAAGGATGTGGCCATCAGCATCGACGCCGAGGAGATGGACAGACTCGAGCTGTCGCTGGATCTGTTCGAGCAGCTCTACCGCTCCGATGCCAACCGTGGCTGGGGTAAGCTCGGCATGGTAGTGCAGGCCTACTCCAAGCGCGCCCTGCCGGTACTCTGCTGGCTCACCGCGCTGGCCCGCGAGCAGGGTGACCTCATTCCGGTTCGCTTGGTAAAAGGCGCCTACTGGGACAGCGAACTGAAATATGCCCAGCAGGCGGGCCTGCCCGGCTACCCGCTGTTTACCCGCAAGGCGGGCACCGATATCTCCTACCTCGCCTGCGCCCGCTACCTGCTGAGCGAACCGACCCGCGGCTTTATCGCTCCCCAGTTCGCCACCCACAACGCCAATACCGTGGTCAGCATTCTGGAGATGGCCGGCGATCGCCAGTTCGAATTCCAGCGCCTGCACGGCATGGGCGAGGAGCTGCACAACGCCGTGCTGAGCGACAATCCCGGTCTGCACTGCCGCATCTACGCGCCGGTCGGCGCCCACAAGGACTTGTTGCCCTATCTGGTGCGCCGCCTGCTGGAGAACGGGGCCAACACTTCCTTCGTTCACAAGCTGGTGGATTCCAATACCCCGGTGGACTCGCTGGCCGAGCACCCGCTGCGCACCCTCAAGCGCTACTCCGGCTTTGCCAACGACCGCATTCCGCAGCCGGTGAACCTCTTCAGCGACCGCAAGAACTCCAGCGGCGTCAACATGAACATCCTCTCCATCCAGCGCCCCTTCTTTGCCCGCTTGAAAGAGCTGGAGAGCAAGCAGTGGCTGGCGGGCCCCATCGTCGATGGCGAGACCCTCAAGCGCAGCGAGGCACGAACCGTGCTGAGCCCGCAGGATGTGAGCCTCACCGTCGGCAAGATCCACTGGGCCGACGAGCAGGCGGTGGAGCAGGCCTTGGCATCTGCCCACGCAGCCTTCCCGCGCTGGCGTGAAACCCCGGTGAGCGAGCGTGCTGCCGCGCTGGAGAAGCTGGCGGATCTGCTGGAAGCGAACCGCGAGCAGTTTGTCTCCCTCTGTACCCGCGAGGCGGGCAAGCTGCTGCAAGATGGCATCGACGAGGTGCGTGAGGCGGTCGATTTCTGCCGCTACTACGCGGTGCAGGCCCGCGGCCTGATGGGGCAGGCGACCCTGTTGCCCGGTTATACCGGCGAGCAGAACGAGCTGTTCCTGCAGGGGCGCGGTGTCTTTGTCTGCATCAGCCCGTGGAACTTCCCGCTGGCGATTTTCCTCGGCCAAATCGCAGCTGCGCTGGCCACCGGCAACACCGTTATCGCCAAACCGGCGGAGCAGACCGGTCTTATCGCCCATCTGGCGGTGACGCTGGCCCATCAGGCCGGTATTCCGGGCGACGTGCTGCAGCTGCTGCCCGGTGATGGTGCCACCGTCGGTGCCAAGTTGACGGCGGATCCGCGCATCGGCGGCGTCTGCTTCACCGGCTCCACCGAGACTGCCAAGCTCATCAACATGACCCTGGCCAAGCGCGATGGTGCCATCCTGCCGCTTATCGCCGAAACCGGTGGTCAGAACGCCATGATCGTCGACTCCACCGCCCTGCCGGAGCAGGTGGTGCGCGACGTGGTGAGCGCCGCCTTCCAGAGCGCCGGTCAACGCTGCTCGGCCCTGCGGGTGCTCTATCTGCAGGAGGAGATTGCCGAGCGGGTGCTGGAGATCCTCACCGGCGCCATGCAGGAGCTCAAAGTGGGCAACCCGGCCGAGCACAACACCGACGTAGGCCCGGTGATCGACGCCGATGCCAAGGCCGGTCTCGATGCTCACCTCGCCTACATGGTGCCGCGCGCTCGCCTGATTGCCCAGGCGCCGATGCCGGCCGCGACCATGGAGGGGCACTTTGTCCAGCCGACCGCACTGGAGATCGGTTCCATCCGCGAGCTGGTCAAGGAGCAGTTCGGCCCCATCCTGCACGTGGTGCGCTACGCCACCCGGGATCTGGACAAGGTGATCAGCGATATCAACGGCACCGGCTACGGTCTGACGCTCGGGATCCACAGCCGCAACGAATCTCACGCCGAGGAACTGGCGAGCCGCATCAATGTGGGTAACGTCTACATCAACCGCAACCAGATCGGCGCCATGGTCGGGGTGCAGCCGTTCGGCGGCCAGGGGCTTTCCGGCACCGGCCCCAAGGCGGGTGGCCCCCACTATCTGAGTCGGTTTGTCACCGAGAAGACCCGCACCATCAACACCACGGCGGTGGGCGGCAACGCCTCCCTGCTGGCGATGGGCGATGCCTGAACCGCGTCGATAGAGGCCGGATACGGGATGCCGGATAACAGCGGGCCGCCTTCGGGCGGCCTCTTTATTTGCACCATCCGTTTTTTACGAATGGGACAATCGGCCATGGTGGGGTCGTCAGCGACCCGTGCTGGTCGTAAGATGGGAGCCATTCGCGCGGCGTTTGCCCCTTGGTCGGCCAGCCGTGGCCTGGGTTTTGTTTTAACGAGAGTGTTTATCTGATGTCATTAACCGAACAAGCCCGCTGGTTCGTGCTGGGGGGCGATCATCTGGTACTGCTCGATCAGCAGGGAGAGGTGCCACAGGGCAGCAAAGCGTGCCTGCCTGCTGCGCTGGCAGAGGCCCATTTCGAGCGTTTCGATGAGTGGCAGGGGCTGCCCTGCTATCTGCTGGATCTGGGGGCTGAGGCCGACACGACTATGATGGCCCCCCTGCGCCAGCTGATGGTGGCGGGGGACGAAGAGGGCTTTCGTCTCGCGGGCCGTGCCTGGCAGCTCGTTACCTTCCGCCGCACCCACCGTTTCTGCGGCGAGTGCGGCGCCCCCATGACCCCGAAGGCGGCGGAGTGGGCGCAGGTGTGCCACCACGGCCACAGCGTCTATCCGCGCATCTCCCCCTGCATTATAGTGGCGGTGCGCAAGGGGTCGGAGATCCTCTTGGCAGCCCATCGCCGTCACTATCAGGCGGACGATCCCATGTATACCGTGCTGGCCGGCTTTGTGGAGGCGGGGGAGAACCTCGAGCAGTGCGTGGCGCGAGAGGTGTTCGAGGAGAGCGGCGTCCGGGTGCGCAATGTGCGCTATGTGGCGAGCCAGCCCTGGCCCTTCCCTCACAGCCTGATGATGGGCTTTACCGCCGACTACGAGAGCGGCGAGATCAGGGTGCAGGACGACGAACTGGTGGCCGCCGCTTTCTTTGCCGCCGACCGGCTGCCGCGTTTGCCGCCTCACGGCACCATCGCCCGGCGCTTGATCGAGTTGTCACTGGCTGGCGAGGGGTAACGGCGCTTATCTTTTCGCCAACCTTTTTGCACTTCTTTTTAAAAACGGGGCGCTCTGGTTTGCGCCCCTTCACATCTTTGCAACCGATCACCCATTTGCCACGTTTTGGGCAGTCCGCTTGACTGGGCAAAGTGGTATTATGACCGCCATTTTATGCGTGATATGAATTCAGGAACTGGGATGAAAGAGCTGAAGAACGATCGATACCTGCGTGCTTTGCTGCGTCAGGATGTAGACATGACGCCGGTATGGATGATGCGCCAGGCAGGGCGCTATCTGCCGGAATACAAGGCGACTCGCGCCCAGGCGGGGGATTTCATGTCCCTGTGCCGCAATGCCGAACTGGCCTGTGAAGTCACCCTGCAGCCGCTGCGCCGCTACCCGCTCGATGCCGCCATCCTCTTCTCCGATATCCTGACCGTGCCCGATGCCATGGGGCTGGGTCTCTACTTCGAGCAGGGTGAAGGCCCGCGTTTCGAGCGTCCGATCACCTCCATGGCCGACGTGCAGGCGCTGCCCATTCCGGATCCGGAAGATGAGCTGGGCTACGTGATGAACGCGGTGCGCACCATCCGCCGCGAGCTGAAGGGCGAAGTGCCGCTCATCGGTTTCTCCGGCAGCCCATGGACTTTGGCCACCTACATGGTGGAGGGGGGCAGCTCCAAGGCATTCACCAAGATCAAGCAGATGATGTACGCAGAGCCGCAAACCCTGCACCTGCTGCTCGACAAGCTGGCCGACAGCGTGATTGCCTATCTCAACGCCCAGATCAAGGCGGGTGCCCAGGCGGTCATGGTGTTCGACACCTGGGGCGGCGTGCTCACCCCGCGCGATTACCGCGACTTCTCCCTGCAGTACATGCACAAGATTGTCGATGGCCTGATCCGCGAGCACGACGGTCGCCGTGTGCCGGTCACCCTGTTCACCAAGAACGGTGGTCAGTGGCTGGAGCAGATTGCCGCCACCGGTTGCGATGCGCTGGGTCTGGACTGGACCACCGACATTGCCGACGCCAAGCGTCGGGTCGGCGACAAGGTGGCGCTGCAGGGCAACATGGATCCCTCCATGCTCTACGCTACCCCGGCTCGCATCCGTGAAGAGGTCGCCTCCATTCTGGCCGGTTTCGGCCACGGCAACGGCCACGTATTCAACCTCGGCCACGGCATCCATCAGGATGTGAACCCGGAACATGCCGGCGTGTTCGTCAACGCGGTACACGAGCTCTCCGCCCAGTACCACGGTCGCTAAGGCCGGGGCGAGCGAAGAGAAACTGATTGAAATCCGGGGCCGTCAGGCCCCGTTTTACATTTTAAAAGGCGCTGCGACGACGAGAGCGTGGCGCCCGTGCAGGAGGCAAGATGAGCAGCAAGTCACTGGATTGGGGTATCGATCTTGGCGGTACCAAGTGTGAATGTGTGGTGCTGGATGGCGACGAGGTGCTGCTGCGCCACCGCATCCCCACCGAGCGGGCCGGCGGTTATGACCATATGGTCGGCCAGATCGCCAAACTGGTAGCTGAGTGTGCCGAGAAGATTGGCCAGCGTCCGGCCGTCATCGGCATGGGCACGCCGGGGGCGCGGGATCCGCAGACCGGCCTGATGAAGAACTGCAACACCACAGAGCTCAATGGCAAGCCGTTCAAGGAGGATTTGGAACGCAAGCTGGGCGTGCCGGTGCTGATCGCCAACGATGCCAACTGCTTCGCGCTGGCAGAAACTCATCTCGGTGCAGTGCGCCAGCACCATCCCGATGCGAAAGTGGTGTTCGGCATCATCATGGGCACCGGGGTCGGCTCCGGCATCGTCATCAACGGCCAGATCCTCAACGGCCACCACGGCATCGCCGGCGAGTGGGGCCACAACGTGCTCTCCCCCGATGGTCCCGAGTGCTACTGCGGCAAACGCGGCTGCGTCGAGACCCTGATCAGTGGCCCCGCGCTGGAGGCCTGGTACGAGGCCAAGGCCAAGCGTCGGCTGTCGCTGGCGCAAATCGCGGCTGCCACCACCCACGATCATGTGGCCAAGCTCACCATCGACCGGCTGCATCTGCTGTTTGGTCAGGCGTTGGCCAACGTGGTCAATATTCTCGACCCGGATGTGATCGTCATCGGTGGTGGGGTGGGCAATGTGCAGACCCTTTACAGCGCCGGACGGCAGACAATTTTGCCCTTCCTCTTTAATCCCCGCTTCGCAACCCCCATTATTGCTCCTGCCCTTGGTGACAGTGCCGGGGTATTCGGGGCCGCACTGCTGGCCCGCGGTGAATTCAAGGAGGCCCTGCTGTCGTAGCTAGGGCTCCCGGGCTGCCGGTGCGCCGCCCTGTTGCTGGTTCAAGGAAACGGATTCTCGATGATCAAGATTGCCATCAATGGTTACGGGCGGATCGGTCGCAACGTGTTGCGAGCCCTCTATGAAAGCGGGCGCGACAAGACCATCAAGATCGTCGCCATCAACGAGCTGGCGGCCCCCGAGGCCATGGTGCACCTGACCCGTTACGATACCAGTCACGGTCGCTTCCACCATCCGGTGCAACTGGCGGGCAACAGCATGCTGGTGGGGGAGGATCTCATCTCCCTGTTTGCCGAGCGGGATCCGTCAAAGCTGCCGTGGCGGGCGCTGGGGGTGGATGTGGTGCTCGATTGCACCGGGGTATTCGGCTCGCGGGCCGATGCTGAGCTGCATCTGACGGCGGGGGCGGGCAAGGTGCTCTTCTCCCACCCGGCGGATGCGGATGTGGATGCCACCGTGGTCTACGGGGTCAACCATCAGGTGCTGACGGGGCGCGAGCGGATCGTCTCCAACGCCTCCTGTACCACCAACTGCGTGGTGCCGGTGATTGAAACATTGCATCGAGAATTCGAGATAAATTGTGGTACTATTACGACAATTCATTCGGCCATGCATGATCAGCAAGTCATCGATGCCTACCACAGTGACTTGCGCCGAACCCGCGCTGCCAGTCAGTCCATCATTCCGGTGGACACCAAGCTGGCAAAGGGGCTGGAGCGTATCCTGCCCCACTTCGCCGGCAAGTTCGAGGCGATCGCGGTGCGGGTGCCGACCATCAATGTAACAGCGATGGATCTGAGTATTACTGTTCGTAAAAAAGTGACAGTTAGTGACGTAAATCAAGCCCTGCAACGGGCATCCAGAGGTACATTACACGGTATTCTGGATTACACGGAAGAGCCTTTGGTCTCCGTAGACTTCAATCATGATGCACACTCCTGCATCATTGATGGTACTCAGACCCGGGTGAGCGATGCCAACCTCGTCAAGATGTTGATGTGGTGCGATAACGAATGGGGCTTCGCAAACCGGATGCTGGATACCACCCGGGCCATGATGGCCGCAGGCTGAGCCTGCCCCGGGCGAATAGGTTACTGTTTTTAACATTACCTGAAAATATAGAGGACTGAATATGTCTGTTATCAAGATGACTGACCTGGATCTGGCGGGTAAACGCGTTCTGATCCGTGCTGACCTGAACGTGCCGGTAAAAGACGGCAAGGTCACCTCCGATGCACGTATCGTTGCGACTCTGCCGACCATCAAGCTGGCTCTGGAAAAAGGCGCCAAGCTGATGATCACCTCCCACCTGGGTCGTCCGACCGAGGGTGAATACAACGAAGAATTCTCCCTGGCTCCGGTTGTCAACTATCTGAAAGACGCTCTGTCCTGCCCGGTTCGCCTGGCCAAGGATTACCTGGATGGCGTAGAAGTCGCTGCCGGTGAGCTGGTTGTGCTGGAAAACTGCCGCTTCAACAAAGGCGAGAAGAAGAACACCGAAGAGCTGGCCAAAAAATACGCCGCCCTGTGTGACGTCTTTGTAATGGATGCGTTCGGTACTGCTCACCGCGCCGAAGGCTCCACCTACGGTGTGGCTCAGTTCGCTCCGGTCGCTTGTGCCGGCCCGCTGCTGGCGGGTGAACTGGAAGCGCTGGGCAAAGCCATGCTGAAGCCCGAGCGCCCGATGGTTGCCATCGTTGGCGGCTCCAAGGTCTCCACCAAGCTGACCGTTCTGGAATCCCTCTCCAAAATCGCTGACCAGCTGGTTGTCGGTGGTGGCATCGCCAACACCTTCATCGCTGCTGCCGGTCACAACGTCGGCAAGTCCCTGTGCGAGCACGACCTGATCGACACCGCCAAGAAACTGGCTGCCGAGACCAACATTCCTGTGACCACCGACGTGGTGGTAGGTGCTGAGTTCTCCGAGTCCACTCCGGCCACTATCAAGTCTGTTAACGATGTGACCGACGGCGACATGATCTTCGACATCGGCCCGGATTCTGCCAAGGCTCTGGCTGACATCATCATGAACGCCAAGACCATCCTGTGGAACGGCCCGGTTGGCGTGTTCGAGTTCGACCAGTTCGCTGAAGGCACCAAGGTTATCGCTGAAGCCATCGCTGCTTCTCCGGCCTTCTCCATCGCTGGCGGTGGTGACACCCTGGCTGCCATCGACAAGTTCGGCATCGCTGACAAAGTCTCCTACATCTCCACTGGCGGCGGCGCCTTCCTGGAGTTCGTAGAAGGCAAGGTTCTGCCGGCTGTTGAGATTCTGGAACAGCGCGCCAAAGCCTAATTGACCCGGAACGGGGGGCAAAAGCCTCCCGTTTCGTTTATCATGTGCCCGCTGTGCCGGTTCATGATGAACCCCCCATTTTTTATTAACGGCATACGAGACAGGACGATTAAACATGTCTAAGAAAATTTTCGACTTCGTAAAACCCGGCGTGATCACTGGTGATGACGTTCAGAAAGTGTTCGCCATCGCTAAAGAGAACGGCTTCGCTCTGCCGGCCGTAAACTGCGTTGGTACCGACTCCGTTAACGCCGTACTGGAAGCTGCCGCCAAGGTTAAAGCGCCGGTTATCGTTCAGTTCTCCAACGGTGGTGCCGTGTTCACCGCCGGTAAGGGTCTGAAGCTGGAAGGTCAGAAAGCTGCCATCCTGGGTGCCATCTCTGGTGCCAAGCACGTTCACGCTGTTGCCGAAGCCTACGGCGTGCCGGTAATCCTGCACACCGACCACGCTGCCAAGAAGCTGCTGCCGTGGATCGACGGTCTGCTGGAAGCGGGCGAGAAGCACTTTGCTGAAACCGGCAAGCCGCTGTTCTCCTCCCACATGCTGGATCTGTCCGAAGAGTCTCTGGAAGAGAACATCGACATCTGCTGCGAGTACCTGACCCGCATGGCCAAGATGAACATGACTCTGGAGCTGGAACTGGGTTGCACCGGTGGCGAAGAAGACGGCGTCGACAACAGCCACATGGATCAGTCCGCTCTGTACACCCAGCCGGAAGATGTTGCCTACGCTTACGAGCGTCTGTCCAAGATCAGCCCGCGTTTCACCATCGCAGCCTCCTTCGGCAACGTACACGGTGTATACAAGCCGGGTAACGTCAAACTGACCCCGTCCATTCTGGACGCTTCCCAGAAGTACGTTTCCGAGAAGTTCGGCGTTCCAGCCAAGTCTCTGGACTTCGTATTCCACGGTGGTTCAGGTTCCACTCTGGAAGAGATCCGCGAGTCCATCTCCTACGGCGTAGTGAAGATGAACATCGACACCGACACCCAGTGGGCAACTTGGGAAGGTCTGCTGAACTTCTACAAGAAGAACGAAGCTTACCTGCAAGGCCAGCTGGGCAACCCGGAAGGCGCCGACAAGCCGAACAAGAAGTACTACGATCCGCGCGTATGGCTGCGTGAAGGCCAGACTTCCATGATCGCTCGTCTGGAGAAAGCATTCTCCGACCTGAACGCCATCGACGTACTGTAATTCGTTACAGCACCTTGATTGCATGAAAAGGCGCCCTTCGGGGCGCCTTTTGCATTTCTGTGATCCGCACAGGTTGGTGAGTGGAGGAGGAACTGGGTATTATCGAAACAACTTTGCTTATTTTATTAAACAATTTGCAACCAAGGCAGGATGCTGAGTATGCAGGCAGGAAAGCACAACGGATATCAGGAGCACGTCGCCTCCTACTACGCGGCCACCCGTAACGACCCGCAACAGTGGCCCGAGCTGGAGGGGGAGCACAAGGCTGACGTCTGCATTATCGGCGGCGGTTTTACTGGCCTCAACACCGCCATCAATCTGGCTGATGCGGGCTACAAGGTGGTGCTGCTGGAGGCCAACCGCATCGGCTGGGGGGCGTCGGGGCGCAACGGCGGTCAGCTTATTCGCGGTATCGGCCACGATACCAGCCAGTTTGCCCGCTGGATTGGTGAGGATGGGGTGCGCGAACTCGACCTGATGGGGCTGGAGGCGGTGCAGCTGGTGCGCGAGCGGGTCGAACGCTTCAATATCGACTGCGATCTTACCTGGGGCTACTGCGACCTCGCGACCCGTCAGCGTCATCTGGCCGGCTTCGAAGAGGAGCTCGACCATCTGGCGAGTCTGGGGTATGAGCACGAGTTGAAGCTGGTGCCGCGTGAAGATATCCATAGCGTGGTAGGGTCGGATCGCTATATCGGCGGCCTCATCGACATGGGCTCCGGCCATCTCCATCCCCTCAATCTGGCGCTCGGCGAGGCACGTGCCGCCGCCAGCCTCGGGGTCTCCCTGTTTGAACACTCCAGAGTGACCCATATCGAGTACGGCAAGCAGGTGGAGGTGACCACCGCCCACGGCCGGGTCACTGCCGATTATCTGGTGATCGGCTGCAACGCCTATCTCAACGACCTCAATCCGGAGCTGGGGGGGCGGGTGCTGCCGGCCGGCTCCTATATCCTCGCCACCGAGGTGCTCGATCGCCGCTTGCGCCAGCACCTGCTGCCGCAAAACATGGCGGTATGCGATCAGAACGTGGCGCTCGACTACTACCGCCTCTCAGCCGACGGTCGCCTGCTGTTTGGCGGCGCTTGCAACTATTCGGGGCGAGACCCGAAGGATATCAAGGCCTTTATGTTGCCCAAGTTGTTGCGGGTATTCCCCGAGCTGGCTGGCACCGCCATCGAGTTTCAGTGGGGCGGCATGATCGGGATCGGCGCCAACCGGCTGCCGCAGATTGGTCGCTTGAAGGAACACCCCAACGTGCTCTACGCCCAGGCCTATTCGGGTCACGGCCTCAACGCCACTCATATGGCGGGCAAGCTGGTGGCCGAGGCGATCTGCGGCGAGAGCCGGGGTTTCGATCTCTTTGCCAGCGTGCCCCATATCACCTTCCCCGGCGGCCCGGCGCTGCGCTCTCCGTTGCTGGCTTTGGGTATGCTGTGGCACCGGATGAAGGATATCCTCTGACTCTGATTGTCAGCCTGTGCAGTGCTGGCTGAACGAAGCCCCCTTGCCAGCCCTTGTTTATAGCGGGTTGGCACTATCGTTCCGCCCGATAGACCAAAAGATGCATTCGCGCCAATCTCGTCCGATTGGCGCTATCTTTTAGGTGTGAGAGCGGTTATCTGCCAAGGTGTTGTCAGATTGCCGCAATATTCGCCGAGAAAGGGCCGAAGACGGGGGGAGGAGGACCAAGATGGAGATAAATGTAGTCGCGTCAGGCGGGCTGAGCTCGCTGTCGCAACGGCAGGGTTCTCCCGCTGTGCAGGCACAGGAGCGGGCTGCAACTTCACCATCAACGGGCAGTGACAGCCTGGTGCGCGACCTTGGCGCTGTGCTGGATGAGCTAGGGCTGTCATCCCAAGGGGAGAGCAGCGGCGGTGGCACTGTTTCAATCAGGGATTCGCTGGAAGCGTTCATCAACACCATGATGGGCTCCCTGCAACAGCAGCAGGAGCAACAGCTGGCATTGCAGCAACAACAGCGGCAAGAGCAGGAACAGCGCAAACTCGCCATCGCCGACAGCAGCGAAAACCCGCTCAAGCGGGATCTGGAGCGCCTGCTGGAGACGCTGGAGCAACAGGGCGGACAGGAAAAAGAGAGCGAGCAAGGAGCCGAGATCGAAGCGGTCAATCCCTTGCAGAGCCAGCTGACCAAGCTGCTGGAGAGCAGCGGTGCGGCAGAGAGAGGGGTAACCCTCAAGGAGGTGCTGTCAGGGTTGGCCAGCAAGCTGCCGAACGAACCTGCAGAGCGAAAAGGGTATCGGGTCGATACCCAGGTTTGAGCTGGTTGGCAACGGCAGCCTCGCCGTTGCAGAGCATAAGGGGCGGAAAGCGCTTTATTGGGCCGGTTCCGCCAGCCGCCACCCCTGTTCGTCCTTCATCATCCACACCTCGGCCTCTTGTGGCAGCACCTGGCCCGCCTCGAACTCGCCATATTTGCGCTCGAGCTCCATCAGCCCCATCTCCTGCTGGAAGGGGCCAACCCGGTCGTAGACCAGATCCTCGTCGTGCAACACCTGCAACTGATCGAGTCCCTGCTTGAAGTGGAGCTGGTAACTTACCTTGACCAGATAGACCCCCTCCATCCGCTCCTCCTTGCCGAGGATGGTGAAGTCGCTGATATCGAACAGGTTGGCGTCTGTCTCGGCCAGCAACTTAGCGGTAACTTGGCTCCGGATATCCTCTTCACCGGGCCCTGCACTGCAGCCATAAAGCCAGAGGGCTAGCAGGGGGATGAACCACTTTTTCATCAAAACTCCGGACGGGCGAGACAATCGAAGGGCAAATTCTGCCATGCTGCCAGTCATATACAAGGGATTGCCAGAAAAATCAGTGCGTAACGCATGAGGCGGCCCCTGCCTGTCGACAGGGGCGCCGTTGGTCAGCGTAGCTGATCAAGTTTGCCCAGAAACTCGGTCGGCCCCATAAAACCGGTGACCCGCTGGCCTGTCAGCTCCTTGCCCTCGCGGTCGAAGAAGATGAGGGTCGGCAGCCCCAGTACATTGAGGCTGTTGAGCAGTTCGATATCGGCATCGTCGTTGGCGGTGACATCCGCCTGCAGCAGCACCATTTGGCTGAAGCGCTCCCGCACCGCGGGGTCGCTGAAGGTCTTGTGTTCAAACTCCTTGCAGGCGACGCACCAGTCGGCGTAGAGGTCGAGCAGAACCGGCTTGCCGCGGGCGGCGGCCAGCTGCACCTTGAGATCATCCAGGGTCTTGATGCGGACAAACTGCGGCGCCGTTTGACTGGCATCCGCCGTGACGGCAGCAGGGGCGGCCGGTTGCAGCAGATCCTTGCCCACCACCACGGCACTGATCATCGCCAGCAACAGCACGAAACCGCGTACGCTTTTGGCCACCGAGTGGGGTTGGTGCTGGTTGTGGTGATAGAGATAGCCGCACAGCAGCAGCCCCCAGGCGAGCCAGGCGAGGGTAGTAACTTGATCACTCCAGAGTCGTGACAGCAGCAGGATGGGCACCGCCAGCAGGGCGAAGCCAAACAGCTGCTTGATCACATCCATCCAGGCGCCCGCCTTGGGCAGCAGCTTGCCACCCGAGGTGCCGAGCAGTAGCAGTGGCAGGCCCATCCCCAGTGAGAGCGCATAGAGCGCGGCGCCGCCGAGCCAGAGATCGCCGCTCTGGGCCACGTAGATCAACGCCCCCGAGAGCGGCGCCGTGGTGCAGGGGGAGCAGACCAGTCCGGAGATCATCCCCATGATGGCGACCCCGACCACAGAGCCACCCTGCTGGCGGTTGGAGAGGCCGGAGAGACGGGTTTGCAAACTGCTCGGCAGTTGCAGGGTGTAGAGCCCGAACATGGAGAGGGCCAGCAGCACGAACATCACCGATAGACCGATCAGCACATAGGGGTGTTGCAGCGCCGCCTGGAATTTCAGACCCGCCGAGGCCACTACCAGCCCCAGCAGGGTGTAGGTGACCGCCATCCCCTGCACATAGACCAGAGAGAGCAGGAAGGCACGGCCGGTGGAGAGGCGATGACCGGCACCGGCGATGATGCCGGTCAGGATCGGGTACATGGGGAAGACGCAGGGGGTGAAGGCGAGCCCCAGCCCCAGTGCGAAGAAGGCGACGATGCTGAGCCAGAACCCCTGATGGCTGAGGGCGGCGGCCAGCTGATCTTGCTGGCTCACAGATGCGACGCTTTGTGCCGTTTCAGCAGTGGACGTTGTGGTTGCCGTGACCAGCGGGGCCACATCGATCAGCTTGTCAGTCGGCGGGTAGCAGAGGCCGTCGGTACAGCCCTGATAGCGCACCCGCAGGGTGGCGTTTTCCCCCACCTCCTTTAGCGGCACCGCGATGCTCACCTGCTGGTAGTAGACCCGGGTCTTGCCGAAGAAGTCATCCTCATGCTCGGTCCCCTCTGGCAGGGTCGGCTCGCTGAAGCTGAGGTTGTTCCCCTTGAAATGCAGGCTGTGGCGATAGAGGTAGTAATCGTCGGCGATGTGGAGGGTCAGCAGCAACTGATCGCCGCGCTGTTCGCTTTCGATCTGAAAGGCCTCATCGACCTGCAAAAATTTGGGCTTGGCATTGGCCTCAATGCCCAGCGAGCTGAGCAGATCGGAGCCGCTGGCGTGGGCCGGGGAGCTGCCCACTGTCGTCATCAACAGGGCACAGAGCAGCAGAGGAGAGAGCAGGCGGGTGAGCGTCATGAGGTCTCCTCATTCAGCCAGTCGAGATAGGCGGGCAGTCCGCCACTCACCGGCAGGGCCAGTAGCTCGGGCACATCATAGGGATGATGGGCTTGAATGCATGCCTGCAGCTCGGTAAAGCGCGACTGGCGGGATTTGATGATGAGCTGGATCTCGGTGGTGCGCTCCACCTTGCCTTGCCAGCGATAGACGGAGGTGACGCCCGGCAGCTGATTGATGCAGGCGGCCAGCCGCTGGTTCAGCAACTGTTCGCAGAGAAGGTCGGCACGGGTTTGGTCTGGGCAGGTGCAGAGCACCACAATGGCGTCGGTCATAAAGCGGATCTTCACCTCGTTGGGGTAAACCGGGTAGGCGCCCTTGCCGTGTCATCCCTTGTCTATGCGGATGAAGGTAAAAAGCGCCCGAAAATCAGCGGCTACTATACCCCAGAGCCGCTTCAAATAGCATCTGTAGCCATTTGTGAGCCAGCGCTAAAAATTTGTGGGGGGCATGAGATAGACGCTGTCATGGGGACAGGGCAGAATGGGCGGGCTTGTTCCCAATTGACGTAAGGATATGTATGACCCAACAGAATGAGCAGCAGAGAAACCGCATGTTGAGCCTGCTGCGCGAAGGTGAGCGCCGCATGTTGGTTCAATTGGCCGGGCTGTTGCGCACTACCGCCGATGAAATCAATGCCGAGCTGGAGAAAGAGGAGTTGATGGGAACCCTTGATCAGCCCATCACGGTGGAGTATCTCAACGGCGTGGTGCAGCACCATCTGTTCGAGCGCAAACACAAGGGAGATATGGCTGTTGCCCAGCAGATCCTGAGCGATTATCAGAGCGAGCTGGAAGCGCTGCAGGCCGCTCAGGCGCAGCCTGAAGAGGCTGTCGCAACTGACGAGAGCGGCGAAGAGCTCAAGGCCCGGGCTTGAGCGACGGGCAGGCCTGAATCCTGACCTCTGAATCAGCCGGCCTGCCAGCGCTGACCCCTCTTGCGGCCCCATCATGTCTGCCATGATGGGGCCGTGTCGTTTCTTCTGTTGCCTTCCCTTGTTGACCTTCACTTCTCGGTTTCAATCCAACTGATTCGTGCCTTAGCGAGCCTCTTGTGGTATGCCGTGTGGCACTTCGCGGGGGATGGGGAACACCTTGTCATAGCCCCAGTTGTAGACGAAGGCATAGATCAGGTAGAAGACGACGAAGCCCAGATCCAGCACCAGCGCCTCCAGCATGCTGACGCTCAGCCACCAGGACATGACCGGCAGCGCGACGATCAGCAGACCGCCCTCAAAGCCGAAGGTATGCAGCACCCGTTGCCACAGGGTTTTGTGGGTATGGCCCTGATATTTGAGCAGCAGCTTGTCGACCCCGAGGTTGTAGATGTAGTTCCAGACGGTGGCCAGCACCGAGAAGAACAGTGCCAGCGGGCCCATATGGTTGAGCCCGACCCCGGTAACCCAGCTGGCCAGCGGGGCGGCAATCAGCAGGCCAATGAATTCAAAGCCAATGGCATGGCGCAGGCGATCGTTACGGGTACGCATAAGTCACTCTCTCAATCAGATTTATTCACGGATTGCTGGTTAATCTATAGATATTTAGCGATAGATTCATGTTGGTATCCATCGCTAAAATGGATGGATTAGAGAGCTTGCAGGAGGGCTATAAGATGACGCCATCACTGGAACAACTGAGGATCTTGCTGGCGGCCGCCGAAACCGGCTCGTTTTCCGCTGCCGCCCGCAAGCTGGGCAAGGCGCAGTCGGTGGTGAGCAGCGCCATCGCCAATCTGGAGATCGATCTGGCGCTCACCCTGTTTGACCGCAGCGGCCGCTATCCGCAGCTGACGGAGGCGGGGGCCCGCATGGTGCAGGAGGCGGGGATCCTGCTGGCGCAGAGTGAACGGTTGCAATCCATTGCCGGGGAGCTGGCGGCCGGGGTGGAGACGCGGCTCACTCTGGCCATCGATGATGACTCCCACCTCCCCTGGCTCGGCACCCTGCTGGAGGAGTTCGCCACTCGTTACCCGACCGTGGAGCTGGAGCTGCTCTTCCCGCTGATGGAAGATGTGACCGAGATGCTGGTGACCGGCCGGGCCCAGCTCGGCATCAGCTATCAGAAGGTGCATCCCCAGCGGGAGATCGTTGCCCGTTCGCTGGGGGAGGTAACCATGCCGCTGGTAGTGTCACCGGATCATCCGCTGGCCCGCAAGCAGCCGCTGCGGGAGGTCGATCTGCAGGGGGCGCGCCAGCTGATGGTGACTGGCAGACGTGAAGGGAGCGAGCGTCAGCGTTTTCGCATTTCGGCTCAGGTGTGGTGGGTCGAGGGGGATCTCGGGGTGCTGGAGCTGGTCAAGCGGGGCCTTGGCTGGTCCGCCATCCCGGAATTTCTGCTGCATCAGCCGCTGAAGCGGGGCGAAGTGGTGGTGCTGGAGCCGGACTTTATCGCCAGCCATGCGTTGGCGCTGGAGCTGCAGTGGCATCGCGCCCGCCCGCTGGGGCAGGCGGGGCGCTGGCTGAAGGAGGCACTGCTGGCGCGGGTGCCTCGCTAGCCGACCTTACTCGGTCAGGGCGTAAGGCAGGGGTTGCAGGGTGAGGCGGGAGCCTTCGTCCTGCTTGAGGCGGAATTGGGCGTCAGCCTCGGTATCTTTCGGCAGTACGGCGGTGAGCCACACTTGCCCGGCCTGTTGCCAGGCGTTGAGCACCATGCCGCTGCGACGCCAGTTGTCACCCAGTTGCAGCTCAAGGGTATCGCCGCTGGCAACCGGCTCGCCGGTAGTGCCCGCCAGCAGGAACAGGGCGCGGTTGTTGGCGCCGCGATACTTGGCGCGGGCCACTGTCTCCTGCCCCATGTAGCAGCCCTTGTTGAAGCTGATGCCGTCCAGCGCCTGCAGGTTGAGCATCTGCGGGATAAACTCCCCCTGATGCACTGCCTCCATGTGCGGCAGGCCCGCCTTGATCTCGAGACCCCACCAGAGGGATTCGTCACCCGCCGGCAGCGCATCGGCTTGCTCAGTGCTTACCAGCAGCCAGCGATCCTGTTCGATCTTCACCGCCATGCCGCCAGCGATAAGGCCGCTTTGCTCCAGACCAAACTGCGCGGCGATCCACGCATCGGTACCCTTGCCAGCCAGGCCGGTGGCGTGGCGTTCGTCGGCGGCGATCTCGACCTTGGAGAAGACGGCGAATTTCTTCAGCTCCGGCAGCTGGCGCTCCAGCACAGAGGGGCTGGTCAGCAGCAGCAGGCTCTCTTCAAGGCAGAGCAGGCGAAAATCGCTCCACAGTTTGCCCTTGGGATCACAGTGACCACCCAGCGTGCTCTGCCCCGGTTGCAGGGCGTTGACGTCGCAGGTGACCTGACCTTGCAGATATTTGACGCGATCCTGACCACTCAGTCGGGTGATGGCTATCTTGGTCAGGGCGAAGCGGGTCGGCTCGGCAGGAAATACAGGGGGTTGCAGGCTCACGATGGTATTCCAGAGAGAAAGTATGTGACCTGCATGGTAAAGACGTAACTAATGTTTGTCAGCCGGAAAATCCAGCTGGTACCATCCTCGGGTCTTTGTAAGGAGAGTTCCATGTTGAGCCCAGTTGAAAAATCCCGTCTGAAGTGGGCCTGCCGCCGTGGCATGCTCGAGCTGGATGTTGTTTTTATGCCCTTTTTCGAACACGAGTTCGACTCCCTGAGCGAAGCCGATCAGCAGACCTTTATCCGCTTGCTGGAGAGCGATGATCCGGACTTGTTCCGTTGGACCATGGGTCATGCCATCCCGAGTGATCCAGCTTTCGCCACGATGATCAAGATGATCCTGGAGCGTAATCAGGCTCGTCACGATCGCCAGGGGTAATACCGTGGAGCGGGTGATCATGACGGTTCACCCCTCCCGCCATCAGCGATATCTGTTGGTGGCCCTCTTTCTGTTGTTGCTCTGGCCGGTGGCTGGCCTGATTACCGGTTGGCAGTGGGTGCTGTTGCTGCCCATCTGGCTGGTGGCGCTTTGGCTGAGCTGGCGGACACTCGCCGAGCCTCCTTTGGAGCTTATCTGGGATGGCCAGTGGCTGCAGTGGCAAGGGCGTCGCTATCAGCTCGGCAAGAAAAGCCGCATTCTGCCCGGTGTGCTCAGGCTGGCTCTTTGTCCCGAGCCGCAAGAGAGTGGAGCCGTGTCGCCACGACAACTGTGGCTCTTCTCCGACGCCCTTCCCCCCGAACATTACCGCCTGCTGGCGCGAGCCATCCACTTTCTGCCATCCCGGCGCTGACGCCTGCTTCCCGTGATGACCATGCGCTGATTTATCGCGATAAGCTGCTGCCATGTGGTTGGCGGCACTCTTGTTGTGGCTGAAAAGCGGTTGAAAACAAGTGACCCCGCCGGGGCGGGGTCACTGATTGCTGTAACGCTTTGCGGGAAGGGGATTAATCCCGCTCCGGGGTCAGTACGGTCGGTTTGGAGTCCGGCAGCATATCCGGATAATCCAGGTTGTAGTGCAGGCCGCGGGACTCCTTGCGCTGCAGAGCGCAGTTGACGATAAGCTCGGCCACCTGCAGCAGGTTGCGCAGCTCCAGCAGGTTGTTGGAGACGCGGAAGTTGGCGTAGTACTCCTGCACCTCCTGCTTGAGCAGGTCGATGCGGCGCTTGGCGCGGGCCAGGCGTTTGTTGGTACGCACTATCCCCACGTAGTCCCACATCATCAACCGCAGCTCGTGCCAGTTGTGCTGGATCACCACCAGTTCGTCGGAATCTTCCACCTTGCTCTCGTCCCACACCGGCAGGCGCGGCGGCTCCACACTCATCGGCAGCTTGGCCAGAATGTCGGCCCCCGCCTGATGGGCATAGACCACGCATTCCAGCAGGGAGTTGGAGGCCATGCGGTTGGCACCGTGCAGCCCGGTGTAGGTCACTTCACCGATGGCGTAGAGGCCGGGAATATCGGTCTGGCCGTTGCTGTCGATCATCACTCCGCCACAGGTGTAGTGGGCGGCTGGGACGATGGGCATCGGTTCCTTGGTGATGTCGATACCGACCGCAAGGCAGCGCTCATAAATGGTCGGGAAGTGCTTGATGATGAAATCGGCCGGTTTGTGGCTGATATCCAGATACATGCAATCCGCCCCGAGCCGCTTCATCTCGTGGTCGATGGCGCGAGCGACGATATCGCGTGGCGCCAGTTCGGCCCGCTCGTCAAACTCCGGCATAAAGCGGCTGCCGTCCGGGCGGCGCAGATAGGCCCCCTCGCCACGCAGTGCTTCGGTCAGCAGGAAGTTGGGATCATCCGGGTGGAACAGGCTGGTGGGGTGGAACTGGTTGAACTCCAGGTTCGCCACCCGGCAGCCGGCCCGCCACGCCATGGCGATGCCATCGCCAGAGCTCACATCGGGGTTGGAGGTGTACTGGTAGACCTTGGAAGCACCGCCGGTGGCCAGTGCCACGAAGCGGGCGCGGATCACCTCGACCTGCTCGGCGTTGCGGTTCCAGACGTAGGCGCCCAGCACCTTGTTGCCCGGCAGGCCGAGCTTGCGGGTGGTGATGAGGTCGACCGCGTTGAAGCGCTCCATCAGCTGGATGTTGGGGTGAGCGCGCACCTGATCGATCAGGGTGAGCTGTACCGCCTTGCCGGTGGCATCCGCCGCGTGGAAGATGCGGCGATGGCTGTGGCCCCCTTCCCGGGTGAGGTGGTATTGGGACTCGCCCTCGGCGTTCTCCTCCTGATCGAAGGGGACCCCCTGCTGAATGAGCCACTGGATGGACTCGCGGGCGTGGCGGGCGGTGAACTCGACCACGGCCGGGTCACACAACCCTGCCCCGGCGTTGAGTGTGTCGCTCACGTGGGATTCGATGCTGTCGGTTTCGTCGAAAACGGCAGCGATGCCTCCTTGCGCATAGAAAGTGGCCCCTTCACTGATGGGCCCCTTGCTCAGAACCAGGACTTTGGCGTGGTCTGCCAATCGCAACGCGAGGGACAAACCAGCGGCACCGCTGCCAATGATCAGTACATCGCAAAGGTATTCAACACTTGCTTTCATAAGTATCATTGGCCTGGATTAAGAACTGGCACCATGGTAGCCCAAGCGAGGGCGAGGATGCAGCCTGCATCACATTTTTTTCAATTGAAGCGAACTTTCTCTGATTCTCCCTGTCTGAACTTGTGCGCTTAGGAAGGGCCGGAAAAGAAGAACGATAACCTGATGGGGGTTTTACGGCTCTGATGAGCGACCAGAATCTACTGGACGAACAACTGGTTGAACGGGTCCAGCGCGGCGATAAAGCAGCTTTCAACCTGTTGGTAAAAAAATACCAGCAAAAGGTGGTCAACCTGGTTGCCAGGTATGTCAACAATCCCGGCGATGTGCCCGATGTGGCACAAGAGGCCTTCATAAAAGCCTACCGGGCATTGCCGACATTCCGTGGCGAGAGTGCTTTTTACACCTGGTTGTACCGAATTGCCGTGAACACGGCGAAGAATTATCTCACCTCCCAGGGGCGCAGGCCGCCCAGCAGTGATGTGGAGGCTGACGAAGCGGAGTCTTATGGCGGTGGTGAAGCCTTGCAAGAGGTCTCAACCCCCGAAAACCTGGCGCTGACTGACGAGATCAAACGCACCGTGTTTTCAGCCATAGAGGCATTGCCGGAAGACCTGAGGACAGCGATCACCCTTCGCGAACTGGAAGGGCTGAGCTATGAAGAGATTGCCGAAATCATGGATTGCCCTGTGGGTACGGTCAGATCCCGTATCTTCCGGGCGAGGGAAGCAATCGATAAAAAGCTGCAACCTCTGATCGAGAATTAACTGGGGAAAGACGGGTTAACTTATGGCAAATAAAGAGCAAATCTCTGCCCTGATGGATGGTGACCTGAGTGACGCAGAGGTACTGAACGAGCTGGAGATGGACTCCGACTTGCAAGCTACCTGGGGTCGTTACCACCTGATCGGCGATGCCATGCGGGGTGACCTGCCGGTCAATCTGCAACTGGATCTCAGTGACAGCATCATGGCTGCACTGGAAGATGAGCCCACCATACTGGCACCCAAGCCGGTTGAGACTGCGTCGGTGGTACAACCGGTCGTTGCACCGATCAAGACAGATTCCAACAATGTGGTGCCCCTGTTTCGTCGGGTCGGCCAGCAGCTGGGACAATATGCCATCGCAGCCTCTGTGGCCGCGGCCGTGATTTTCGGGGTGCAACAGTACCAGGGTCAGGACGGCGTACCGAACAACCCTGTGCTCAATACCATACCTATCGGTGGCAGTGCTGCGCCAGTGAGCGTCCACTATCCGCAAGAGGGTAACCGCGTTCGGCCGCAACAGGGAATGACCGAACAGCAGATGCAGGAGCAGCGTGAACGTATCAATGCCTTCCTGCGTGATCACCAGTTACAGCAGCGCCTGTTGCAAGACAGACAGATCCAACAATAACGAGTTGTCAGGGATATAAACGTGCGCCAGTACAGCCGTATTTTGCTGGCCTCTCTCCTGCTGATCAGCGCCAAGGCCTCGGCCGACGACAAGTCGGCCGAGGCCTTGTTGCAGCAGATGCAGAGTGCCGTGCAGCAACAGAATTTCGAGTTGTCTATGGTCAAGGCCCGTCAGGGGCGTCTTGAGCCGATCCGGATCAGCCATGCCGTGATTGATGGTAAGGAGGTAGCCCACCTCAGTTACCTTGACGGCAAGGCCATCGAGTATCTCCAGCGTCAGAACGAGTTCACCTTTTTCGAGAACAGCCATGACCCCTACACCTTGAAGGATGCCCGCTTCCCCGGTATCTGGTCGACGTTGGTAAAGATGCCGCTGGCACAGGTGCTGGAGAGTTATGATCCTGTGCTGGCTGGCCGTAGCCGGGTGGCTGGCGAGGTCACTCAAGTCGTCAGATTAGTGCCCAAAGAAGCTGACAAATATGGTTTTGTACTCTGGATTGACGAGCGTAGTCACCTGTTGCTGCGAGTCGATATGGTGGAGCGGGAGGGCAGTTTGGTGGAGCAGGTGCTGGGAGTTGATTTGCAATTGCAACAGAAACCGTCCCCCTGGTTGGTTAGGCTGGCAAACAGCAAGCAGCCTCCTGCGCTTGCACTGGAGGATGCCTATCCAGCACCGCAACAGCAGTTGAACTGGCAGATCACCTGGTTGCCCGATGGCTTCAAGGTGCTGTCGCAAGACCGGCACCAGCTGGTGACCACCAGTATGCCGGTGGATTACATGATGCTCTCCGACGGGCTGGTGGATCTCTCGGTCTATGTCTCCCGGGTCGATCCCAAGCAGGCGGTGCGCCAGCAGCTGATCCGCCAAGGGGCGACCTCGCTGGTGAGCTATGTCAATGAGGTGGGGGTCGAGATCACCGTGGTCGGCGAGGTGCCTGCCGAGACCGCCAAGCGCATCGCCGAGTCGGTCCAGCCGCTGGCTCGCAACGAAGCGGTGCAGTAACGGGGGATGCGGGGTTGTTTCCCGCTTGCCGAGCGTGGCGAGTCGTGGTCAGATCCCCTGATTGTGTGAACCCGAGGTGTTGCCGTGAATGAGATGAGTGAAGAGCTGGCGACCGTGGTGGCCATTGAGGGTGACCATGCCTGGGTGGAGTGCGAGCGTCGCTCCGCCTGCAGTGGTTGTCAGCAGCAATCCAACTGCGGTACCGGCACCGTGGCCAAGGCGTTTCCCCTGAAAGCTCCCCGCTTGCGAGTCAGGCTGACCGCCGAGGTGCGGGTTGGCCAACAAGTGAGGCTCGGTATCCCGCAGGAGAGTCTGCTGCGCGGGGCTGCGCTGGTCTATGTGCTGCCGCTGTTCTGTCTGTTGGCCGGCGCCTTGCTGGGGCAGCTCTGGCTGGCGCCGCTGCTCTCGGGCGGGGAGGGGATCACCATTCTCTGCTGCCTGCTGGGGGGCGTGCTGGGCTTTTTACTGGTTCGTTACTTTTCCAACCGCCTGGATCAGGGGCGCTACGGCCCGCAGATGCTCGGCGTGGTAGTCCCTGTCCGCATCCTCCCCTGACCGAACAGGCGCTATTTCACTGGCGCTGGCGACTAAAGAATGGCCGTCAGCCGGGTTATCCAGTAAAATCGCGCCTCCATAACTGACCTTAACTAATTTTGAGTGACTCTTGCTCGATGAAACACATTCGTAACTTTTCGATTATTGCGCACATCGACCACGGTAAATCGACCCTGTCGGACCGTCTGATCCAGACTTGCGGTGGCTTGTCCGACCGCGAGATGCAGGCTCAGGTGCTTGACTCCATGGATCTGGAGCGCGAGCGCGGCATTACCATCAAAGCACAGAGTGTGACCCTGAACTACCAGGCACAAGACGGTAACACCTACCAGCTGAACTTTATCGACACCCCGGGCCACGTGGATTTCTCCTACGAGGTCTCCCGCTCTTTGGCGGCCTGTGAAGGGGCGCTGCTGGTGGTGGATGCCGGCCAGGGGGTTGAGGCACAGACTCTGGCCAACTGCTATACCGCCATGGAAATGGATCTGGAAGTGGTGCCGGTGCTGAACAAGATTGACCTGCCGGCTGCAGAACCCGAGCGGGTTGCCGAGGAGATCGAAGACATCGTCGGTATCGACGCGGTCGATGCGGTGCGCTGCTCCGCCAAGACCGGCCTGGGTGTTGACCTAGTGCTGGAAGAGATCGTCGCCAAGATCCCGGCGCCGGAAGGTGACCCAGATGCCCCGCTGCAGGCGCTGATCATCGACTCCTGGTTCGACTCCTATCTGGGCGTTGTCTCTTTGGTGCGGATCAAGAACGGTTCCCTGAAGAAGAACGACAAGATCAAGGTGATGAGCACCGGTCAGGTGTGGGGTGTCGATCGTATCGGTATCTTCACGCCCAAGCAGGTGGATACCCAGGGGCTGGGCTGTGGCGAGGTAGGTTGGGTTGTCTGCGGTATCAAGGACATCCACGGCGCGCCGGTGGGCGATACCCTGACTCAGGCCAAGAATGGTGCCGACAAGGCGCTGGCTGGCTTCAAGAAGGTGAAGCCGCAGGTTTATGCGGGTCTGTTCCCCATCTCCAGCGATGACTACGAGTCGTTCCGTGACGCCCTCGACAAGCTCTCCCTGAACGATGCCTCCCTGTTCTTCGAACCGGAGAGCTCCACTGCGCTGGGCTTCGGCTTCCGTTGTGGCTTCCTCGGCATGCTGCACATGGAGATCATTCAGGAGCGTCTGGAGCGTGAATACGATCTGGATCTGATCACCACGGCGCCGACCGTAGTCTACGAG
This sequence comes from Aeromonas sp. 600527, assembly GCF_049175415.1. Classification (NCBI taxonomy): domain Bacteria; kingdom Pseudomonadati; phylum Pseudomonadota; class Gammaproteobacteria; order Aeromonadales; family Aeromonadaceae; genus Aeromonas; species Aeromonas sp. 600527. The sequence goes on along the minus strand of NZ_JAAKVA010000023.1, from coordinate 23,623 downwards.
ATCGAGCTGACCGACGGCTCCACCATCCATATCGACAGCCCGGCCCAGATGCCTGCCATCACCAGCATCAAGGAGATGCGCGAGCCGATCGCCGAGTGTCATATCCTGCTGCCGCAGGAGTACATGGGCAACGTGATCACCCTCTGTATCGAGAAGCGTGGCGTGCAGACCAACATGGTCTATCACGGCAAACAGGTGGCACTGACCTATGAAATCCCGATGGCGGAAGTGGTGCTCGACTTCTTCGACCGTCTGAAGTCCACCAGTCGCGGTTACGCCTCGCTGGACTACGGCTTCAAGCGTTTCGAAACCTCCGACATGGTCCGTCTGGACATCATGATCAACGGTGAGCGCGTCGATGCCCTGGCCATCATCACCCACAAGGACAACGCCCAGTATCGCGGTCGTCAGGTGGTGGAGAAGATGCGCGAGCTGATCCCGCGCCAGATGTTCGATATCGCCATTCAGGCGGCCATCGGCAACCAGATCATCGCACGCAGCACCGTCAAGGCTCTGCGTAAAGACGTAACCGCCAAGTGCTACGGTGGTGACGTGAGTCGTAAGAAGAAACTGCTGAACAAGCAGAAAGAAGGTAAGAAGCGGATGAAGTCCCTCGGCCGTGTCGACGTGCCGCAGGAAGCCTTCCTCGCGATTCTCCACGTCGGAAAGGATTAATAGATGGCAAGCACGTTTTCCCTGATCCTGGTGGTGGTCTGCGCGATCACCGGTGTTATCTGGTGTCTGGACAAGATGATTTGGTCCAAGCAGCGCGCCGCCAAGATTGCCGTGGCTCGTGCCCATGGCGGTGCCCACCTGGATGAGAAGACCCTGGCCAAGGTCGCCCCCGTGCCGGTCTGGATTGAGCAGACCGCCGGGGTCTTCCCGGTCATCACCTTTGTGCTGATCCTGCGTTCGTTCATTTTTGAACCGTTCCAGATCCCGTCAGGTTCCATGATGCCCACCCTGCTGGTGGGCGACTTCATCCTGGTGGAAAAATTTGCCTATGGTCTGCGGGACCCGGTGACCAACACCAAGTTCCTCGAGACTGGCGAGCCCAAGCGTGGCGACGTGGTGGTGTTCAAGTATCCCCTTGAACCGCGCGTTGACTACATCAAGCGGGTGGTCGGCATGCCGGGTGATCGGGTTATCTATCGCAACAAGGAGCTGATGATTCGGCCCAAGTGCGAGGAGCAGGAAGGGAAAACGTGCCCGGGCTTCAAGAAGCTCGACGTCAAGTTTGAACAAAGAGGCGAATTTACCCAGATGGGGATCCCCCTTGACCGCTATACCGAGCAGTTGGGTGATGTCTCCCACGAGACCCTGCGCAATCCGCTGATGCCCGACATGGTTGGCCGTTACTATCGCCAGCCCGGCACCTACCCCGACGAGTGGGTGGTACCGGAAGGCCAGTATTTCGTGATGGGCGACAACCGCGACAACAGCACCGACAGCCGCTTCTGGGGCTTTGTGCCCGAGCAGAATCTGGTCGGCAAGGCGGTCGCTATCTGGATAAGTTTTGAATTCGAGCGCGAAGAAGGCTCCCTGCTGCCAAGTTGGGTACCGACAGGTGTGCGCTTCAACCGCATTGGCGGAATCAAGTAAATGAATATCAAGATGAACAGACTGCAGTCCCGTCTCGGGCATGTCTTTGCGGATCTGGAACTGCTGACCCGGGCGCTGACTCACCGCAGCGCCGGTTCCCGTCACAATGAACGACTGGAATTTCTGGGTGACTCGATTTTGAGTCTGGTGATTGCCGACGATCTCTTCCACCGCTTCCCGCAAGCGGCGGAAGGGGATCTCAGCCGGATGCGTGCCACTCTGGTGCGCGAGAAGACCCTGGCCGAGCTGGGGCGCGAGTTTGACCTCGGGGATCACCTGATCCTGGGGCCGGGCGAGCTGAAAAGTGGCGGTTTTCGCCGTGAATCTATCCTGGCCGACACGGTCGAGGCGGTGATTGGCGCCGTCTATCTGGACAGTGATCTCGAGACAGTACGGACTCTGCTGCTGGGCTGGTACACCAGCCGTCTGGAGGAGATCAAGCCGGGCATCGAGCAGAAGGATCCCAAGACCCGTCTGCAAGAAATTCTGCAGGGAAGTCGCAAATCCCTGCCGACCTATACAGTGACCAACGTCAAGGGCGAAGCCCACAACCAGGAGTTCACCGTCCAGTGTGACGTAGAAGGTCTGGATGGTCCGATCAAAGGGGTCGGCACCAGCCGCCGCAAGGCCGAACAGGCCGCGGCGCAGCAAGCATTGGAAAAACTGTCATGACAGATACAACCTACTGCGGCTTTGTCGCCATCGTGGGCCGCCCCAACGTGGGCAAGTCCACCCTGCTCAACAAGCTGCTTGGCCAGAAGGTCAGCATCACCTCGAAAAAACCCCAGACCACCCGTCACCGGATCCTGGGGATCGACACCGAGGATAACTACCAGACCATCTATGTCGATACCCCGGGTCTGCACATTGAAGAGAAACGGGCCATCAACCGCCTGATGAACCGCGCCGCCACCAGTTCGCTGGGGGACGTGGCCATGGTGGTATTCATGGTGGACGGCACTCACTGGACCAAAGATGACGAGATGGTGCTGGGCAAGTTGCGCAATCTCAAGTGCCCGGTGGTGCTGGCGGTCAACAAGATCGACAACGTCAAGGAGAAGGAGGAGCTGCTGCCCCACCTCGAGTGGCTGGGCCAGCAGATGAACTTCGCCCATATCCTGCCCATCAGTGCCCAGAAGGGCACCAACGTCGAGAAGATCCGCGAGTGGGCCAAGCCGTTGCTGCCGGAAAACGTCCACTTCTTCCCGGAAGATTACGTGACCGATCGCTCCTCCCGTTTCATGGCCTCCGAGATCATCCGCGAGAAGCTGATGCGCTTCACCGGTGAGGAGCTGCCCTACTCGGTGACGGTGGAGATCGAGCGCTTCAAGGTGGAAGAGAGCGGTATCTATCACATCCACGGCCTCATTTTGGTCGAGCGCGATGGCCAGAAGAAGATGGTCATCGGCAACAAGGGCGAGAAGATCAAGACCATCGGTACCGAAGCGCGCCTCGATATGGAACGGCTGTTCCAGAACAAGGTGCACCTCGAGCTGTGGGTCAAGGTCAAATCCGGCTGGGCCGATGACGAGCGCGCCCTGCGCAGTCTTGGCTACGGTGACGATTAAGTGGCGCTGACTGATTGCTGACCCCGGCTTTCGTAATCCATAGCCGGCCCTATCGTGAGACCAGCCAGCTGGTCGAGGTTTTTACCCAGGATAGTGGCCGCTTTACTCTGGTGGCTCGCGGTTCTCGCGGGCCACGCTCCCCTCTCAAGGGGCTGCTGCAACCCTTTACCCTGCTCACCATCGCCTGGCGCGGCAAGGGGGATCTCAAGAATCTCACCCAGGTTGAATGTCCCGACCACTCCCTGCGTCTCGGTGGCGATCGCCTCTTCTACGGTCTCTATCTCAACGAGCTGGTCTACTACCTGCTGGAAGCGCACACCCCGTTCCCCGAGGTGTTCGATGCCTATGCCCGTGCCATCATGGCGCTGGCCGATGGCGAGACGCCTGAGCTGCCGCTGCGCCGCTTCGAGTTTCTGCTGCTGCAGGCGCTCGGCTATGCGGTGGATTTCGAGTACACGGCGGATGACGAGTCGCCCATCGAGCCGACCCTGCTCTATGGCTTCGAGCGTGAATTGGGCTTTGTTGCTTGCGAGCGGGCGCCGGATCCCCGTACCCTGTTTCTCGGTGCCCACCTGCTCGCCTTTGCCGAGGGACGTTTCGATACCCCTCCCTTGCTGCAGGCGGCCAAACGTTTCAGCCGACTGGCGCTGCAACCCTATCTGGGCAAACGCCAGTTAAAGAGCCGGGAGCTGTTTTTAAAACGCAAAGCCAGCATCCAAGGCTGACACAGATTACAGACATACGGATATTGGCGCGGGGTGATTCGCTGACCGCGCAGTCAACAGATGAAGCCTTTCAAGGAGTTCTCAATGAGTGAAATCTATCTGGGTGTGAACATCGACCATATCGCCACCCTGCGCAACGCCCGGGGCACCCAGTATCCGGATCCGGTACAGGCCGCCTTCGTGGCCGAACAGGCCGGGGCCGATGGCATCACAGTGCATCTGCGAGAAGATCGCCGCCACATCACCGACCGCGATGTGGAGATCCTGCGTCAGACCATTCAGACCAGAATGAATTTGGAGATGGCGGTGACCGAAGAGATGATCGGCATCGCCTGCCGCATCAAGCCTCACTTCGTCTGTCTGGTGCCGGAGAAGCGCACCGAAGTGACCACCGAGGGCGGTCTGGACGTGGCCGGTCAGCTGGCCAAGGTGACTGATGCCGTTGCCCGTCTCTCCGCGGTGGGGGCTCAGGTATCCCTCTTTATCGACGCCGATCCCATCCAGATCGATGCAGCTGCCGAGAGTGGCGCCCCCTTTATCGAGATCCACACCGGCCGTTACGCTGATGCCACCACAGATGCCGAGCGCAATGCCGAGTTCAAGCGTATCGCCGCCGGTGCCTCCTATGCCGCTGGCAAGGGGCTCAAGGTCAATGCCGGCCACGGTCTGCACTACCACAACGTCAAGGCCATCGCCGCCATCCCCGAGCTCTATGAGCTCAACATCGGCCACGCCATCATCGGCCGCGCCGCCTTCGACGGTCTGGCCAAGGCCGTGAGCGATATGCGTCTGCTGATGCAGGAAGCCCGTCAGGGGATCTGATGGTTCGGGCACTGGCAACGCACAGTGGCCATATGAAACAAAAGGGACGCCATGGCGTCCCTTTTGTTGTTTCTGCCGATGGGAATATCGACAGCCGTCAGACCTGCTGCTGTGCCCATTTTCCCAGACGCTGCAGCGCCTCACCGAGCAGCTGGCGGGAGGTGCCTATGTTGATCCGCACATACTCTTCGCCATCGCTGACGTAGTGGGAGCCATCTTCGATGATGACCCCCGCTTCGACTGCCCACCTGCGGGTCACCTCGCTTGCGCTCATTCCGCTCCCTTTGGTATTGACCCAGACCAGATAGGAGGCATCCATCGGCATGACTTGGAAGTCGGGCAGGTTCTCCCTGAAGTAGCGCGCCAGAAGGGTGTAGTTTTCTCTCAGATAGAGATTCAAGTCGGCCAGCCATTCATCGCACTCGTTATAGGCGGTGATAATTCCCCAGAGCCCGAATACGTTGGGAGAGGTGATGGAGTTCTGCTCAAGGCGAGCTCTGAACCGACTTCTGATCTGCGGATTTGGAATGATGCTGTAGGAGGTTTTCAATCCGCCCAGATTGAATGCCTTGTTGGGCGAGCTCATCAGCATCATGTTGTTGCGGTAACGCTCCTCCAGCGCCAGAAATGAGATGAATTCGCCATGGATGATGTGCTCGGCATGCACTTCATCGACCATCATCAACACCTGATGGCGCAGGCAGATGTCGGCAACGGCTTCCAGTTCGGCCTGACTCCAGATCCTGCCCGACGGGTTGTGGGGTGAGCAGAGAAAATAGATTTTGGGCTTGTGGCCAATGATTTGCTCCTCCAGCTTCGCCAGATCGATCCGGTATCGCCCTTTGTTCAGGGCTAACGGGTTGGCTACAACCTTGACCCCCTGCCTTTCGGCCGCCTTGGCAAAGGGATCATAGACAGGGGTGTTCATGATGATGCTGTCACCCGGCTGGCAGAATGCCTGCACCGTGTAATGCAGGGTAGAGACGGTGCCATAGGAGAGGGTGATCCACTCCCGCTCCACCGCGACCTTGTGGTGGCGGGCCTGGAAGTTGATGACCGCCTCGTAGAAATCATCGATGCAGTGGGTGTAGCTGAAGGTGCCCCAGCTGATGATTTCGCTGAACTTGCGAGCCACAGCCGGCGGTGATTTGAAATCCATATCGGCAATCCACATGGGAATGCTGTCTGCAGGAACGGGGCCAAAGCGGCTCTCGATCACTTTCATATCCCACTTGCGGCATTTGTCGCTGATGCGATCTGCCAACTCGTCGAAACGGGAGGGTTGCAAGTCGGCAGAGGGGGTTGGGAGGCGCAGGGCCTCCCGATCTTTACAGGAGAGCATCGAGATTATCCTTCACGGTTTGAACCTGAGCGCCAATGATGACCTGCACGCTGTGCTCGTCGATCTTGACGACGGAGAGGGCGCCAGCCTGTTTCAGGATCTTCTCCTGCAGCTTGCCCATATCGTGTACCACCAGTCTCAGCCGTGTGACGCAGTTGTCCAGGCTGACGATATTCTCCTTGCCACCGAGGGCACTCAGGATCACGGCCGGGTCGTGTTTCGCAATCTGGAGATCATCGACTTCATCCCTGCCGGGGGTCTTGATGTCATATTTCTTGATGTACCAGTAGAAGACGGTGAAATAGATGGCAGACCAGATAAGGCCAATGGGAATAATCAGATACCACTTGGTTTGCCAACCCTGCATGATGCCGAAAATAAGCAGGTCGAGTGCACTGCCATCGGTATTGCCGATGGTGACGCCACACATGGCCACCACAAAGAGCGCGGCGCCGGTCATAAAGACATGGAACAGATAGAGTACCGGTGCGACAAACAGAAACAGGAATTCGATGGGTTCGGAAATACCGGTCACGATAGAGACCAGTACTCCGGAGATAATCAGGCTCTTGATTCTGGTTCGATTGCCGGGCGTGGCTGCCATATACATGGCTAACGCCGCGGCAGGCAGACCGAATATAAAGGTCGGCATAAACCCTTGCGACAGGAAGGCGGTTGCTGCCGGGCTGATGGGTTCACCCGCTTTCAACTGGGCGAAGAAGATATTGAGAGCGCCGGAGATGGTTTCGCCATTGACCAGCTCGGTACCGCCTGCCGGGGTAAAGCGCACCATGGCCAGCATGATGTGGTGCAGACCGAGCGGTTTGAGCAGGTTGATGGCCACCCCGTAGAGGAAGGCACCAAAAGAGCCGGCAGAGATGATCATGTTGCCGACCGCAGTAATACCGAGCGCCACATAGTGCCAGAAGAGCGGCATGGCGAGACCGATCAGCGACATGACCAGCACAGTGATAATGGGCACGGAGCGCAGGCCGCTGAAGAACGAGAAGGCGTCGTGCAGTTTGAGGTTATAGAAACGGCGATGGATGAAGTAGGTCACGATCCCCGACACTATGCCACCCAGCACACCCATGGAGAGGGTCTGAACCCCCATTACCATGGCTTGCCCCGCCAGTTTGATATTTTCCGGCGAAGCCAGTTGATTGGTACTGGCGAGATAGAAGTTGATCCCGATATTCATCGCCATATATCCGACGAAACCGGAATAGGCCGCGACACCCTTGTTCTTTTCGGTCAATCCCATCGGAATACCGATGGCAAACATGATGGGCAGATAGGTAAAGCCGAAGCTGCCTACGGTTGCCACCAGATTGAAGACGAGCTGGGTATATTCCCCACCAAGAAAAGGAAAATTATCTATGGTGGAGGGGCTGGTAATGGATGATCCCACCCCCAGCAGTAATCCCATGAATGCCATCAGAGAGACGGGAAACATAAATGTTTTCCCCAAACTCTGGGCAAATTCCCATACCTTATTTCGCAAGGATGCGCGAGCCATCATTATTATCTCCCAGACCTGTTACCGTAATTTTATTGTTATCAAATCTTGTTATTGCTCATGCACATACGGATTTTCGCCTCGACTACTTCCTCCATGGCGGCCATGGCGGGCACCAGATACTGGCGCGGGTCGCTGGCATCCGGATGGGAGCCAAGGAAGGCTTTCATAGCATCGGCGAAGGCGATCTTCAGTTCGGTCGCAACGTTGACCTTGCAGATCCCGAGTTCGATGCAGCGACGCACATCGGCTTCCGGTACGCCGGAGGCGCCGTGCAGCACCAGCGGAATATCCACCTGCTCGCGAATGGCGGCGAGGCGGGCGAAGTCTAGGCGGGGCTCCTCCTTGTAGAGGCCGTGGGCGGTGCCGATGGCCACCGCCAGCGAGTCGATACCGGTACGGCGGACAAACTCGGCCGCCTTGAGCGGGTCGGTAAATTTGGCATGGGCGGCATCGACGATGAGGTCATCTTCCTGACCGCCCAGCTGGCCCAGCTCCGCTTCGACGCTGGCGCCCATGCGGTGGCAGAAGGTCACCACGCTGCGCACCTTCTCGATGTTCTCTTCAAACGGAAAGTGCGAGGCATCGATCATGGCGGAGCGAATACCCGCTTCGACCTTGTAGTGGATGTCCTGCTCGTCTTCGTGGTGATCCAGATGCAGCACCAGCGGGATACGGTACTCATGGGCGGCGGCTTGACAGATGGAGACCAGATACTCGACCCCGGCATGGCGATAGGTGCCCGGGGTGCCAGCCAAGATCACCGGAGAGCGCATGCGAGCGGCGGTGCGAGCCACCACCTGCACGGTTTCCAGGTTGTGGATGTTGAAAGCCGGTACGGCGTAGCCGCGGCGCTGGGCATCTTTGAGCATTTCATGGGAAGAGATCAGATACATAGTGACTCCTGAGCGTCCTGATTGACGCGAGATCCTGAGAAAAGGGAGGAGAGCTGGGTCGGATTTATCTCCCGGCCAGCCACCCAGATGTGTTGTTGAATGAGTTCAGTGGTGAGGGCGAGCAGGTTGGCCTGTTTGCCAACTGCCAGTGAACCGAGACGATCGGCAATGCCGAGCATCTTTGCTGGTGCCAGCGAGGCCATTGCGATGGCTTCATCGAGCGGCACATCCGCCAGCTGCACCATGTTGCGTACGGCGCCAAGCAGGGTGAGGGTGCTGCCCGCCAGACCGCCGGTTTCAGTGCGTACCACGCCGTTTTTCATCTCGACCCGATAGTTGCCAAGCAGATAGTGACCGTCGGGCATACCGGCAGCGCGCATCGCATCGGTGACCAAGAGCAGGCGCTGGCCAGCGCAGCAGTGACAGAGCTTGAGCACGCTCGGGTGGAGATGATGGCCATCGGCGATCAGCTCCAGCCAGGCTGCGGGATGGACAAGACCCGCACCGACCATGCCGGGTTCGCGGTGGTGCAGGCCGCGCATGCCGTTGAAGCAGTGCACCAGCCCGGAGGCGCCCGCCGCCAGCGCTGTCATGGTGGTGTCGTGATCCGCCGCCGAGTGGCCCAGCATCACCCGTATGCCGTTTGCGGCAAGATGGTGAATGGCCGCGATGGCGTTGGGCTTTTCCGGTGCCAGTGCGACCACCTTCAGGCTGCCGCGCGCCAGCTGTTGCAGGTGGGTCAGTTCGGCTATATCCAGCTCCCGAAACAGCGCCTGATCGTGGGCGCCCTTGTTGTCCGGCGTGAAGTAGGGGCCTTCCAGATAGCAGCCGAGCAGCTCTGCGCCCGGCATGCCGCGGGCAACGCCATCGGCAATGCGGGCAAGGGCTTGCTCTATCTCGGGGAGTGGGGCTGTGACCGTGGTGGCAAGAAAAGCGCCGACCCCTTCTGCCGCCTTGGCCATCGACAAGGTAGCCAAGGCATTGTCCTCGCTATCCATGACATCGACACCGGCACCGCCGTGGACATGACCGTCGATCAGCGCGGGTACCAGCAGCTCGACATCTCGCGCCGGATCGCCATCCGTGATGGGAGCGATGGCGGTGATGATGCCCCCTTCATGGGTCAGCTCCTGATGTTCCAGCCAACCCTGTTCGGTCAGCAGGCGACGGGCACGGATCCGTGAGGCCATCAGATGCCCTCCTCAACGAGAGCGACATCTGCCTGACGCTCTTTACCCATCTCATCTGCCAGCGAGGTGAGACCCCGGTGGCCGCAATCAAGGGCCTGCTGGCGGAATTCACGGGCGCTGAGGCCATCGCGTTCCAGCGCCATCTCCAGCAGCAGTTGCAGGTTGGTACCGGTAATAACCTCCCGCTCTGGCTGGTGCAGTGAGAGGGTTGAGGCGACCCGAAACGGGGTGCCGCCGAGCAGGTCCGTCAGGAAAACCACGCCATCCCCCTTGTCGACCTCTGCCAGCGCCGCTTCGCACTGTGCCTGCAGCAGGGCGGTGGTGGAGCTCTCGGGAAAGTCGATGGCGATAACCGCGTCCTGTTCGCCGAGGATCTGCAGCATGGCGCGCTCCAGACCGCTGGCGAAACCGCCATGACCACAAATGATGATGCCCAACATAGTCTGTTCCTTTACTGCAAAGGGGGCCGGCTTGCTGCCGGCTCCGGATTAGAGGAAACCGGCGAACTTGCCAACGATACCGAGTACCACCGTGATGACGATGAGGCGCAGCGGGCTCCAGCCTTTGCGGATCAGGGCGTACATCGCCAGGGTGTAGAGCAGCGGCAGGAAGGCGGGCATCAGCTTGTCGAGCACATCCGCCTGCAGTTTGACGACTGCATCACCGGCAGTGATCTCCAGTGTGGTGCCAAGACGCACATAGGTGGCGACCAGTGCGCCGATCACCGTCATACCGACGATGGATGCGGCATGGCCCACCTTGCGGGTGTTGGCCTTAATGACCGGAATGGCCGCTACCCCCATGCGGTAGGCGTAGTGCGCCAGACCAAAACGCAGGCCGAAGTGGACCACGTTGAACAGCAGGAAGAAGACCACGGCACCCATGATGGAGCCTTGCAGCGCCAGATCTGCCCCTATGCCGCCGCAGATGGGGAGCAGGGTGAGCCAGAACATGGCATCGCCGATCCCGCCGAGTGGTGCACCGACGGCAATCTTGGTGCTCTGGATGCTGTTGACGTTCTGCTTGGAGCGCTCCATCGCCAGCACGATCCCCATCACGAAGGTGACCAGGAAGGGGTGAGTGTTGAAGAAACCCATGTGCCCTTTCATCGCCCGGGAGAGATCCCGCGGATTGGTGTGGATCTTCTGCAGTGCCGGCAGCAATCCATAGAGCCAGCCGGAGGCCTGCATCCGCTCATAGTTGAAGGAGGCCTGCAGCAGCAGGGATCGCCAGGCAAAGCGGTTGATATCCTGCTTGGTCAGCTCGGCGCCAAGCTGCTGATCTTCATAGGTGTCGTCGGATTGTGGCCGGGTATTGTGCGGTTCGGCGCTGGAGATGATCCGCGCAGCTGTGTTGTTAGATGCCATCTTCGGTTTCCTCCTGAACAGGACGAGCTTGCGGGGTGGGGGTGTGCATGAAGTCGATCAGGGCCATGGCCAGCGCGGCGGCGGCGATGGCCAGCACCGGCAACTGGAGCCAGGCGGCAGCGACGAAACCGAGGATGAAGTAGGGGATATAGACGTTCTTCATCATGATCTTGAGCAGCACGGCAAAACCGATGGCGGGCATGATGCCGCCAGCAACGCCGAGGCCGTCGATGAGGCGGGCAGGTAGCACGTCGATGGCCGCCTTGGCATGTTCGGCCCCGAAGTAGGTGGGCAGGAAGGCACAGAGGAAGTAGAAAGTGCCCAGCGCCAGCAGTGCCAGGTAATTGACCCGCTCGATACCGCGCACGTCAGCCGCTTCGGCCATGCGATCGCAGCGGGACATCACCCCCGACATCACCGAGAAGAGGAAGGTGATCCCCATCTGCACGGCAACGGCGAAGGGAACGGCAACCCCTACCGCCACATCCGGCTTGACCCCGGTGGTGATGGCGAAGGTGGCGCCGACTATGGTGCCGATAATGACGTTGGGCGGTTGCGCCCCCGCTAGCGGGGCCAACCCCATCCAGACCAGCTCCAGAGTACCGCCCACCAGAATACCGGTAGGCAGGTCGCCGAGGATGAGGCCAACCAGCGGCCCCAGCACCACGGGACGGTGGAAGTGGGTCAGACCGTTGAACAGGTCGAGTCCGGCGAAAAACGCCAGGATGCCAAGTAGTAGACCTTGTAACAAACTGATTTCCATCACAATTGTCCTTAATCAGAGCAAATTGAAAATGTCCTGTGCCGGTTCGGTCGGCACGCCCTGGACATAGCACTCGACACGGGCGTCCCGCAGGGCGCGAAATGCGGTGATGTCCTGTTCGTCCACGGATACGGTCTTGTGGATTTGACGCTTGCCGTCGGCGTAATGCATGTTGCCGACGTTGATCCGGGAGATGGGGACACCTCCCTGAACCAGAGTGTTGAAATCGGTTGGGTTTTTGCAGACCAGCAGGATCTTCTGGCGATCCGCCGCCTTGTGGATGTTGTCGATCACCTTCTGGAGTGGCCAGAACCGCACCGCAATACCTTCGGCCAGCACCATCTCCATCAGGTTCTGCTGGATGGGGTCCTCTGCCACTTCGTCGTTGGCAACTAGAACCAGATTGGCACCGGCAAAGCCGACCCACTGGACGCCGACCTGACCGTGGATCAGACGCTCATCGATCCGGCTCAATACGATATTGGGCATCACAGCACTCCTTCTTGGTGGAACGGATAGATATTGACCCCCTGTACGACCCGGTTGACCTGACCGGTGGGGCAGGGATTGTCCGGACTGATCCCCAGTCCCAGCGAGGTATGGAAGGCGTAGTACTGGGCATAGAGCAGGTAGCAGAAGGCGAGCTGGGAATCGTCGCCATGCAGGGTGTGGGGCAGGTAGATGTGCTCCCCCTCCTCGATGGCGGGATGGCGCTGGTCAGCAATGGCAACTACCCGGGCAGCCTTGCCATCACTTCGCAGCTCGCGCAGCAGATCCAGATCGTATTGCCGGGTGTAAGGGTCGTTGGAGATGAGCAGCACGATGAGCGTCTGCTCGTTGACGACCGATTTTGGGCCGTGGCGAAAGCCGGTGGGGGAATCGAACATGGCGACCAGACGGCCGGCGGTCAGCTCCAGCAGCTTGAGGGCCGCCTCCTGCGCCACCCCTTGCAGACTGCCGCTGCCAAGATAGATGACCCGCTCGGGCAACGGCTCGTTCCAGGCCGGTACGCGCTGCGCAACCTGCTCCAGAATGGCGTCGCTGGTAGCGACCAGTTGCTCGCAGTGCTGGCGGTTGAACCGCTCTGGCAGAAAGAGAGCCAGACAGCTCAGCATCATGCTGGTCAGGCTGCTGGTCATGGCGAAGCTGCGATCATTGGTCTGGGGCGGCATCAGCAGGGCCAGAGAGTGGGCATCTTGCTGGCAGCGGCGATAGAGCGCCCCTTCACCGTTACATGTCAGTACCAGATGGTGGCAGTGGCTGAGCAGCTGGCTGGCCAGTTCGACCGCCGCCACGCTCTCGGGGCTGTTGCCGGAGCGGGCAAAGGAGATAAGCAGGGTCGGGCAATCTTCGGCCAGATACTCGGCCGGGTCGGTGACGATATCCGTGGTGGCGATCGCCTCGACCCGGGCATGCAGGTGGGCCGAGAGATAGGGGGCGAGCGCCCGGCCGGCAAAGGCGGAGGTGCCAGCCCCGGTCAGGATAATGCGCAGCTCTTGCCGGGCGAGCAGTGGGGTCAGGAAACGGGTCAGTGCAGGACGGCACTCCTCGACCATGGCGAGGGTCTCGCGCCAGGTGGCGGGTTGCTGGCGAATTTCACGGGCAGTCGCCAGGCCATTGGCACTGCGCAACATCTCTTCTGGATAACCAAGGATCATGTCTGCAACTCCTTATACAACGGGGTCGAGCTGGGAATGGCGGCGAGAGGCCGCAGTGCAGGCGCTGGCGTAGTGCCGCAGCACCTCCTGCACCTGATCGATAATGAGGTCATGGGGATTGGCCGAGAGCGTGCCCTGACGCACCTTGCGATACTGCAGGGGCAGATGCTGGCTCAGCAGGGGGAGCGGGATGGGCTCCGCCGCCAGATTGGCCAGCAATCTGGCGTAGCACTCATCGACCCGGCTATCGGGCCAGTAGTAGCGAATGCGATCCGAATAGCTGTAGCCACGGGCCAGTCGGCACTCGTTGGCACTGCCCTGGTAGTGGCTACGCCAGAAGTCGGGGCGCTCCAGCATAGTCTCTTCCATCACCTTGCGCAGACCTGAACAGGCCTTGGCAACCACCAGTTCCTCCTCGATGGCGGCAAGGGCAAACAGCGCTTCGCGCAGGGCGAAGGTGAGGGCTGGGCCGACTTTGAGAATGGCAAAGTGGTCGCGTACCAGCTGGCGGTAGGCCTCGGGAGTCTGGTAATCGGTGGAGTGAGCCTCGAACACCATGTGGGGATAGGCTTCGATCATCCGGCTAAGGGGAGCCGCTTTTTCGGGCCGGTAATCGATGACACGGGTATGGTCAAACTCGACACCGGGTTGCACCACCAGACCGATCACCCTCGGCCAGATATGGGCTAGCCCCGCCTTGCTGAAGGCCTCTTGATGGGCCTCGAGGGTATGGCGCGCTGCCTCCGGCGTGGTGACCGCCAGCTCGGCAAGATCTTCATGGGCACCGCCCGGCACCGGCACCTCGGTGCCAATCACATAGACCAGATCGCTCTCGCCAAAAGTGGCCAGACAGGTTTGCTCGGCGATCTGCGCCAGCCGTGCCGCCCGCTCTGCGACCAGCTCGTCGGTCAGGGGAACGGGATCGCCCTGACAGGACATGCTGCAGTCGAGGTGGATCTTCTTGAACCCGGCCGCGACATAGCTGGCGATGAGATTCCCGGCATGGGCCATGGCCTGCTCGGCCGGTTCCCCCTGCCAGCGGTTGGGACCCAGATGGTCTCCCCCCAGAATGAGGCGCTGCGCCGGAAAGTGACACTGTGCCGCCAGCTCGTAGAGACGATCGCGAAAGTCGGCGGGGGTCATGCCGGTATAGCCGCCAAACTGATCCACCTGATTGGATGTGGCCTCGACCAGCAGCAGCTCATCTCCTTCGGCGGCCAGCCGCAGCGCGGCCTCCAGCACCAGCGGGTGAGCGGAGCAGACGGCGTATATCCCGGTCTGTTCTCCCTGTTTATGTCTTTCGACCAGTGCCAGCATGGATTTCATTTTGATGTCCCTTGGTTGCTGCGTATGGAAATATTCTTTCGATTTCTTTTCTTTACGGTAGTGGTGAGGAAAAGAAAACGAAACAAAAGAGTCGTTAGATCTTGAAAGGGATCACAAAAAGAAAGGTATCGAAAGTATTTGAATAGTAGGGAAAGGTGATGAGAGTGGTGGTAAAGCGTAATGAAGGCTTGATTTGACACCTTCGCTGAGCGTTAATATGCAAACGTAACGAAGTGAAAGCGATCTTTCACTACAGCATTCCGGCAGAAGAACTATGCAAACAAGCGAAAAAGGTGCGCTCGGAACCAGCGAGCGGCGGGAGCGGATTATTCAGCAGCTGCGCAGCAATGGCAGCGTTCAGGTCAACGAGCTGGCGAGTCACTATCAGGTCTCTACCGTGACTATCCGCAACGATCTGGCCTTTCTGGAGAAGCAGGGGGTGGCCGTGCGCGCCTACGGCGGCGCCCTGTTGTGCGAGCCGGGCCAGACGGTGCCGGAGCGCACCATTGCCGACAAGAGTGTGCTCAATACTCCGGTGAAACAGCGGATCGGCGCGCTGGCGGCGACCCTGGTGCCCTCCGGTTGTCGCCTTATCCTCGATTCGGGGACGACAACACTGGAGGTGGCGCGTCATCTGAAGGGACATCAGGAGATCCTGGTGATGACCAACGGCATGAACGTGGCGAATGAACTGCTCGAAGCAGAAGGGGTGGAGCTGCTGATGACGGGTGGACATCTGCGCCGCAAGTCGCTCTCCTTCTACGGTGCGCAAGCGGAACAGTCCCTGCAAAACTACCACTTTGACATGCTGTTTCTCGGGGTGGATGGCATCGATCTGGATCGCGGCGTCAGCACCCATCATGAGGATGAGGCACGCCTCAACCGCTGCATGTGTCAGGTGGCCGAGCGGATTGTGGTGGTCACCGACTCCAGCAAGTTTGGCCGGCGCAGCCTGCACAAGATCATCGATACCCTGCGTATTCACACCTTGATCACCGACGATGCCGTGCCTGCCGATATCCTTTCCGGCCTGCGCAATGCCGGTATCGAAGTGCTGCTGGTACCGGCCGATGGCAGCGCGGGACAAGAGCTGCGGGGGCAATATAATCCAGTGCAATCAGCTATAAGCGGTTGATGACAAACGCGATAGACTGGGTTTCTCACTCACTGGACGAGCCTGTTATGTACCACCCCGAGATCACCGAACTTGAACCTGTCGCCCGCGCGGCGGGGGCGGCCATCATGGCCATCTACAGCCAGCCCTTCGCGGTGGAGTACAAGAGCGACGAGAGTCCGCTGACCGCGGCCGACAAGGGGGCTCATGAGGTGATAGTGCAGGCGTTGGCACGGCTGACTCCCGACATCCCTGTATTGTCTGAGGAGTCGGGGCCAGAGGTGATGGCAGCGCGCCACGGCTGGTCACGCTACTGGCTGGTGGATCCCCTCGATGGCACCAAGGAGTTTGTCTCCCGCAACGGTGAGTTCACCGTCAATATCGCACTGATTGAAGAGGGGGGGCCGCGCTGGGGGCTGGTTTATGCGCCGGTGCTGGACAAGCTCTGGTATGGCGGCAAAGGCGTAGGCGCCTGGCGTATCGCTGGTGGCAAGCGCGAGTCGATCCAGACCCGGCCTCATCCTGAAGGAGAGGCGTGGCGGGTGGTGGGCAGTCGCAACCACCTGTCGCAGGAGACCCTCGATTTCTTGGCTCCCTTTGGTGAAATCGAGCTGGTTTCCATGGGCAGTTCGCTCAAGTTCTGCATCATCGCCGAGGGGGGCGCCGAGCTCTATCCGCGCCTCGCACCCACCTGCGAGTGGGATACCGGCGCGGCGCAGGCGGTGCTGGAGGGGGCGGGGGGCAGCGTCACCCAACTCGACGGTTCACCCCTTGTCTACAACAAGCCAGATATCCTCAACCCCTGGTTTGTGGCCAGGGCATAAACGAGATATCGGGATACAAAAAGGCCGGACTGGAGTGAACTTCCAGTCCGGCCTTTTTATTTCTCTATTCGCTTCGGGTCAGAAGACTTTCTTGAACGGCTTGATGGTCACTTTGGCATAGACGCCAGCCGCCACATAGGGATCGGCATCGGCCCAGGCCTGGGCATCAGCCTGCGAGGCAAACTCGGCGATGACGGTACTGCCGGTAAAGCCGGCATCGGCCGGATCCTCGGCATCGATGGCCGGGTTGGGGCCGGCTGTCAGCAGCCGCCCCTCATCCTGCAGGGCTTGCAGGCGAGCCAGATGGGCGGGGCGAACCTGCTTGCGCAGCGGCAGGCTGCCCTGAACATCTTCGGAGTAGATGAGATACCACATGAGACAATCCTTTTCTGATGATGGTTATTTTTTCAGCTGTTCTTTTTGATCCGCCGGAATGTGGCGGTAGAGGTAGACACCACTGAGCAGGGTAAAGACCAGCGTCATCCCCAGCAGGCCGAACACCTTGAAGTTGACCCACATCTCCTGCGGCAGGTTGAAGGCCACATAGAGATTGAGCAGGCCACAGACGGCAAAGAAACCGGCCCAGCCGAGGTTGACCCGATCCCAGATGGCGTCGGGTGCCTGCAGCTCCTTGGCCAGCATCTGCTTGATCAGGTTCTTGCCAAAGCCATAGCGGCTGATGAGCAGACCCAGCGCAAACAGGGCGTTGATGACGGTCACTTTCCACTTGATGAAGGTGTCATCGTGGAAGAAAACTGTGAGACCGCCAAAGAAGCCGACCAGCAGGAAGGTGAATAGCTGCATCTTCTCGACCTTGCGATAGCGGATCCAGCTATAGGCGAGCTGCAGACCGGTGACCACCACCAGGGCGCCAGTGGCCATGTAGATGTCGTAGAACTTGTAGACCGCAAAGAAAACGATAAGTGGAATAAATTCAATAAATTGCTTCATTTCTGACGCCTAGTCCTCAAAGATGGCCTGCAAATTTTGCTCAGTCTACCTGCACGGTGGACAACGGCAAATGAATAAGACCGCTCATTTTTACGCCGGTTCCGCGCTGTCGCCAAACAGTTGGCGTGCAATGGTGAGCCCCAGTCGCTGCTGATCGGCCAGCAGGTCGCGGATATGGCGCTCTTCAATCAGGGGGTTGAGCAGTACGGCGCGCAGCAGGGTGAGGGGTTGGGCACCGTAGCGCACCACGGCGCGCTGGGTACGGGAGACAAAGCTGTGCCCCTCGGTGCGCTGGGCTTTTTGCAGCGCTACGTTGAAGGCGTTGATCTGCTCGTTGGCCGCTTCATCCAGCACCTTACCCTGCAGATGGGGCGGGATGCAGCGATAGGAGAGCAGATTCATCACCGGAGCAGACATCAGCTCGAAGGCCGGATTGCTGGTGATGAGCTCGGCCATCAGCCGGGCCCGGTCGTAGTTGGCCTCGATGAGGTCGGCATAGCCTTGCTGGCCGAACAGCTGGAAGGCGGCGTCCAGATAGAGGGCGTTGGCCGGGCGGGTGCCCTCCAAGGTAAAGCGGCCCTGATCAAACGAGGTGGCACGAATGGCGTAGGGGGCCTCCCGCTTGACCGCCATCATCAGGTCGGGCTGGCGGCAGAGCAGCATGCCGGTACCGAGTGGCACCAGCAGCTGTTTGTGGCCATCCAGAGTGACGGTATCGGCCCGCTCGATCCCTGCCAGCAGGTCTTGATAGCGGGGAGAGAAGAGGGTCGGGCCACCCCAGGCGGCATCCACGTGGAAGTGGATCTGCTCGCGCTCGGCGATGGCGGCCAGCTTCGGCAGGGGATCGATGGAGCCAAAGTCGGTGCTGCCCGCCACACCGACCAGCGCCAGCACTTTCAATTTTTGCTCTTTGCACTGGATCAGCGCCTGTTCCAGCGCCGCCAGACTGAGCCGGTTCTGCTCGTCGGTCTCGAGGCGCCAGACGCTGCGGGCGCCCAGTCCCAGCAGATCCATCCCCTTGTCGAAGGAGTAGTGCATCAGCCGCGAACCGAGAATGACGGCGCCGCGATAGCCCTGCTCATAGAGGGCAAACAGGTTGTCGCCGCAGGCGCGGTTGCGAGCCAGCCAGAGGGCGGTGACGTTGGCGATGGTGCCGCCGCTGGTCATGACGCCGAGGGCGGCATCCTTGGCATGCATCTGTTCGCCGTAGAAGGCATCGTCCATGCCGTAGATGAGGCGGTGCAGCTTGGCCAGTACCTCCCGCTCCAGAAAGCTGAGCAGGCGGGAGGACTCCATCTTCATCGGATTCTGGTTGAGCATTACCACCAGACGGGAGAGCTCGGCAGTGAAGGCCGGCAATGGTGCCGTCATATGACCCATGTAGCGTGGTGAGGTGAGGTGAGAGGCGCCGGGTACCAGGGTGGCCAGCCGGGCGAGATAGGCTTCGGTCGAGCAGCCGCTGGCGGGCATGCTGGACTGGTCGAGCTGATGGGTGAACAGGTCGCGCTGGTAGGGGGCCTGACTGTCGTCGGAGTGGTGGAAGGTCTCCAGCAAGGTGCTCATCGCCTCGCCAAAGGCGGGATCCGCTTGTGCAAACAGCTCAGTCAACTTCATCAGGTTCTCCAGACCAGGTCACCGGGGTAGGTGTCTATGCCGCTTCTGTCGGGCATCGGCGGCAGAGCATACACCAAAGGGGGGCGGGTGACAGCCACCCCATTTTTTAAGCGAACACTTGTACTCTGAAATGGCGCTGGGTAGAGTGTCGCCAATGATGACGGAGTGAATGTTATGAGTGGTGTGATGGATTACTCCCCCCGGGAAGAGCTGGCCAACCGGCTGAGCCACGGAGCGGGATTGTTGCTGGGTATTGCCGGGTTGGTGCTGCTGCTCATCAAGGGGTGGGGACAGGGTACGCAGGCGCTGGTGAGCTACAGCCTCTATGGCGGCAGTTTGGTATTGCTCTATCTCGCCTCTACCCTCTACCACAGCATGGCGGAAGGGCGGGCCAGACGCTGGTGCAAGGTGTTTGATCACTGCGCCATCTATCTGCTGATTGCCGGCACCTATACCCCCTTCCTGCTGGTTGCACTCGACACGCCGCTGGCGAAGGGATTGATGGTGGTGATCTGGGCCCTGGCGCTGGCTGGCGTGGTGTTCAAGCTGGTATTTATCAACCGCTTCAAGAAGTTGTCGCTCTTTACCTACCTGATGCTGGGTTGGCTGTCGCTGCTGGTCATCTACCAGCTCTACATCCATCTGGCCGGTGAGGGGCTGTTGCTGCTCGGGCTTGGCGGCCTTATCTACAGCCTCGGAGTCATCTTCTATGTGGCCAAGCAGATCCCCTATAACCATGCCATCTGGCATCTCTTTGTGCTGGGTGGCAGCGTTTGTCACTTTATGGCCATTTACGGCTACGTCGCCTAACGTCTTGCAACTAGCCCTTAATTGGTATTTTTAGCGCGTAAAAGGATAAATTCGTGCGGTATCACACAGTTGGCGACTGAGTTTGCTGACAAGCTAGGGCCAGTTCAATTCGCAAAGGATGCACGAAATGAGTGAAATCGCGCTTTCCATCAGCATGTTGTCGCTGGTGGCAGTGCTGGGACTCTGGCTGGGAAACTGGCGAGTCTATGGCGTTGGCTTGGGGATAGGGGGGGTGCTGTTCGGCGGCATCATAGTGGGTCACTTTGCCGGTGTGTCAGAGCTGGCGCTCGATGAGCAAACACTTCATTTTATTCAAGAGTTTGGCCTGATCCTGTTTGTCTATACCATCGGCATTCAGGTCGGCCCCGGTTTTTTCTCGTCATTGCGCAGCTCCGGACTCAAGCTCAATGCTTTTGCTGCTTTGCTGGTGATCCTGGGGTGTATCGTTGCGGCGGCACTTCATCAACTGTTTGATGTGCCGCTACCGGTGATCCTCGGGGTCTTCTCCGGTGCCGTGACCAATACGCCATCCCTCGGTGCGGGTCAGCAGATCCTGGCGGAGCTGGGAGCTCCTCATGGGTCAACCGGGCTGATGGGGATGGGGTACGCAGTGGCCTATCCATTCGGCATCTGCGGCATTTTGCTCACCATGTGGCTGGTCAGGGTCTTCTTTCGCATCAAGATTGACGATGAAGCCGCCCAGTTCGAGTTGCAGACAGGTAAAACCAAGGAGAGCCTGCAGACCATCAACATCGCGGTACGCAACCCAAACATGCATGGCCTGATGCTGAGCGAGATCCCGAGTCTCGACGAGTCTGATGTCATCTGCTCACGCCTCAAGCGTGGCGACGAGCTGATGGTGCCGCGCCCTGATTCCCGTATCGAGCTGGGCGACCTGCTCCACCTGGTTGGTGAGCGACATGCCTTGCACAAGGTGTTGCTGGTGCTGGGAGAAGAGGTCGACACCTCCCTATCGACTCGCGGTACCGACCTGAGGGTGGAGCGGGTAGTGGTGACCAACGAGCAAGTGCTGGGCAAGAAGATCCGCGATCTTGACATCAAACAGCGTTATGACGTGGTGATCTCGCGCCTAAACCGGGCCGGTATCGAACTGGTGCCGACCAGCCAGACCAGCCTGCAGTTTGGCGATATTCTCAACCTGGTTGGGCGCCTCGATGCCATCGAAGCGGTGACCAATGTGGTCGGCAACGTGCAGCAAAAACTGCAACAGGTGCAGATGTTGCCGGTATTTATCGGGATCGGTCTTGGCGTGCTGCTTGGCTCCATCCCCTTCTATCTGCCGGGCTTCCCGGCCGCGCTCAAGCTCGGCTTGGCGGGTGGGCCGCTGGTGGTGGCGCTGATCCTGTCGCGGATCGGCAGCATCGGCAAGCTCTACTGGTTCATGCCCCCCAGTGCCAACCTGGCGCTGCGGGAGATCGGCATCGTGCTGTTTCTGGCGGTGGTCGGCTTCAAGTCGGGGGCGGGTTTCGTTGATACCCTGATCAACGGTGATGGCCCCTCCTGGATGCTCTATGGGGCAGCCATTACCCTGATCCCCTTGCTGGTGGTCGGGGTGCTGGCACGTCTCTATGGCAAGATGAACTATCTGACCCTGTGCGGCTTGCTGGCCGGCTCCATGACAGATCCTCCCGCGCTGGCCTTTGCCAACGCCATGCACCCGACCAGTGGTGCCAGTGCGCTCTCCTATGCCACTGTCTACCCGCTGGTGATGTTCTTGCGGATCATCTCGCCGCAACTGCTGGCCATCATCCTCTGGGCCGGTGCATAGGGTTAAACCGGACAGGAGCATGCCTTGTCATGCTCCTGTCATGATAATGTAATGTATTGATAATTTTAGTTTTTATTTTTCGGTAATCCCCTCGCCACCCTTCAGCCTGGCTGAACGGTCCAGCCTCAAATCAGTCTATTCTTTCGAATTTTCGAACTGGTTATTTGCTCTCTCTCTGTGCAGAGTAGGCTGTGGCTTTTTGCATGCAAATCAGGATTCAGGAGAGAACATGATTACCAATTCCGTTACTCTGGAACAGGGCGTAACCGTCACCCAGCTCAAAGGTCAAGTTTATCAGGTGGCTGCAGATGGTAGCCGCAAGTTGCTGGTGGAAGGGGATGTGCTGCCGAAAGGGGCGGTGATCATGTCGCCGGATGGCGCCAGTTTCATGGGCGGCGGACACTCTTTCAATGTGCAACCGGCCAGCGAACAGAGTGAGCCTGCCGAAGAGGAAGATGCTTCCCAGCTGGCGCAAAACAGTGCCGCAGGCACACCCGATGATATCAGTGCCCTGCAAGAAGCCATTTTGGGTGGCGCTGACCCGACCCGGGCCTTTGAAGCCTCCGCCGCAGGCGGTGCACCTGCTGCCGGTGGTGGCGGGGTTGGTGGTGTCGCCGGAGCCAGTGGCAACGGCGGTTTTGTCACCATCGACCGTACCGGCTCCGCAACCATTGCCGAAGCGACCTTCGATACCACTTACAACACCAATGGCGAGCCACCGCTTGGTGCTGCTGGCGAGGATGAAGTATTTGACCTGACTCCACCCACCATTTCCGTTGTTGCGCCAGATAACACTAATGACACCACACCGACCCTGACCGGAACCACGGATGCGCCTGCTGGCAGCACGGTGACCCTGGTGGTGACCGATGCTAACGGCAATCAGCAGACCCTGACCGCTATTGTCACACCTAATGGCACCTTCACCGTGGATGTGGTCACCCCATTGGCCGAGGGTTCTTATACCGTCACCGCCACAGTGACCGATCCTGCGGGGAATACCGGCAGTGCAACTGATGATGGCAGTGTGGATGTAACCGCTCCAGTGATTACTGTTGATGCACCTGACAATACCAATGACACCACCCCGACCATCACGGGTACTACGGATGCACCTGCTGGCAGCACGGTCACTCTGGTCGTGACCGATGCCAATGGTAACCAGCAAAATTTGACCGCCACGGTACAACCTGGTGGCAGCTACAGCGTAGATGTCACTACTCCGCTGGCCGAAGGCAGCTATAAGGTGACGGCCAGCATCACCGATCCGGCCGGCAACACAGGTACCTCTACCGACGATGGTAGTGTTGATAGCAAGGCCCCTGACCTGGCCATCACCCTGGATGCCGACATCACCGCCGACGACGTCATCAACGCCGCCGAAGCGGGTCAGCAGATCCCGGTCAGCGGCACCGTGACGGGCGAGTTCAAGGCAGGGGACATCGTCACCCTGACCGTCAACGGTAAATCGTTCACCGGTCCTGTGGATGCCGATGGCCGCTTCACCATCCTGGTGGCGGGCAGCGACCTGGCGACCGATGGCGACCGCACCATCGATGCCAGCGTGACCAGCACCGACGTGGCGGGCAACAGCGCCACTGCGACCGACAAGGAAGGCTATCAGGTGGATACTGACCTGCCGGGCATCAACCTGGCGGCGATTGGTGATGGCAACCTGTCGGTGGCGGAAGCCAAGGCGGTTGAGCTCAAGGGCACGACCAGCAACGTGGAAGATGGTCAGAA